>NZ_JBEXSX010000014.1:0-168278 GCF_040613835.1 Streptomyces sp. NPDC006207 | reverse complement strand
GCGAGGACATCGGCAAGCCGATCATCGCGGTGGCCAACAGCTTCACGGAGTTCGTGCCCGGGCACACCCACCTGCAGCCCGTCGGACGGGTCACGCCCCCGGGCGCACCGGGATGCTGGTGAACGTCGGCGCGGGCGCCGGGTCCGTGAAGAAGTCGTTGCCCTTGTCGTCGACGACGATGAAGGCCGGGAAGTCCTCGACCTCGATCTTCCAGACCGCCTCCATGCCGAGCTCGGCGTACTCGACGACCTCGACCTTCTTGATGCAGTCCTGGGCCAGGCGCGCCGCCGGGCCGCCGATCGACCCCAGGTAGAAGCCGCCGTGCGCGGCGCACGCGTCGGTGACCTGCTTCGAGCGGTTGCCCTTGGCGAGCATGACCTTGGAGCCGCCCGCCGCCTGGAACTGCTCGACGTAGGAGTCCATGCGGCCGGCCGTGGTCGGGCCGAAGGAGCCGGAGGCATAGCCCTGCGGGGTCTTGGCCGGGCCCGCGTAGTAGACCGGGTGGTCGCGCAGGTACTGCGGCATCTCCTCGCCCGCGTCCAGCCGCTCCTTGATCTTGGCGTGCGCGATGTCGCGGGCGACGACCAGCGGGCCGGTCAGCGACAGCCGGGTCTTGACCGGGTACTTGGACAGCTCCGCCAGCACCTCGTCCATCGGCCGGTTGAGGTCGACGCGCACGACGTCCTCGTCCGACAGGTGCTCGTCGGTGGTCTCCGGCAGGTACTTCGCGGGGTCGGTCTCCAGCTGCTCCAGGAAGACGCCCTCGGCGGTGATCTTCGCGACGGCCTGGCGGTCGGCGGAGCAGGAGACGGCGATGGCGACCGGCAGGGAGGCGCCGTGGCGGGGCAGCCGCACCACGCGCACGTCGTGGCAGAAGTACTTGCCGCCGAACTGCGCGCCGATGCCGATCTTCTGGGTGAGCTCGAAGACCTTCTCCTCCAGCTCCTTGTCCCGGAAACCGTGGCCGGTCGGCGAACCCTCGGCCGGCAGCTCGTCCAGGTAGTGCGCGGAGGCGTACTTCGCGGTCTTCAGCGCGAACTCCGCGGAGGTGCCGCCGACCACGATCGCCAGGTGGTACGGCGGGCACGCGGCCGTGCCGAGCGAACGGATCTTCTCCTCCAGGAACTTCATCATGGAGGCCTCGTTCAGGACCGCCTTGGTCTCCTGGTAGAGGAAGGACTTGTTGGCCGAGCCGCCGCCCTTGGCCATGAAGAGGAACTTGTACGCGCCGCCGTCGGTCGCGTACAGCTCGATCTGCGCGGGCAGGTTCGAGCCGGTGTTCTTCTCCTCCCACATGGTCAGCGGGGCCATCTGGGAGTAGCGCAGGTTGAGCTTGGTGTAGGCGTCGAAGATGCCGTGCGAGAGGGCCGCCTCGTCGCCGCCCTGCGTGAGCACGTTCTGGCCGCGCTTGCCCATCACGATCGCGGTGCCGGTGTCCTGGCACATCGGCAGGACGCCGGCCGCGGCGATGTTGGCGTTCTTCAGCAGGTCCAGGGCGACGAAGCGGTCGTTGGGGGAGGCCTCGGGGTCGTCGAGGATCCGGCGCAGCTGGGCGAGGTGCGCCGGACGCAGGTAGTGGGAGATGTCGTGCATCGCCTCGGCGGCGAGCTTGCGCAGCGCCTCCGGCTCCACCTTGAGGAAGGTCCGGCCGTCGGCCTCGAAGGTGCTGACGCCCTCGGAGGTGACCAGACGGTACGGAGTGGTGTCCTCACCGAGGGGGAGCAAGTCGGTATAGGCGAACTCGGGCATAAGGGACATCCTCACTGGCGCTGCGTCATAGAAGCCCAACAAGCGTAGAACGTGCGCGGGGTACCGGATGTGTGAGGTGACCCTCACCGGCCCTAGTCGCGATCTATCGCGTTTGTGTACGGTAGTCGGGTGGATGAGTCGTCGCTCCAGAAGCGTGAACAGCACCCCGTGCGCCCCGTCGCCGAAGCCGATATCCGTGCGTCCGACGCGGACCGCGACCGGGTGGCCGACATCCTTCGCGATGCCCTCGCGGAGGGCCGTCTGACCACCGAGGAGCACTCCGAGCGGCTCGACGGGGTCTACGCGGCCAAGACCGTCGGCGAACTGGAGCCCTACGTCCGCGACCTCCCCGCGGGACGCGCCACGAGCGCACCCGCCCCGTCGCCCGGGGCGCACCACTGGGTGCCGGACGGCTCCGGGGAGAGCCCCAACCTGATCGGCATCCTCGGCGGTGCCGAGCGCAAGGGGCGCTGGCGGGTCGGCTCGAAGATCAACGCCGTCGCCATCATGGGCGGCGTCGTCATCGACCTCACCGAGGCCACCTTCACCAGCCCCGAGCTCGTCATCAACTGCACGGCCATCATGGGCGGCATCGAGATCAGGGTCCCGGAGAACGTGACCCTGCACGGCGGCGGCGTCGTGGGCATCATGGGCGGCTCCGACGTCAAGGCGTACGAGTCGCCCGACCCGCACGCCCCGGTCATCAAGGTGCAGGGCTTCGCCTTCTGGGGCGGCGTCGAGGCCAAGCCGCGCCGGGGCAAGCGTGTGAAGAAGAAGGGGCTCGGCCCCGCCGAACTCGACGGCTGACCGCGGCGCGGGTCAACTCCCGTGCCGCGCAAGGGGGTCGGCGGGGCGTGATGCCGGTGCCACGGAGGCGTGGCCCGGGCGGCGGCCCCGGCACGGTGCGCATGAACGCGCGCACAGCGGGTAGGGCAAGGGGACACGTCGCTCGCCGCAGCCCTCCTCACGCCGACAGACCCGTGGAGACGCACCGGCACCGCAGCGACGGGCAAGGGTGACACCAAGCCGAGCCGTCGTCAGGAGTATCCCGTGCTTCAACCGATCGAGCCCCCGGCAGCCTCCAGGTCCTCCCTGAGTCACCCCCGGGACCTGGGCGGCCCATGGCACTCGGAGGCGGCGTGCCGCAGTGACGAGGCGGGTCTGTTCTTCGCGCCTTCGAAGGAGCCGACCGCGGCGCGGCTGTCCCGGGAGGAGGCCGCCAAGCGGGTGTGCGCGCGCTGCCCGGTGATGCTGGAGTGCCGCGAACACGCGCTGCTCCAGCCGGAGCCCTACGGCGTGTGGGGCGGGATGACCGCCGCGGAGCGCAGGGTCGTACTGGCCCGGCGCCGCCGCCGTGAGGCGGAGCTGCAGCGGCCCGGGACGCGGATCGCCGCGGCCGGCTGAACGACAAGGGCCGGGACCCCGTCGCCACGGCGGGGTCCCGGTTCTCGTGTGCCGGTGCGCGGCGGCTGCCGCGGCGGCTCAGCGCGCGCGGTCGAAGTCGATGGTGCTGTAGGCGCGCAGCTTCGACAGCCGGTGCGTGGAGTCGATCTGGCGGATCGTGCCGGACTTCGAGCGCATGACCAGCGACTGGGTGATCGCGGTCTCGGCGCGGTACCGCACTCCGCGCAGCAGCTCGCCGTCGGTGATGCCGGTGGCGACGAAGAAGACGTTGTCGCCCTCGACCAGGTCGTCCGTGTGCAGGATCCGCTCCAGGTCGTGGCCCGCGTCCAGGGCGCGCTGCTTCTCCGCCTCGTCCTTCGGCCACAGCCGGCCCTGGATGGTGCCGCCCAGGCACTTGATCGCGCAGGCCGCGATGATGCCCTCGGGCGTGCCGCCGACGCCCATGAGCATGTCGACGCCGGTGCCCTCGCGGACGGCCATGATCGCACCGGCCACGTCGCCGTCGGAGATGAACTTGATCCGCGCGCCGGTCTCCCGGATCTCCTTGACGATGCCCTCGTGGCGGGGGCGGTCGAGGATGACCACCGTGACGTCCTCGGGGGCGCTGCCCTTCGCCTTGGCGACCCGGCGGATGTTGACCGAGGGCGGGGCGGTGATGTCGACGTAGTCGGCGGCCTCGGGGCCGGTGACCAGTTTGTCCATGTAGAAGACGGCCGAGGGGTCGTACATCGCGCCGCGGTCGGCGGCGGCGAGCACCGCGATGGCGTTGGGCATGCCCTTGGCGGTCAGGGTGGTGCCGTCGATCGGGTCCACGGCGATGTCGCACTCCGCGCCGGTCCCGTCGCCGATGCGTTCCCCGTTGAAGAGCATCGGGGCCTCGTCCTTCTCTCCCTCGCCGATGACGACGACGCCGTTCATCGACACGGTGGAGACGAGGGTGCGCATGGCCTTGACGGCGGCGCCGTCCGCGCCGTTCTTGTCGCCGCGCCCGACCCAGCGGCCGGCCGCCATGGCGGCGGCCTCGGTGACCCGGACGAGTTCCAGGGCGAGGTTGCGGTCGGGGGCCTCGGGATTCACCTCGAGTTGCGGCGGCAGGTTGTGGTTTTCATGCTGCTCGGTCATCACAGCGCACCTTTCTGTACGAGGACGGCCGGGATAAGAGGGTGTTACGACCTTATCCGGACCCCGCCAGGATGAGCAGGCCACCTGTCACATGAGCGGATTTCCGCCGGGTGCGACCCCGGGCGGACGGACGGTCCGGGGCATGGGGGACCATAGGGGGCGTGGCAAAGAAGCGCGGCACGGAAACACTGCGGGACATGGTGCTCTCGATGGCGGCGATCGGCGTCGTCGCCGGGGGCATCTGGCTCTTCATCCCGCACGACGAGAACCACGACCCCGTCAAGGTGGTCGGCTACCGGGTCGAGCTCGACCAGGCACGGCGCGACGCCCCGTACCAGGTGGCGGCCCCGGTGGGGCTCGGCGAGGACTGGCGGGCGACCTCGGTGACGTACGAGTCCACCGACCCGGGGGCGGTGCGGTGGCACCTGGGCTTCGTCGACCCGAAGAACGAGTACGCGGCCGTCGAGCAGAGCAACGAGGCCGCCGAGAAGTTCGTCGCGCTGAAGAGCCACGAGGCGAAGCGGGTGGGGACCCGCAGCGTCGGCGGTGAGACCTGGCAGCGCTACGAGGGCCACAAGTACGACGCGCTGGTGCGCGAGGAGGGCGGGGTGACCACGATGGTCACCGGCACGGCCCCGATGGCCCGGCTCGCGGAACTGGCCGCCGCGCTCGAAGAGCGGGGCGGCCGCCAGGGCTGAACCCCGACCCCTGAACCACGTCACGGCCACCGGCAGGGCCGGTGGCGGTGACGGTCGTCGTCAGACGGTGGTGACGACCTCGTCGTACGCCAGGCGCGGGCCGCGCTCGCGCCAGGCGTTCTCGCCCGGCTTGCCGATGTTGACCACGGCCAGCACGGAGTGGTCGCCGTCGGGGAAGAAGTCCTTGTCGATGGCGTCGGCGTCGTAGCCGGTCATCGGTCCGGCGGCCAGGCCCGCGGCGCGCACGCCCAGGATGAAGTAGCCGACCTGCAGGGCGGCGTTGAAGCCGGCGGACGCCTCACGCACCGGGCGCTCGGCGAAGAGCACCTCCTTGGCCTGCGGGAAGGACGGGAACTGGGCCGGCAGCTCCTCGTGGAACTCGTTGTCGGCGGCCAGGACCGCGACCAGCGGCGCCGTGGCGGTCTTCGCACGGTTGCCCTCGTTCATGTGGCCCACCAGACGCTCGCGGGCCTCGGGGGAGCGCACCAGCACGACGCGCAGCGGCTGCTGGTTGTAGGCGGTCGGGGCGTACTTGACCAGGTCGTACACGGCCTGGACCTGCTCGTCGGTCACCGGTTCGTCGGTGAAGGCGTTGGCGGTGCGCGCTTCGAGGAAGAGGAGGTTCTGGGCGGCGGTGTCGAGCTGGAGCGTCATCGGTACCTCTGTGGGGATGTGGAACCGCGCCCTGGGGAGGGGCGCGCCGGAACACTCCCCTCAGCATAGATGAAATTTCAACTAAACTTTCAACTATTCGGACGTGAAGCGGCTCACGCCGCCCGCACCCCGCTCACCCGGTCACTCCTCCTCCACGGCGTCCGGCCCCTGCCCGGCGCCGCCGCCGGACTCCTCCGCCAGGGCCGCGTCCAGCCGGGCGCGGGCGCCCTCCAGCCAGTCGCGGCACACCTTGGCGAGCTGCTCCCCCCGTTCCCACAGGGCGAGGGACTCCTCGAGCGTGGAGCCGCCGGCCTCCAGACGGCGAACGACGTCGACGAGCTCGTCGCGGGCCTGCTCGTACCCCAGCGTGTCCTGATCTGCCATGGCACCAGCCTAGGGCCGCCCTCCGACACGGCGGCCGGGCGCGCGGCGGCCGGCCCGGGAACGGCGCGCCGGCGGTCAGCGCGTGACGCGGACGGTGAACTCGCCCTCGGCCACCCGGGCGCGCAGCTTCTCCTCCTCGGCCACCTCGTCCGCGGCGCGCACGACCTGACCGTCCTCACGCTGCAGCACCGCGTACCCGCGCTGCAGCGTGGCGGCGGGGGAGAGCGCCACGACCCGGGCCCGGGTGTGCGCCAGCTCGTCCTCCGCCCGGTCCAGCCGGTGCCGCAGATGGCGGCGGGAGCGCTCCAGCAGCGCCGTGACCTGCTCGGCGCGCTCGTCGACCATCAGATGGGGCCGTGCCATGCACGGCCGGCTCACCGCCGCGGCCAGCCCCCGCTCCTCCCGGTCCAGCAGCCCGCGCATCACCCGCAGCGACCTTTGCCGCAGCTGCTCGACCCGGGCCAGCTCCTCGCCCACGTCCGGCACGACCCGCTTGGCCGCGTCGGTCGGCGTCGAGGCGCGGAGATCGGCCACCAGGTCCAGCAGCGGGGTGTCCGGCTCGTGCCCGATCGCCGACACCACGGGCGTACGGCACTCCGCGACCGTCCGCACCAGCCGCTCGTCCGAGAACGGCAGCAGGTCCTCCACGCTGCCGCCGCCCCGCGCCACGATGATCACGTCGACCTCGGGGTGCGCGTCCAGCCCGCGCACCGCCTCGATCACCTGGGGCACCGCGTACGCGCCCTGGACGGGCACGTTGCGCACCTCGAAGCGGACCGCGGGCCAGCGCAGTCGCGCGTTCTCCAGCACGTCCCGCTCGGCGGCCGACGCCCGGCCGCAGACCAGCCCGATCAGCTGCGGCAGGAACGGCAGCGGCCGCTTGCGCTCCCGTGCGAACAGGCCCTCGCCCGCCAGCCGCTTCTTCAGCTGCTCCAGCCGCAGCAGCAGGTCGCCGACGCCTATCGGGCGGATCTCCGCCGCGCGCAGCGACAGCTGACCGCGCGGTGCGTACCACTCCGGCTTGGCGTGCACCACGACCCGGGCGCCCTCGCCGACCGCCCCGTCGAAGGCGTCGAAGACCGCCCGGCGGCAGGTGACGCTGAGCGAGATGTCGTGCGACGGGTCGCGCAGCGTCAGGAACACCACGCCCGCGCCCGGGCGCCGTGACAACTGGGTGATCTGCCCCTCGACCCACACCGGGCCGAGCCGGTCGACCCAGCCGCCGATCAGCCGGGACACCTCGCCGACAGGGATCGGCGCCTCCGCGGACGTGTTCACAGCCATACGCCGAGACTAGCCCCCGCCACGGACAGTGACGCCCCTCCCGTCCGACCCGAATGGCACGCCCCGCTGTCCCCCCGCCCGGCCGCCGCGCAGGCTGGGGGCAACCCGGTAAACCGCTGACGTCGGTGACGCCGGCGTCACCGACAGGTCCCGGGAGTTCCCATGCGCCGACCCGGCCGGTACGGCTGGACCCCGTCCGAACGCCCGCCGCGCGTCCACGCCGGGCTCCGCGTGGGCCGCTACGGCCCCGGCTGCGGCTGTTTCAGCTGCCTTCCCCTGGCGGGCGCCGCCCTCGCGACCGGGTGGGCGCTCGCCGCCCGCCGTGCCGCCCGGGGCCCGCGGGGCTGCCGCTGAGCGCCGTGCCTGCTCCCGTGCCGTCCGCGCGTGCGCCCCGCGGCGCTCCGGCACCGCCTTCGCACCCCCGTCCGGACCACCCGGGGCAGCGATGGGGCCGCGTCCGGGCCCCGTACGATGGGCACATGACCGCTACGACTTCCCGCCGCGTCCTGCTCGCCGCCCCGCGAGGCTACTGCGCGGGTGTGGACCGTGCCGTGATCGCCGTCGAGAAGGCCCTGGAGCAGTACGGGGCCCCCGTGTACGTCCGCCACGAGATCGTCCACAACAAGTACGTCGTGCAGACCCTGGAGCGGAAGGGCGCGATCTTCGTCGAGCAGACGGAGGAGGTGCCGCCCGGGTCGATCGTCATGTTCTCCGCCCACGGCGTCGCCCCGGTCGTCCACGAGGAGGCCGCCAAGGGGCGGCTCGCCACGATCGACGCGACCTGCCCGCTGGTCACCAAGGTCCACAAGGAGGCCGTGCGGTTCGCAGGCGAGGACTACGACATCCTCCTGATCGGCCACGAGGGCCACGAGGAGGTCATCGGCACCTCCGGCGAGGCCCCCGACCACATCACCCTGGTCGACGGCCCCGGCGACGTCGAGAAGGTCGAGGTCCGCGACCCGTCCAAGGTCGTCTGGCTCTCCCAGACCACGCTCTCCGTGGACGAGACGATGGAGACCGTCGACGCGCTCAAGGAGAAGTTCCCGCTGCTGATCTCGCCGCCGAGCGACGACATCTGCTACGCCACGCAGAACCGTCAGCTCGCCGTGAAGCAGATGGGCGCCGAGGCCGAACTGGTCATCGTCGTCGGCTCGCGCAACTCCTCCAACTCCGTGCGCCTGGTCGAGGTCGCCAAGCTGGCCGGGGCCCGTGCCTCGTACCTGGTGGACTTCGCCGACGAGATCGACGAGGCGTGGCTGGACGGCGTGTCCACCGTCGGTGTCACCTCCGGCGCCTCCGTGCCCGAGGTGCTCGTCGAGCAGGTGCTGGAGTGGCTGGCCGCCCGCGGCTTCGAGGACGTGGAGATCGTCAAGGCCGCCGAGGAGTCGATCACCTTCTCGCTGCCCAAGGAGCTCCGCCGGGACCTGCGCGCCGAGGCCGCCGAATTGATGCGGGGCGGCACCTCCGAGGGGTGACCGACCGTGCCACGTCGTAGCGTTGGGGCATGAGCGTTTTCGGTGTGGACATCGGCGGATCGGGCATCAAGGGTGCCCCGGTCGACCTCGGGCGTGGTGACTTGGCGGAGGAGCGCTTCAAAGTGCTCACTCCCCATCCCGCGACCCCCGACGCCGTCGCGGAGTGCGTGAAGCAGGTCGTCGACCACTTCGGGTGGACGGGCCCCGTCGGGGCCACCTTCCCCGGAGTGGTTACGCACGGCATGACACGCACGGCGGCGAACGTCGACAAGGGCTGGATCGACATGGACGCCGCCGGGCTCCTGTCCCAGAAGGTCGGCTGCGCGGTGACCCTGCTCAACGACGCGGACGCCGCGGGCATGGCCGAGATGGAGTACGGGGCGGGCCGTGGCCGCAAGGGCACGGTCATCGTGCTCACCCTCGGCACCGGCATCGGCAGCGCCGTCTTCGTCGACGGCAACCTGCTGCCCAACACCGAACTGGGCCACCTCGAACTGCACGGCCACGACGCCGAGACGAAGGCCTCCACCAAGGCCAAGGACGACGAGGGCCTCACCTGGGAGCACTGGGCGAAGCGCCTGCACAAGTACCTCACCCACGTCGAGATGCTCTTCTCGCCCGAGCTGTTCATCCTCGGCGGCGGGGTCAGCCGCAAGGCCGACAGGTTCCTGCCGCTCCTGACCGGCATCAGGGCCGAGATCGTGCCGGCCGCGCTGCAGAACAACGCGGGCATCGTCGGCGCGGGCATGGCGGCGGCCGCCGTCCGCTCCTGACCGCGGCGGCCGGCGGGAGGCGGCCGGTGGAGGGCGGCGCTCAGCGGCGCCGTTCGCGCATCACATAGGCCACCTTCCGCGCGGCCGCGATCACCGCGGCACCGACCGTGCCCCCGTACAACCAGCCCGTCTGGGTGGCGAGCCCGGTCAGCAGGCCCATCAGGTGGCCCGTGAAGCCCCCGCCGTCGCCGCCGGCCGTCACGGCCAGCGCGATGGTGAAGGCGATGGGCGCGCTGACCGGCGCCGCCGACAGGTCGTACGGCCGTACGAACGCCCCGGCGGCGAGGCAGGCCAGCAGGAAGACGACCCCGAAGAGGGTGCCGGGCTCGCCCGTGATCAGCGAGTCCGCGGCGCCGCCGGCGAGCGCGGTCAGCGTGATGAAGACGCCCGTGCCCAGTCCGGTCAGCCGGGGCTCCGTCCGGCGCAGCCGCGCCACCCGCAGCAGCAGCGGCCCCCGGGGCAGACCGCCCCGGACGGCGGTCGCGCCCTGCGGGCGACGCTGCGGGCGGACCGGCCGCGGCAGCGGGGAGGCGGCGGTGGGTGCACCGCTGTTCTTGTGGGGTGTGCGCGCACTGTGTTGCTCCACGCACCCAACGTAGGCGCCGAGGAGGGGGGAAACGGGGGCAGGACACGACTTTTCACCGCCGCAGGGGGCCACTGGGGGCGCGGCCCGTCCCGGAGCCGGTGCGTTCCGTAGACTGGTGGATCGGTCCGCCGGTCGCCCGCCCGGGCGTGGCGGCCCATTCCACCCACCTCTCGCTACGGGAAGTCGTCACGTGTCGCTCACGATCGGAATCGTCGGCCTGCCGAACGTCGGCAAGTCGACCCTGTTCAACGCCCTGACCAAGAACGACGTGCTGGCGGCCAACTACCCGTTCGCCACGATCGAGCCCAACGTGGGCGTCGTCGGTGTCCCCGACCCCCGTCTGGACAGGCTCGCCGAGATCTTCGCCTCGCAGCGCAAGCTCCCGGCGACCGTGGACTTCGTGGACATCGCCGGCATCGTCCGCGGCGCCAGCGAGGGCGCGGGCCTAGGCAACAAGTTCCTCGCGAACATCCGCGAGTCCGACGCGATCTGCCAGGTCATCCGGGCCTTCGTCGACCCGGACGTGGTCCACGTCGACGGCAAGGTGTCCCCCAAGGACGACATCGAGACGATCAACACCGAGCTGATCCTCGCCGACCTGCAGACCATCGAGAAGGTCGTGCCGCGGCTGACCAAGGAGGTCCGCCTCCAGAAGGAGAAGGCGCCGGTGCTCGCCGCCGTCCAGGAGGCCCAGCAGATCCTCGAGGACGGCCGCACCCTGTTCTCCGCCGGCATCACCGCCGGCACGGAGAAGGGCCGGCTGCTGCACGAGCTGCACCTGATGACCACCAAGCCCTTCCTGTACGTCTTCAACGTCGACGAGGACGAGCTGACCGACGAGGCCTTCAAGGCCGAGCAGCGCGCCCTGGTCGCCCCGGCCGAGGCGATCTTCCTCAACGCCAAGATCGAGTCCGAGCTCATCGAGCTCGAGGACGACGAGGCCCTGGAACTGCTGCAGTCCATGGGCCAGGAGGAGCCGGGCCTGGCGACCCTCGCCCGGGTCGGCTTCGACACCCTCGGCCTGCAGACGTACCTGACCGCGGGCCCCAAGGAGGCCCGCGCCTGGACGATCAAGAAGGGCGCCACCGCCCCCGAGGCCGCCGGTGTGATCCACACCGACTTCCAGAAGGGCTTCATCAAGGCGGAGATCGTCTCCTTCGGCGACCTGGTGGAGGCCGGCTCCATCCCCGAGGCCCGCGCCAAGGGCAAGGCCCGCATGGAGGGCAAGGACTACGTCATGCAGGACGGCGACGTCGTGGAGTTCCGCTTCAACGTCTGACCTGCCGTTCCCTCCGGTGTCACGGGCCGGGCCCCCCGGGGTCCGGCCCTTCGTCGTTTCGCGCGTACATGCCAGGCGATGGTCGGCGGATGTACGGGAGGCCGCCGGATGGTGAATCGTTTCGGTCGCGGGGATGCACAGTGTGTGCAGGTCCTTTTGGGATGTGTGGGACGCGGGGTGGAATCGGCGCATCCCGGCTCCGAGATGTGAGGAAACGATGGCGTCCCTCGGCAGGCTCTACTCGATGTTCGACGACGTGGTACTCCCGGAGGAGATCCCGTACGCCCAGATGAGCGTCTGGGAGCAGAGGTTCCTCTACCTCGTGGCGCGTCACCACGTGAACGGCACCGGCGCCCTCGTCGAGCTGGGCTCGGGCGGCGGTGGCTCCACCTACGCCATCGCCAAGGGGCTGCGGGAGAACCCCGCGTTCGACGAGCAGAAGGGCCGGCTGCACGCCTTCGACTTCTTCCGCGTGGGCAAGGGAACCTTCGCCACGCAGCGGTTCTTCAAGGCGGGCAAGGCGCCGGAGGGCGACAGCTCCTTCCGGGAGGACTTCGAGGCGGCGCTGGCCCCGTTCATGGGGTTCATCGAGGTCCACGCCGGCGACATATGGACCACCTCCGACCCGGAGGACAAGAGCCCCATCGAGTTCCTGCACGTCGACATCGCCAAGACGGCGCGGGTGTTCCGGTGCGTGGCGGAACGTTTCCTCCCGCGCCTGGAGCCCGGTGCGGTCGTGCTGCACCAGGACTTCGCGAGCCCCCGCCTGCCGTGGCTGCACCACAGCACCGGCGCCCTGCTCCCGTACATCGAGATCGCCGGTGCGCCGATCCGTTCCACCCTCGCCTTCGAGGTCGTCCGGCCGGTCCCGGCCGAGCTGCTGGAACGCATCGCCAAGGACGACCACACGGTGGACGAGAAGCTGGCCCTGATCACCGCGGTGCAGGACCAGGTCGACCTCGACCACACCGGACGGGTCCCCTTCAAGCAGGTCCTGGAGCTGGCCAAGGCGTACGTGTGCCACTACGCGGGCGACCACCAGCGCGCCTGGAAGATCGCCAAGCCGCTGCTGAAGGACCCGTACCTCTCGGAGACCCGCGCCGACCACTTCGCCCAGCTCCAGCGCGCCCTCGACCAGGAGGCCGCCCCCGCGCCGTCCCGGGTGCGGCGGCTGCTGCGCAAGGTGACGGGCGGCTGACCGCCCTCCCGCAGGTCACAGCACGGCGACGGAAACCGCGCACCGGGGGGTGCCGGCGGGTGCCGCGGGCCACCATGGCGGGCATGCGTACACGCCTCAGCACCGGAGTGCTCCTCGCGGCCGTGCTCCTCGCGGTCCCCGCCTGCAGCTCCGGCACCGACGACTCCGGCAGCAAGCCCGACGCCGGTGGCACGCCGTCCGTCGCGGCGTCCGGTTCGAAGGTGCCGGACATCAGCGAGGGCATCCCCGAGGAGCCGACCGGGGCCCGGCGCGCGGCGCTGCTCGCCGCGCTCAAGGCCGTCGACCCGGCCCTGGCGGCCGACGCGGACAAGGCCGTCGCCAACGCGCGTCAGCAGTGCGCCACCATCACCGGCGGCGGCAACGCGGTGGCCGCCGCGCAGTCGCGCTTCGGCAGCGCCGGCCACCAGCTCACCGAGGAACAGGCCAAGGCCGTCAACGAGGTGCTGGAGCAGACGCTCTGCACGTCCTGAGCCGCCCCGCCCCGCCCCGGTCTACGGGGACGGGGCGGCGGCCACCGGGTTGATGCTGTCGAAGCAGACCAGGCCCCGGGCCTGCGACAGCAGGAACGAGCCGCTGTAGGCGTCCACGGTGATCTCGGCGTCGAAGGACCCGCTCCGCAGCCACCGTGCGTCCGCCGGGAGGAAGCCGGCCAGCCGGCCCGGGAGCACGGGCAGGCTCGCCGGGCGGAAGTCGTGGTGCGCGGTGAGCGCGGCGACCCGGCCGTCCGTGAGGGCGGCGACGCCGACCACCCGTACGTCCGAAGGACCGGGGACCGACCTGCCGTCGTTGCCCGCGACCAGGTCGTACCCCAGCCAGTGGGCGCCGTGGAGCCGACCCAGCAGCGGGAAACGCCGCTCCAGCGGGGCGGTGTCCGTCCGTACCGGGCCCTCCGCGGCCTCGCGCCGCTCCGCCTCCGGACGCCGCGAGCCGCACCCGGCCGCGAGCACCGCCGCACCCGCGGCCAGCACCGTCCGTCGTGTCGTCATGCGCCCGCCCCCTGACGGCCCGCTTCGATCGCCGGGTTCTCCAGCGTCGTCCAGAAGGCGGCGTCCGGCTCCGGCGGCAACGGAGGGGAGCCGAGGTCGGCGTGGAGCGCGGCGCGCCAGCCGGGGGAGATCCGGGAGCGGACGTCGGCGGTCCTCACCAGCGCCCGGTGGGGCAGGTCGGTGAGCAGCAGCACGAAGCACATGACGGCCTGTGTGCGGACGCCGTCGTGGTGGGCGGACGCCTCGCGGCGGACCTGGCGCAGCCTGAGCCCGAGCGGACCGGTGCCGGTGAGCCCGACGGTGCGGCCGCCGTCGAGGGTGTCCAGGGCGGCGGCGACCTCGGGGTACCTTGCCAGGCCGGACTCTTCGGCGAGCCGGCGCATCTGCCGGGCCGCGGCGGTGGCGACCGTCGCGCGGGGGAGCGTGGCCACGAGTGCGCCGAGACCGCCCAGCTTGCGCACGTGGACGGCGCGCAGCGGCTCCTCGGAGCCGCGCGGCGGCAGCGGCGGCAGCGAGGCGTCGTCGGAGGAGGGCAGCGGGTCCGAGGGATCGCCCCACTCGGGGTGGGCGCGCTCGGAGTCGTCCCACTCCAGGACGCCGTCGCTGACGACGGGCCAGGTCCGGCCGCCCTGGAAGGGCAGCCCGCGCTCCAGGCTGTCGGCGACGTCGCCCAGGTACGCGCCCAGCGACGGGGCGTGGCCGAAGTCGGTGCCGGACCCGTCGAAGAAGCGGCCGACCGCGCCGAAGGACGCGCCGGGGCGGCAGTCCACGGTCAGGCCGTCCGCGGTGATGGCGTAGGAGGCGAACTGCACGAAGCGGTGGTGCCAGTAGGCGCCGTCGTTCTCCGCCTCGTCCTCGTCGAGGACCTCGGCCAGCATGCCGCGCAGGAAACCGGACCGCTCCTCGCATCCGTGGGTGCCCAGCAGACCGTCGTGCGTCGGCAGGAGGAAGTCCTCGTCCGCCCCGTCGTGCCGGCGCAGCGTGGCCACCAGGTCCGGCGGGAAGGTGACGCCCATGCGCCGCTGCACCGCGGCGATCTCCTCCCGCGGCGCCGGCGGGTGGAGCATGGCGAACGTCGCCGGGGCGTGGGTGCCCAGCCAGAAGTCGATGCGGTCCCAGGCCTGTTCGGCCGCTTCGGCGGACATCGTGCTCCCCCTCGGTGTCGGCGCCCCGCTGGCAGAACCCTAACGGTGGCCGCCGACAGCGGGTCGCGGAGGCCGGGATATATTCGCGCGGCCGTTCGCCACGCCATCCGCCCGTGAGGAGCCGTTCCGTGCAGCCTCCGCCGTATCCGTCGTACCCCCTCCAGCCGGCGCTCCCGCCCGCGGCGCAGCGGGCGCCGCTGAACGGGCTCGCCGTCGCCGCGCTGGTGACCGGGCTGCTGTGCATGCTGCCGGTGGTCGGCGTCGTGCTGGGGACGATCGCGCTGGTGCAGATCAAACGGACGGGCGCGCGCGGCAAGGGCATGGCCGTCACCGGCCTGGTGCTGTCGGCCGTCGGCACGCTGCTGTGCGCCCTGGTGCTCGCCGGCGGGGCCGCCGCGTTCGTCAAGAGCTTCAAGGAGGGCGTCAGGGAAGGGGCGCGGGACGACGGCGCCTTCTCGCTGCGCCGGGGCGACTGCTTCGACACCCCCGGCGGCGACCTGGAGGCCCCGACCACCGACATGGACACCGTGTCCTGCGCACAGGGGCACGCCGGCGAGGTGGTCGGGACCTTCCGGCTGCCCGGGCCCCAGGGCTACCCGGGCGACACGGAGCTCAAGGACCTCGTGGAGGACCGCTGCCAACGGCTGTCCGACACCTACGCCATGGACAGCTGGGCGGTGCCGGCGGACGTCAGGGTGTACTACTACGCCCCGGACCGGGGGACCTGGAAGCTCGGGGACCGGGAGGTGACCTGCGTGTTCGGCAAGGAGAAGGGCGTGCTCAAGGGCTCCCTGCGGCAGGACGCGAGCACGCTCGACGCGCACCAGGTCGCCTATCTGAAGGCCGCCAACGTCCTCAACGAGGCCATGGCGAAGGGGCCGGAGGAGGAGTACGTCGAGGACGACCTCGAGGGCTACCGCACCTGGGCCGGCGAGGTCTCGGTCGCCCTCGCCGCCGAGGCCCGGGCGCTGGACGCCCACGACTGGCCGGCCGGTGCCGAGCAACCGGTCGCCGCGCTCGTGGCGGAGGCCGGGAAGTCACGCGCGCACTGGGCCAAGGCCGCCGTGGCGAAGGACGCGGACGCCTACTACGAGCACTACGAGGCGGCGGACTCGCACAGCGGCCACGAGGAGGCCGTCAGGGCGCGGGAGGCGCTGGGGCTGGCCACGACGGTCGCGGCGGCGAACCCTTCGGTGTGACCAGCCCCGACTCGTAGGCGTAGACGACCAGTTGAGCACGGTCGCGGGCGCCCAGCTTGGTCATCGCCCGGCTGACGTGGGTCTTGGCGGTGAGCGGGCTGATGACCATCCGCCCGGCGACCTCGTCGTTGCTGAGCCCGCGGGCGACGAGCGCGAGCACCTCGCGCTCCCGGTTGGTCAGCGCCTCCAGGCCCGCCGCGTGCGTGGCGTCGGGCGGCCGCGCGACGAACTCGCCGATCAGCCTGCGGGTGATGGCGGGGGAGAGCAGGGCGTCGCCGCGCTCGGCGACGTGGATGGCCTGGACGAGGTCGGCGGGTTCGGTGTCCTTCAGCAGGAATCCGCTGGCGCCGGCGCGCAGCGCGTCGAAGACGTACTCGTCCAGGCCGTAGTTGGTCAGGATGACCACGTGGACGCCGGCCAGCCGCGGATCGGCGGCGATCAGCCGGGTCGCGCCGATCCCGTCGAGCACGGGCATCTGGACGTCGAGGAGCACCACGTCGGGCACGTGGCGCCGGGCGAGTTCGACGCCCTGCTGACCGTCGCCCGCCTCGGCCACCACCTCGATGCCGTCCTCGGCGTCGAGGAGGGCTCGGAATCCCGCCCGCATCAGCGCCTGGTCGTCGACGATCAGCACGCGGATCACGACACCTCCTCCAGCGGCGCCCCGGCCGCCCCGGGCGCCGTCCTGCCGTCGGCCGCCGGCAGTGCGTCCAGGGGGAGTTCGGCCCGCACGGAGAAGCCGCCCTCGGGCCGCGGCCCGGCGTGCAGCCGCCCGCCGAGCGCGGTCACCCGCTCCCGCATCCCGGTCAGCCCGACCCCGGGCACCGGGCCGTCGCCGGGTGCCGAGGTGCCGTCGTCGTCGATCTGGACGACCAGTTCCCGGTCGCCGTACTCGATGCGGACGGTGGCGCGGGGCTCAGGACCGGCGTGCCGGGTGACGTTGGTGAGCGCCTCCTGCACGATGCGGTAGGCGGCCCGGTCGACCCCGTCGGCCAGCGGCCGTTCCCGTCCGCCGACCGTGACGCTGGTGGGCAGACCGGCCGTGCGCGAGCGCTCCACCAGGTCCTCGATCCGGTCCAGCCCGTGGCCGCCGCCGGTGCCGCGCAGCACCTCCAGGGTCGCGCGCAGCTCCCGCATCGCCTCCCCGCTCGCCTCCTGGATCGCCAGCAGCGCGGCGGGCACCTCCTCGCCGCGCTTGCGGGCCAGGTGGACGGCGACCCCGGCCTGCAGCTTGATGATCGAGATGCTGTGGGTGAGCGAGTCGTGCAGCTCCCGGGCGATCCGCAGCCGTTCCTCGCCGGCCCGGCGCAACGCCGCCTCCTCGCGGGTGCGTTCGGCGTCCAGCGCCCGCCGCTCCAGCTGCTCCAGGTAGGCCCGGCGGTGCCGGCCCACCACGGCCATGGCGACCGAGGCCAGGAACCAGCCGAGCAGCAGCGCGGTGGACTGCGCAGAGGTCGGCGCGGGCTGCCCGGAGGCGAGGTAGCCGGTGAGGAACGCCAGGGCCGACAGCTGCACCGGCAGCCGCTTCCCGCCCGACCTGACCGCCATGTGGACCGCGACCAGCACGGGGAACGCCGCCGAGGGGCCGGGGTGCACCCGCAGCGCGTACGCCAGCATGCAGCCCGTGCACAGCAGCAGTGCCGCCGCCGGCCGGCGGCGGCTCCCGGCGACCGCCAGCGCGCCCACCAGGCCCAGCGCCAGGTCGAGGGCGTTCGAGGGGCGCGGCACCCCGGGCAGCAGCAGGACGTCGACGGCCAGGACGACGCCGATCACCGCGTCGAAGGCGACGCCACGCCACCCCCGCAGCCCGGCCCACCCCTGACGCCCGATCAGCGTGCCACCCATGCCCGCACCCTACGCCGCCCAGCGGGGCGGCACGTCCTCCCCGAAGACGGCTCCGCGGCTACTCCCGGTGGAGTAGTCCCGCCTACGGCCCCGGCGCCCGGAGCAGTGGCATCCCCCTTCCCCCGGAGGACGACCGGCGGGACCCCGGGCGGCCACCATCGACCCGTCGAGAACACCGCCGTCCACGAGCCGTCAGCGAGGAGGCCCGGCCATGGCCACGCCCTTCCGTCTCACCACTCCCGCGCCACCCGGCGACGCCACGGGCCGTACCGCCGAGGTCTACGCCCAGCTCGCCGCCGACTTCGGCATCGGCCGCGCACCGACCTTCGTCGCGCTGTCGGCCGCCCCCGACCTGCTCGCGGCGACCTGGGCCGTGCTGCGCGAGTCGCTGCTGGCCGGCCGCGTGCCGCGCACCGACAAGGAGCTCGTCGCCCTGGGGGTGTCGGCGGCGAACCGCTGCCCCTTCTGCGTGGACGCGCACACCGTCCTGCTGCACGCCACGGGTGACCACCGCCTCGCCGAGACGGTCGCCCGCGGCGGCACGCCGGACGACCCCGCCCAGGCCGCGCTGGTCGCCTGGGGCGGGGCGACCGCGACCCCCGGCGCCCCCGCGGCCGTGGCATACCCCTTCGGCCCGCAGGACGCGCCGGAGTTCATCGGCACCGCGCTCGCCTTCCACTTCGTCAACCGGATGGTGTCCGCCCTGCTGACCGAGGACATGCTCCCCGGCGGACTGCAGCGGCTGCGGCTGGTGCGCAGCCTGGGTGGCCGGGCCCTGGCCCGCACCGTCCGCCGGCCGCTGCCGCCGGGGGCCAGCCTGCCCCTGCTGCGCGGCCCGGCCGGACCCGCGCCGGAGTGGGCCGCGGACGCCCCGGTGGGCACCGCCTTCGCCGCGCTGCGGCGGGCCGCCGCCGTGGGCGGGCAGCGGCTCGGCGACGCGGCCCGGGAGGCGGTGGTGGCCGCGGTCGACGCCTGGGACGGCGCGCATCCGCCGCTCGGCGGCGACTGGACCGCAGCTCCGCTCGCCGCCGTACCCGCCGCCGAACGGCCCGGCGCACGGCTGGCGCTGCTCGCCGCACTCGCCCCGTACCGGATCACCGAGGCGGACGCCGAGGCCTGGCGGATCGCCGATCCCGACCCCTACGACGCCGATCTGGTGAGGGTGCTGGCCTTCGGCGCGATGACCGCGGTGCACCGGATCGAGACCTCGGTCCACGAGCCTTTGCGTCGCCCCAGGTTGACAGCCCATTGACAGAGCCACGACGATGCGTGGTGCCACTGGGGCCGATGAGCCCCGTGTGCACTTCGACCACTCGCCCGGTGACGCCTCGGCCTGCTCACGTACGGGGAGAGCTGCCGTCAGCCGCGCCCGCCGGGCCACGCAACGCCAAGATTGGGTTCTGCATGTCCATATCGCGACGTGTCACCGTCGGACGGCTGCTGGGCGTGAGCGCCGCGGCCGTCGCCCTCACCGCCGTGGGTGCCACCTCCGCCTGGGCCGGCGACTGCCCGGGCGGCAAGGGCTGGGACCGCGGTGGCCACCACGGCTACAAGCCCGGCCAGGGCGGCGGCACCAAGACCTCCACCGACCGCTGCGAGTTCTCGCTCGACGGCACGGCCTGGTACCCGTCGGTCAAGGTCGACGACGTCAACCTCAAGCCCGGCGAGGACGGCAAGGTCCACGTCAAGGTCCGGGTCGCGGACGGCTCCTCGTCCTGCACCGTGTCCCTCGCCTCCTACCGCACCCACGGCGCCACCTTCCAGACCTCCGGCAAGCAGGTGTTCCACGACTGGGACACCGTGAAGATCACCACCGGCACCGACACCCTCGACGTGGCCGTGCCGGACGTCACCTGCTTCGCGCAGATCGACCTGTACTACGGCAACAAGAAGTACGACGGCGTCCTGGACGCCAACGACGGCTACGAGCACGGCGACCTGCCCGAGGGCCCGGACCACGCGGTCATCGGCGACAAGAAGATCGCCTGGTGGAACGGCGGCACGAAGGACTGCACCACGCAGACCGTCCCGTCCACCCCCGCCACCTCGACCCCGACCACCCCCTCGGGCGGCGAGACCACCCCCGCCGGTGGCGAGACCACCCCGGCCGGCGGCGAGGAGACCACCCCCGCCGCGACCGAGACCCCCTCGGCCACCGCCCCGGCCTCGGAGTCGGCGTCGGCGTCCGCCTCGGCGTCCGAGTCCGTCGAGGCCGCGACCTCCGAGTCCCCCAACGGCGGCTCGGGTGACCTCGCCGAGACCGGCAGCAGCAACGTGGGCATGATCTCGGCCGCCGCGGCCGTGCTGCTGGCCGCCGGTGGCGGTGTGGTCCTCGCGACCCGTCGCCGTCAGGCCGCCGGCCGGCACTGACCGCGCACCGGCACCCGCCGGGCGGAGAAGGGGTACGGCTGCGTCAGCAGCCGTACCCCTTCGCCGTGTCGGGTCCGACAGCCGCCCGACGCGCTCTAGCCCCGGCTCCGTACGGATTGGAACAATCCGAACCTGACCGTAGGGACCGATGCGGGGGGCTGCATGACATCTCCGGGGGAGACCGCTGTCGGCGAGCGCTACCCGACCGTGGACGAGGTCGCCGCGGAGGCCAGGGCCCTGGCGCTCCGCCGGCCCGACGTCTGCCGGCTGCGGACGGTGGGCCTCTCCCGGGCCGGGGAGCCGCTGCTGCTGCTCTCGGTCGGGCACGGATCGCGCAACGTCCTGGTCGTGGCCGGCCCGCACGCCAACGAGATGGTCGGCGGTGCCACCGTGCTGCTGCTGGCCCGGCGGGTCACCGCCGACCCCGTGCTGCGGGACGGGGCCGACGCCGCCTGGCACTTCCTGCTCTGCGCGGACCCGGACGGCGCCCGGCTCAACGAGGCCGTCCCCGACGCCCGGTTCACCATGCTCGGCCACTACCGGCACTTCTTCCGCCCGCGCGCCGCCGAGCAGCCCGAGTGGCTGCCGGACGACGGCACGCTGGACGGCGCACTGCCCGAGACCCGCGCGCTGATCGGGGTCATCGACGAGCTGCGGCCGGTGCTGCAGTGCTCGCTGCACGGCATCGACGTGGGCGGCACCTTCATCCAGGTGACCCGGGAGATCCCACGGCTCGCGGAGCGGATCGCCAAGTCCGCCGCCGAGTTCGACATCCCCCTGGAGGCCGGTTCCTCCGACGCCTTCCACTGGCCGAGCCCCGGCCCGGGGGTGTACGTGCTGCCGCCGCCCGGCGGCCCGCGCGAGGACGCTTCCAACTCGACCTGGACGTACGCCCACCGGTACGGCGGGGTCACCGCGATCGTCGAGGTGCCCATGTGGGCGTGCGACCGCGCCGCCGACACCTCGCCGCACCCGGGTGCCGACGGCGCGCTGCGCACGGCGGGGGAGGCGCTGCGCCGCGCGAGCCTGCTGGTCGGCGGGCTCATCGGGGAGGTGGGCCCGCACCTGCCCGGGGACGGCGGGCCGTTGCTGCGCGCGGCGCGGGAGATCGTCGCGGTCGGCCCGGCGCTGGCCGCGGACTGGGACCCGGCCCTGCGCACCGCGGCCGCGCCGCCGCTGCCCGCGATGACCCGGGCGCGGGTCAGCAGCGTCGAGATCTACGCGCAGCGACTGCCGCTGCGCGCCGCCGCGATGCTGCTGCGGGTGGTCCGTACCGTGGACCACGGGCCGACCCCGCTGGTGGCCGTGCGTGAACTGCTGGAGGGGCTGGTGGCGGACTGGTGCGAGGCGTACGAGACCGCCCACCGGGCCCGCTGGATCCCGGTGCGCCAGCAGGCGGAGCAGCACGCACGGGTGGTGCTCGCGGCCTTCGATCTGCTGCCCGGGTGACGCGACACGGGTAAAGCCTTGCGGAAGGCTTGCGGGTGGCAACCCTGAGTTGTCAAGCTGTTGCACACAGTCAACCCGAGGGAGGGGCACGTGCCTTTCGGTGAGCAGCCCGCGTACCTGCGCGTCGCCGAGGATCTCCGCCGCAAGATCCTCGACGGCAGCCTCCCTCCGCACACCCGCCTGCCCTCGCAGGCCCGCATCAGGGCGGAGTACGGGGTGTCGGACACCGTCGCCCTGGAGGCCCGCAAGGTGCTGATGGCCGAGGGCTTCGTCGAGGGCCGGTCCGGCTCGGGCACGTACGTGCGCGAACGCCCCGACCCGCGGCTGGTCGTGCGCACCGGCTACCGGCCGGGCAGCGGCCAGGCGACGCCGTTCCGGCAGGAGCAGGCCGACGAGGGCTTCAAGGGCACCTGGGAGTCGAACAGCTTCCAGGAGGCGGCGAACGCGCGCGTCGCGGAGCGGCTCGGCATCAAGCCGGGCGACCGCGTGATGCGCACGCGCTACCTCTACCGGACGGAGGGCGAGCCGATGATGATGGCCACCTCCTGGGAGCCGCTGTCGGTGACCGGCCGCTCGCCCGTCCTGCTACCGGAGGAGGGCCCGTTGGCCGGTCAGGGCGTGGTGGATCGCATGGCCGCGCTCGACGTCGTGGTCGACAACGTGGCCGAGGACGTCGGCGCCCGGCCAGGACTCGCCGAGGAGACCGCGGTGCTGGGCGGGGTGCCCGGTCACGTGGTCATCGAGATCCACCGGACGTACTACGCCTCCGGGCTCCCCGTCGAGACCGCGGACATCGTCATCCCGGCCGACCGCTACCGGGTGTCGTACCGGATGCCGGTGAAGTGACGCCGCCCGGGCGCCGGGCGAGGCGGGCAGCGCCGCTTCCGCGCCGGTGTCCGCAAATCCGCTGGTGGGCCGCGTGGGCGCGGGGCGCCGGCGGTGCGCGGGGTGTGCAGGGCGGCTCCGGGGCGCGCGCCGATGCGTGCGAGGCGCGGACAAGAGCCCCTTCTGAGTCAACTCCCAATCGAACATGGCCCGATCGAGTCGAATACTGCCCGAACGTGTCCGGCGCGTCACGTTCGGGCGTAGGCTCCGGCATATGCGCATCGCCGTTTCCTCGGACATGGACGAGCCCGTTGCGCGGCTGGTCGTCGACGAACTGCGCCGCCGCGGCCACACCGTGATCGCCTACGGCGCCCTGCGCGCCGGCGACCGCAAGGACTGGGCGTGGAGCGCGGAGAGCGCCGCCCGGGACCTCGCGGAGGGCCGCGCGGACCAGGCCGTCGTGTGCTGCTGGACGGGCACGGGGGCCGCCATCGCCGCCAACAAGGTGTCCGGCGTCCGTGCCGCCCTGTGCGTCGACGCCTACTCCGCGGACGGCGCCCGCAAGTGGAACGACGCCAACGCCCTCGCCCTGAGCCTGCGTCTGACCAGCGAGCCCCTGCTCAAGGAGATCCTCGACGCCTGGTTCGCCGGCGTCCCGAGCGGCGAGGACGACGACCGGGCCAACGTGGCGCACCTGGAGGACATCCGATGAGCGAGCTGGTCTGGGTCGTCATACGTCAGGACGACAACGGCAACCGATACCGGGTCGGCCGCTACGCCACCCGGCAGGAGGCCGAACATGTCGCCGACACCCTGGACGCGCGCGGCCACAAGCAGCTGTACCTCATCGAGCGGATCGACCGCCGCGCGTCGTAGCCGTCCACCGACGGCCGCCGCGGACAGCCGCCACGGATAGGGTGCCGCCCATGACGACGCACGACGTGACGGTGGTGGTCGGCGCGGCCGTGCTCGACCGGGGCAGGCTGCTCGCGGCGCGGCGCAGTGCGCCGCCGGAGCTGGCGGGGCGGTGGGAACTGCCCGGCGGCAAGCTCGAACCCGGGGAGACGGCGCCGCAGGCGCTGACCCGTGAGCTGCGCGAGGAACTGGGCGTGGAGGCCGAGGCGCTGGAGCGGGTCCCCGGCGAATGGCCACTGGGTCGCGGCTACGTCCTGCAGGTGTGGACGGCCCGCATCCTGTCCGGGGAGCCCCGGCCGCTGGAGGACCACGACGAGCTGCGCTGGCTCACCCCCGACCGTCTCGACGAGGTCGACTGGCTCGACCAGGACCGTCCCGCGGCCGCCTGGGCGGCGGCCCGGGCCGTCCAGGGGCCGACCCCGGGCTGACCGACCCGGCTCCCCCGGGACCGCCCCACGGCGCGCCAGGACGGATATGCGGCGCGGAATATCGGGTATGGGGGGATTGATCCGCCGACGGTCGGCCGGCCCTGAGCCGGTGGCCCTGCAATGGTCTGGGGTCCCCACACGTGAGCGGGAGCGAGGACGGCACAGGCAAGGGCGAGGACCCGGGACCCCCCGAGTCCCCGGCCGGGCACGGACGTGCCCACGCCGGTCTCCAGCCCGGACCCGCGGGACCGGCGCCGGGCGGGCCCACCGCTTCGGGGAGGCTCCTGGACACACTGCGGCTGGCCGTGGTCATGCTCGACACCTCCGGCCGCGTCCTGCTCTGGAGCCCGCTCGCGGAGGAGATGCTCGGCTGGGCGGGCGAGCACATCGTGGGCCGCCGGGTCTCCGCCCTGATCGGCCCCGGCGAGGACGGCCGGCCGTGGAGGACACCGCCCGCCGCCCGCCGGACGGCCTCCGTGCCCCGCCCCGGTCCCGCCGAACGCATCCTCGCCGAGCTGCTGCGCACCGGCCGCTGGGAGGGCATCCTCTCCGTCCGGCACCGCGACGGCCACCAGGTGCAGGTCGAGGCGCGCGCCTCGCTCCTCGTGGACGGCGACGGCCGGCCCTTCGTCCTGGTGTCGATCGCCGAGACCAGCCGGATCCGCAGCATGGAGCACGACCTGGCGGCACTGGACTCGCTCTTCGGCTCCTCGCCCCTCGGCGTCGCGATCTTCGACACCGAGCTGCGCTACGTCCGTGTCAACGAGGCCCTGGCGCGGATGAACGGCGTCCCCGCCCAGGACACCCTCGGGCACCGCGTCGAGGAGATCGTGGCCGCCGAGGCCGCCGACGAGCTCGCCACCCTCCAGCGGCACGTGCTGGCCACCGGGCGCGCGGTCATCGACGTCGTGGTGCCGGGCCCGGCCGGGGGGTGGCGCTCGGTGTCGTACCACCGGCTGGAGGACCGGGCGGGCCGGGTGCTGGGCATCAGCTGCACCGTGATGGACGTGACGGAGCGCCAGCAGAGCGCCGAGAAGATCGAGCGGGCCCGGCGCCGGCTGGCGCTGCTCAACGACGTCGGCTCACGCCTGGCGGACCTGCTGGACGTACGGCGGATCGCCGAGGAACTGGCCAGGACCGTCGTGCCGCGGTTCAGCGACTACAGCGGGGTGATCCTGCACGCGGCCGTGCCGGACGGCGGGGAGCTGCCCGGCGCCCCGTATGGGGAGCGCACCGAGATGCGCCAGCTCGGCATCGGGGCGGCCAAGGAGGGCCCCCTGGTCGACCGGATGATCGGCATCGGCAAGGTCATCCAGGTCGACCGGGCGTCCGTCTTCGGCTCCGTGCTGCACAGTGCGCGGCCCGCCCTGGTGCGCAGCGCGGACGAACTGCGCGACACCGTCGCCACCTTCCCGGGCGACCCCAAGGTGCAGGCCGCCCTGGACCTCGGCATCCACTCGCTGATGGTCGCCCCGCTGCGGGCCCGCGGCATCGTCCTCGGGCTGCTGGTCGTCAGCCGCGCCGGCGGGCGCGAACCCTTCGACGCCGACGACGTCGCCCTCGCCATGGAACTGTGCGACCGCTCCGCCGCCGCCCTGGACAACGCCCGCCTCTACATCCGCGAACGCGAGGGCGCCCTGATGCTGCAGCGCAGCCTGCTGCCGCAGAGCGTGCCCGAGCCGCCCGGCGTCGACCTCGCCTTCCGCTACGTCCCCGGCAGCACCGGGGCGGCGGCGGGCGGGGACTGGTTCGACGTCATCCCGCTCGCCGGCGGCCGGGTCGCCCTCGTGGTCGGGGACGTCATCGGCCACGGGCTGCGCGCCGCCGCCACGATGGGCCGGCTGCGCACCGCCGTACGGACCCTTGCCGCCCTGGAGATGGCGCCGGAGGAACTGCTGCGCCGCGTCGACGACCTCGGCGACGACCTGGCCGCGGGCACCGCCGAGGGCTGGACCGCGACCTGCGTCTACGCCGTCTACGACCCCTCCACCCGGCGGCTCGTCGTGGCCCGCGCCGGGCACCCGCCGCCGGTCCTGGTGGAGCCCGGCGCCCACGGGGGCGGCCGGGCCCGGCTGCTGGACTCCCCGGCCGGGGTGCCGCTGGGCGTCGGCGGCGTGGACTTCGAGTCGGTCGAGCTCGACGTGCCCGACTCCTCCGTCCTCGTGCTCTACACCGACGGCCTGGTCGAGGCGCGCGGCGAGGACATCGGGATCGGCATGGACCGGCTCCGGTCGGTGCTCGCCCGCCGTCCGCTGCGCTCCCTGGAGGAGGCCTGCGACGACCTGCTGGCCACCCTCGCCCACGGCCGTGAACCCGACGACGTGGCCCTGCTCATGGCCCGCCTCGGCGGCCTCCCGGAGGGCAGCACCGCCCACTGGACGTTCGCGGCCGAGCCGAGCGCCGTCCGCCGTGCCCGGCGCCAGGTACGGGAGACCCTCCGGGACTGGGGGCTGCGCGACCTCACCGACGTCACCGTGCTGCTCGTCAGCGAACTCGTCACCAACTCCCTGCGGTACGCCCGCGGACCCATCGGCGTGCGCATGGTGCGCGGCACCTCGCTGCTGGTCGAGGTCTCCGACCCGCTGCCCGACCCGCCCCGCCGGCGCGCCGCGGGCGAGGAGGACGAGGGCGGCCGCGGGCTGCAACTGGTCGCCCGCACCTCCCGTCGCTGGGGCACGCGGCACGGGCCGCTGGGGAAGACGGTCTGGTTCGAGCTCGCCCTCCCCGCCCCGGTGACCGCCCCGGGCGGCCCGCGCGGATGACCGGTCACGCACGGTTCGGCGGGCCGGAGCAGGGTAGTTGAAGTGGGGCGTCGGCGGAATTCGTACGCCTCGAGATGATGCTGTGATCGACAAGTGCATGTGCGGAACGGGGGTAATGCTGAATACTCGGCACCAGCCGGTCCGTATGTGTGAGCTGGAGGGGTCGGGCGTGAACGATGAGCCGTCGGGGGTTGTTGGGCCCCGGAACCCTGAGGCCGTGACACAGAGCGCCTGGCAGTCCAGTCCGCCCGGCTCCCTCTACGACTACATCCGGGTGGCCTCGTTCTCCCTCGGCCCCGACGGGCGGATCGAGCAGTGGAGCGAGCGCGCCGAGGAGTTCTTCGGCGTACCCGCCTCCGAGGCGCTGGGCCAGGACCCGATCACCGCCTTCGTCCCCGAGGACCGGCGTACCCGGGCGCACGAGCGCATCGCGGAGATCCTCGACGGGCGCGAGTGGATCGGCACCGTGCCGTACCGCGACAAAGCCGGCCAGGAGGGCCTGGCCGAGGTCTACGTCATGCCCTCGCGGAGCGAGACCGGCGGGCGCGGGGCGCTCTGCATCGCCGTGGACGTCCGCGTCCTGCGTCAGATCGAGACCGATCTCGCCTCCTCGCAGGCGGTGTTCGGCCAGTCGCCGATGGGCTTCATCCTCTTCGACACCAACCTCAAGCTGCTCCGCGTCAACCAGCGCTTCGCCACCGTCTTCGGCCGCAGCCCCGGCGACCACCGGGGCCGCACCCCGCACGACTTCCTCTCCCGCGTCGAGGCGGACCGGCTCACCGCCGCGCTCAAGCAGGTGCTCGACAGCGGCGACCCGGTGCTCGACATGACGATCGTCGGCACCGTCTCCTCGGGGTCCGGCGCCAACAACCGCAGGCGCTGGGCGATCTCGCTGTACCGGCTGCACAGCGGCAGCGGCCGCCCCATCGGCGTCGCCGGCCTCGCCCAGGACGTCACGGGACGCCAGCGCGCCGAGCGGGAGGCCGCGCACACCCGGCGCAACCTGGCCCTGCTCAACGAGGCCAGCCGGCGCATCGGCAGCTCCCTGGACCTGGAGACCACCGCCCGCGAACTGCTCGACGTCGCCGTGCCGCACTTCTGCGACCTGGCCTCCGTCGACCTCTACCAGGCGCTCCTGGTCGGCGAGGAGGGCCCGGTCGGCACCGCGGACGGCAGCGGCGAGGTCCGCCGGGTCGCCTTCGCAAGCGCCGTCTCCGACGCGCCCGTCGCCCCCCTGGACGGCGGCCACACGGGCGGCCCGGTCTCCGTGGGCGCCGTCCACCGCTACCCCTTCAACTCCCCCTGGGCGGGCGCCCTGCGCACCGCCCAGACCCAGGTCATAGGCGCCGACGGCGGCGATCCGGAGGTGGAGCTCGGCGAACTCGGCGGGGGCCTGGTGCAGTCCACCCTCGCCGTGCCCGTCGTCGCCCGCGACACCGTCCTGGGCCTGGTCCAGTTCGCCCGCGCCAAGGGCAGCGAACCGTTCTCCGAGCGCGACCGGATGCTCGCCGAGGAACTCGCCGCCCGCGCCGCCGTCTTCATCGACAACGCCCGGCTCTACCGGCGCGAGCACGAACGCGCCCTCATCCTGCAGCGCAGCCTCCTCCCGCCCGGCAACCCCGAGGCCGCCGGACTCGACATCGCCTGCCGCTACCTGCCCGGCAACATGGAGACCGAGGTCGGCGGCGACTGGTTCGACGTCATCGAGCTCCCCGGCCACCGCACCGCGCTCGTCGTGGGCGACGTCATGGGCCGCGGACTGCGCGCCGCCGTCGCCATGGGCGAGCTGCGCACCGCCGTACGCACCCTGGCGCTCCTGGACATCGAGCCCGCCGACGTGCTCTCCGCCCTCGACGAGGTCGCCCGCGGCCTCGGGGGCAGCGGCGACGGCCGCAGCAACCGGCGCGGCAAGGAGGCCGACGGCTCGGACCTGTCCGAGGTCTACCTCGCCACCTGCGTCTACGCCGTCTACGACGCCATCACCCGGCGGGTCACCATCGCCAACGCCGGCCACCTGCCGCCGGTCCTGGTCGAACCCGGCGAGCAGGCCATGATGCTGGAGGTGCCCACCGGCATGCCGCTGGGCGTCGGCGGCGAGCCCTTCGAGGAGGTCGAGGTCGACCTGCCGGACGGCGCCCTCCTGGCCCTGTACACCGACGGTCTCGTCGAGTCCCGCAACCACCCGCTCGACGAGGGCCTGCGCGCCTTCCGTGCCGCGCTCGACGAACCCCAGCGCCCGCTGGAGGACGTCTGCGACCACATACTCGCCCGGCTCGACACCGCCCACGGCGAGGACGACATCGCCCTGCTCATGGCGCGCGTCCACGGCCTGCCCGAGGACTCCGTGGGGGACTGGACGCTGGAGCCCAACCCCCGTTCGGTGGCCCGCGCACGCGAGCTCGCCCGCGACTGCCTGGTCGCCTGGGGCCTGGCCGCGCTGGTCGACACCACCGAACTGCTCGTCAGCGAACTGGTCACCAACGCCCTGCGGCACGGCCAGGGCGACATCCGGCTGCGCCTGCTGCGCGACCGCACCCTGGTGTGCGAGGTCTGGGACGACGCGCTCGCCCAGCCGCGCCGCCGACGCGCCCGGGCCACCGACGAGGGCGGCCGCGGACTGCAGCTGGTCTCCCTGCTCAGCACCCGCTGGGGTTCCCGGCGCACCCACCGGGGCAAGACCGTCTGGTTCGAGCTGGACCTGCCCTCGGACGGCGAGGGCAGCACCGGCGAGGACACGATAGAGGCGCTGCTCAGCCTCTTCTGAGCAGCGCCTCCACCGCGGGGGAGCACCGCAGGGGTCAGCTCCTGCGCCGGATCCTGTTGCCGAGCCAGACCAGCGGGTCGTACTTGCGGTCCACCGCGCGCTCCTTGAGGGGGATGAGCGCGTTGTCGGTGATCTTGATGTGCTCGGGGCAGACCTCGGTGCAGCACTTGGTGATGTTGCAGTAGCCGAGCCCGTGCTCGTCCTGGGCGGACCGTTTGCGGTCCAGGCCCTGCTCCTCCGCCGCGTCCAGCGGGTGCATGTCCAGCTCCGCCACCCGCATCAGGAAGCGCGGACCGGCGAACGCCTTCTTGTTCTCCTCGTGGTCACGGACCACGTGGCAGGTGTCCTGGCACAGGAAGCACTCGATGCACTTGCGGAACTCCTGCGAGCGCTCCACGTCCTCCTGGAGCATCCGGTACTCGCCCGGCGCCACGCCCTCGGGCGGGACGAAGGACGGCACCTCCCGCGCCTTCTCGTAGTTGAAGGACACGTCCGTCACCAGGTCCCGCACCACGGGGAAGGTCCGCATCGGCGTGACCGTGATGGTCTCGTCCCGGCCGAACACCGACATGCGGGTCATGCACATCAGCCGCGGCCTGCCGTTGACCTCCGCACTGCACGAGCCGCACTTTCCGGCCTTGCAGTTCCACCGCACCGCCAGGTCGCCCGCCTGGGTCGCCTGCAGCCGGTGGATGATGTCGAGGACCACCTCGCCGTCGTGGACCTCGACCTGGTAGTCCTGCAGCCCGCCGCCGTCCGCGTCGCCACGCCAGACCCTGAAGTGCGCCGTGTACGTGCTCACCGGTCCAGCTCCTCGTCCGTCAGGTACTTCAGCAACTCGTCCTTCTCGAAGAGCGCGAGCAGGTCGGGCCGGATCGGGTCCATCTCGCGCCGCGTGACCGACACCTCGCCGAACGCGTCCGCCGGCTCGGCCAGTTCGCAGACCAGGTTGAGCTTGCGCCAGCGGCGGTCCATCTCCGGGTGGTCGTCGCGGGTGTGGCCGCCCCGGGACTCCGTGCGCTCCAGCGCCGCCCGGGCCACGCACTCGCTGACCAGCAGCATGTTCCGCAGGTCGATGGCGAGGTGCCAGCCCGGGTTGAACTGCCGGTGCCCCTCGACGCCGGCCCGCCGGGCCCGTACCCGCAGCGCGTCCAGCCGGGTCAGCGCCTCCTCCATCTCGCCCTGCCGGCGGATGATGCCGACCAGGTCGTTCATGGTCTGCTGCAGTTCCTGGTGGAGCGTGTACGGGTTCTCCGGGACTTCGTCCGGCACGGCCCCGGCCTCCGCGCTGAACGGCCGCAGCGCCTCCGCCGCGGCGGCGTCGACCTGCCACTCCGCGACGGCCGGACGCGTGCCGCCGGTCCCGGCCGCGTACTGCGCCGCGTGCAGGCCCGCCCGGCGCCCGAAGACCAGCAGGTCCGAGAGCGAGTTGCCGCCCAGCCGGTTGGAGCCGTGCATGCCGCCGGCCACCTCGCCGGCCGCGAACAGCCCGGGCACCCCGGTCGCCGCAGCCGAGTCCGGGTCGACGTCCACGCCGCCCATCACGTAGTGGCAGGTGGGGCCGACCTCCATGGCCTCGGCGGTGATGTCGACGTCCGCCAGCTCCTTGAACTGGTGGTGCATCGAGGGCAGTTTGCGCCGGATGACCTCGGCCGGCAGCCGGGTCGACACGTCCAGGAAGACCCCGCCGTGCGGGGAACCACGGCCGGCCTTGACCTCGGAGTTGATGGCGCGGGCCACCTCGTCGCGGGGGAGCAGTTCCGGGGGCCGGCGGTTGTTGTCCGGGTCCTCGTACCAGCGGTCGCCCTCGTCCTCGCTCTGGGCGTACTTCTCCTTGAAGACGTCCGGGACGTAGTCGAACATGAACCGCTTGCCCTCGGAGTTCCGCAGCACCCCGCCGTCGCCGCGCACCGACTCGGTGACGAGGATGCCCTTCACCGACGGCGGCCAGACCATCCCCGTCGGGTGGAACTGCACGAACTCCATGTTGATCAGCGGTGCCCCGGCCAGCAGCGCCAGTGCGTGCCCGTCGCCGGTGTACTCCCAGGAGTTCGACGTCACCTTGAAGGACTTGCCGATGCCGCCGGTCGCCAGCACCACGGCCGGCGCCTCGACGACGAAGAAGCGCCCCGACTCGCGGACGTAGCCGAAGATCCCGGAGACGCGGTCGCCGTCCTTGAGCACCCGGGTGACCGTGCACTCCTGGAAGACCTTCAGCCGGGCCTCGTAGTCCCCGTGCTCCCGGTAGTCCTCCTGCTGCAGCGAGACGATCTTCTGCTGGAGGGTGCGGATCAGCTCCAGGCCCGTACGGTCGCCGACGTGCGCCAGGCGCGGGTACTCGTGACCGCCGAAGTTGCGCTGGGAGATCTTCCCGTCCTTCGTGCGGTCGAAGAGCGCCCCCCAGGTCTCCAGCTCCCACACCCGGTCCGGCGCCTCGCGGGCGTGCAGTTCCGCCATCCGCCACTGGTTGAGGAACTTCCCGCCGCGCATGGTGTCGCGAAAGTGGACCTGCCAGTTGTCGTGCGGATTGACGTTGGCCATGCTCGCGGCGATGCCGCCCTCGGCCATCACCGTGTGCGCCTTGCCGAAGAGCGACTTGCAGATCACGGCGGTGCGCATGCCCTGCTCGCGCGCTTCGATGGCGGCGCGCAGCCCCGCCCCGCCCGCGCCGACCACGACGACGTCGTACGTGTGCCGTTCGACTTGTGCCATCAGAAGAACCTCGGATCGTCGAACGCCCCACTGGCGACCAGGTAGACATAGAGATCGGCGAGCGCCACGCTCACCAGCGACAGCCAGGCCAGCAGCATGTGGCGGGAGTTGAGCTTCCCCACCCAGGTCCACATGCGGTAGCGCACCGGATGCCGGGAGAAGTGCCGCAGCCGGCCGCCGACGATGTGCCGGCAGGAGTGGCACGAGAAGGTGTACGCCCAGATCAGGGCGATGTTCACCAGCAGCACCAGGGTGCCGAGGCCCATGTGGCCCCACGCCCCGTGCTCGTCCCGGAAGGCGAGCACGACGTCGTAGGTCAGGATCCCGGCGACCGGGATGGCGAAGTAGAAGAAGTACCGGTGGATGTTCTGCAGGATCAGCGGGAACCGCGTCTCACCGGTGTACTTCTCGTGCGGCTCGGCCACCGCGCAGGCGGGTGGCGAGGCCCAGAAGCCGCGGTAGTACGCCTTGCGGTAGTAGTAGCAGGTCAGCCGGAAGCCCAGCGGGAAGATCAGCACCAGCAGGGCGGGGGACAGCCCCCACCAGTCGCCGAACAGCGGCCAGCGTGCGCCGAGCGGCATGTCCACGCAGTTCGAGCCCAGGCAGGGCGAGTAGAACGGCGAGACGTACGGCTCGGCGTAGTAGTGCGCGTTCGCGAAGGCCCGCCACGTCGAGTAGACGACGAAGGCGCCCAGGCCGAGCGCGGTGAGCAGCGGCTGCAGCCACCAGCGGTCGGTGCGCAGGTGTCGTGCCGGAATGGCCGCGCGCCCGGCGGAAAGGACGCCGTGGCGCGCGGGTGGAGCGGGTGGTGTCGGTGGAGCGGGCGGTTGTGTGTCGGTGGCCAAGGACTACTCCTAGGGCGCTCGGCGGTCCGGCGCCCCCAGCCCTTCGTCTTCCGCGCCGGACCAGAGACTGGGGTCGTACGGCGTATCCGGGATCGTCACCATCTCCTGCCGCGCCTTCTGCCCGGCCGGGGTGGTGCCGACGCTGTCGCGCAGCAGCGCGAGGTCGTCGCTGAGGTGCTTGGTGTCGGCACGGACACGCCTCATGTCCAGGCTGTCGCCGACGTGCTGCTCCAGCTTGGACACGGCCCGGCCCAGTTCATCCAGCCGGCGTTGTACCGATGCAAGTTCGTCCTGCAGGGACATGGCTGTCCTCACCTCCGCCACGTTGCGGGTGCACGACGCTAACGCCAAGCGAGTGTCGCGCGTCACAGTCGCGCTTGGGAAGAGATCTGCAGGGATTGTCCCACCTACGGGTGGCGCGCGCCCGGTGCGAACGCGCCGTGGCGCGTGATTCCCCCGAAGGCCGCGCACCCGTGCGGGGGTGGTGTCCGGCGCACGGGGCCGGGGCCCGCGCAGGCGTTGCGCCGGGCGGGTGGGAGGCGGGGGCACGCGACGTGTCGACGGCGTCCGCGGTCGCGGAATGGCTTTCAGTAGGTGCGATAAGCGGCAAATAGGCCGTCCTGTGATCATGGCCCCCTCGCGGAGGTACGCACGCATGGCCCGCAGCGCCACCTTGATCCGCTCCGCGACCGCCGTGGCACTCGCCGCCGTGGTCGCCGCCTCCGCCGGGTGCTCCGCCGGCAAGGACGACCCCCTCGCAGGGACCGACCTTGCCTCGGCGCCCCGGGACGGGGTGCGCGACGGAGGCACCCTGCGCTGGGCCGTGGACGCGGCGCCCGGCACCCTGAACGCGTTCCAGTCCGGGGCGAACGACGCCACCGCCCTGGTCGCCGCGGCCGTGCTGCCCGCCGCCTTCCGGCTGGACGGGAAGGGCCGCCCGTACCTGGACACCGACCTGCTGCGGTCGGCCACGGTGGTGCGGAGCGAGCCGCAGCAGGTCGTGTCGTACCGGCTCAACCCCAAGGCGGTCTGGAGCGACGGCCGCCCGATCGGCGCCGCCGACTTCGCCGCCCAGTGGAAGGCGCTGCGCGGCACCGAGGACGCCTACTGGACCGCGCGCAACGCCGGGTACGACCGGATCTCCTCGGTCAAGGCCGGCAAGGACGCGCACGAGGTGAAGGTCACCTTCGAGAAGCGGTACGCGGACTGGCAGTCGCTGTTCACCCCGCTGTACCCCAAGGCCGTCACCGGCACCGCCAAGGCCTTCAACGAGGGGGCGCGCCGCGAGCTGCCGGTGGCCGGCGGGCCCTTCGCCGTCCGCAGCGCGAGCGGGAAGTCCGTCACGCTGGTCCGCAACACCAAGTGGTGGGGCGACCGCGCCAAGCTGTCCCAGCTGGTCCTCGCCGCCACGCCCGCCCACCAGCGGGCCGCCGACCTGGCCTCCGGCGCGCTGGACGTGGCCGAGGTCGACCGTGACGTGACCGGCAAGCACGTGGCCGTCTACCGGACGCGCGCCGCCTCCTACACGCAGCTCGCCCTCAACGGTTCCACCGGGCCGCTCGCCGACGAGCAGGTGCGGCACGCCGTGGCCCGCGCGGTGGACCGCCGGGCCATCGCCAAGGCGGTGCTGGCGCCCCTCGGCCTGCCCGACGAACCGCTCGGCAACCACCTGCTGCTGCTCACCCAGGCCGGGTACGCCGACCACAGCTCGGCCCTGGGCACGTCCGACACTAAGGCCGCCCGCGCCCTGCTCGCCGACGCGGGCTGGCAGCGCACCGCCCTGGACCCCGGGGCCGGGGCGGGCGGCGGCGGTGCCGGGGCGGCGGAACGCAACCAGGCGGCGCCCGCGCACAAGGTCGAGGTCAGCGTCGTCGAACCGGACAAGACGGTGCTGCGCAAGAACGGCAAGGCGCTGACGCTGCGCTTCGTCCTGCCCAAGTCCTCGGCGACCCTGAACACGGTCGGCGAGCGCATCGCCACGATGCTCTCCGGCATCGGCGTGCGCACCGAGCTGCAGCGGGTCTCCGACGACAGCTTCTTCCGCGACCACATCGCGGCCGGCGACTTCGACCTCGCCCTGTACGGCTGGCCCGGCACGGCCTTCCCGGCGACCGACACCCGCCCGATCTTCGCCAAGCCCGAGCCCGCGCCGGACGGCTCCCTGGTGGTCGAGCAGAACTACCCCCGGGTCGGCACCGACCTCATCGACCAGCTCTTCGACCAGGCCGCCGGCGAGCTCGACCCGGCCGAGGCCCGGGACTTCGCCGCCCGCGCCGACGCCCGGATCTGGGCGGCCGCGGGTTCCATCCCCCTCTACCAGCGCCCCGAGCTGGTCGCCCTGCGCAAGGACGTCCTCAACGCGGGTGCCTTCGGTTTCGCGACGCCGCGCTTCCAGGACATCGGCTTCAGGAAGTAGGGCCGCACACGTGACGTCCGTCACGGTGGCCGGGCCCGCGCTTCCACCGTGCGAGGTGCCGTCCTCCCCCCGCCCTGCGGATCGGGGAGGCGGCCCGGCCCCGACCGACCCGGGACGATCATGCCCGGGCGGCCCTTGCCGCCCGGGCCCCGTACCATGGGGTGAGGCCGTGGCTTGACTCGCCCGGCGGGCTAGGTGTGCCGACGAGGGCACGCCGCCCCACCTACCTACCCGGGAGAAGCGCCCCAGTATGCCCACGCGTAACGACATTCGTAATGTCGCCATCGTCGCCCACGTCGACCACGGCAAGACGACGCTGGTGGACGCCATGCTCAAGCAGGCCGGAGCCTTCGCCGCGCACCAGCATCTGGACGACCGGATGATGGACTCCAACGACCTGGAGCGCGAGAAGGGCATCACCATTCTCGCGAAGAACACGGCCGTGAAGTACCACCCCAAGGGTGGCGGCGAACCCATCACGATCAACATCATCGACACCCCCGGCCACGCCGACTTCGGCGGCGAGGTCGAGCGCGGCCTGTCGATGGTCGACGCGGTCGTGCTGCTGGTGGACGCCTCCGAGGGCCCGCTGCCGCAGACCCGCTTCGTGCTGCGCAAGGCGCTGGCCGCGAAGCTGCCGGTCATCCTCTGCATCAACAAGACCGACCGCCCGGACTCCCGGATCGACGAGGTCGTCAACGAGACGTACGACCTGTTCCTGGACTTGGACGCGGACGAGGACCAGATCGAGTTCCCGATCGTCTACGCCTGCGCGCGGGACGGCGTGGCCTCGCTGACCAAGCCGGAGAACGGCACCGTCCCGGCCGACAGCGACAGCCTGGAGCCGTTCTTCTCCACGCTGCTGGAGCACGTCCCGGCCCCGGTGTACGACGAGGCCGCCCCGCTGCAGGCGCACGTCACCAACCTGGACGCCGACAACTTCCTGGGCCGTATCGCGCTGCTCCGCGTCGAGCAGGGCGAGCTCAAGAAGGGCCAGACGGTCGCGTGGATCAAGCGTGACGGCTCGATCGCGAACGTCCGCATCACCGAGCTGATGATGACCGAGGCGCTCACCCGCAAGCCCGCCGAGAAGGCCGGCCCGGGCGACATCTGCGCCGTCGCCGGCATCGCCGACATCACCATCGGCGAGACGCTGGCGGACCCGGAGAACCCGATCGCGCTGCCGCTGATCACGGTGGACGAGCCGGCGATCTCCATGACCATCGGTGCGAACACCTCGCCGCTGGTCGGCCGTGGCCCCGGCGGCAAGGGCGCCGACAAGTCGGCGGTCAAGGACCGCAAGGTCACCGCCCGCCTGGTCAAGGACCGCCTGGAGCGCGAGCTGATCGGTAACGTCAGCCTCCGCGTGCTGCCGACCGAGCGCCCCGACACCTGGGAGGTGCAGGGCCGTGGTGAGCTGGCCCTGGCCATCCTCGTCGAGACCATGCGCCGGGAGGGCTTCGAGCTGACCGTCGGCAAGCCGCAGGTGGTCACCCGCGAGGTCGACGGCAAGGTCCACGAGCCGGTCGAGCGCATCACCATCGACGTGCCCGAGGAGCACATGGGCGCCGTGACGCAGCTCATGGGCACCCGCAAGGGCCGGATGGACAACATGTCCAACCACGGCTCCGGCTGGGTCCGCATGGAGTTCGTCGTGCCCTCCCGCGGTCTGATCGGCTTCCGCACCGAGTTCCTGACCGGCACCCGCGGCACGGGTATCGCCCACTCCATCCACGAGGGCCACGAGCCCTGGTTCGGCCCCCTGGTGACCCGTAACAACGGCTCCCTGGTCGCCGACCGTGCCGGTGCCGTCACCGCCTTCGCGATGACGAACCTCCAGGAGCGCGGTGTGCTCTTCACCGACCCGGGCACCGAGGTGTACGAGGGCATGATCGTCGGCGAGAACTCCCGCGCCGACGACATGGACGTCAACATCACCAAGGAGAAGAAGCTCACGAACATGCGGTCCTCGTCGGCCGACTCGTTCGAGGCGATCGTCCCGCCGCGCAAGCTCTCCCTGGAGCAGTCGCTGGAGTTCTGCCGCGACGACGAGTGCGTCGAGGTGACCCCGGAGACGGTCCGCATCCGCAAGGTCGTCCTGGACCAGAAGGAGCGCGGCCGCACCGCCTCCCGCGCCAAGCGCTGAGGACCCTGCGGTCCGCGCCGGCGGCGCGGACCGCACCCTCGGCGGTTGCGCGGACACCGGCCCGGCCGTCCCCGTCCCACGGGGGCGCCGGGCCGCTTCGCGGCCGCTCCCGGACGAGTGCAGCGCGGATGCGACATCACGGGACATCCACGTCGATCACGGCGTGCGTGGAGCGCCGTTCTCCGTGAGGGCGGTCACATCGAGGGCCCTTTCCGGGCCGGTTGTGACCGAACTCACCGGGGCTCCGCCCGTTGCGCGCGGTTCGGTTCCCGGCGCGGCGATGTGTCGCGGTTGCGCCAGTGGCGTGGGCGCGACAGCTCGTTCCCTGTCGGCCCGTCAGGCACGTACATTCGCGTGGAATCTACGCGCTTTGAGGGCAACCGGATTTCAGTCCTGCGACGTCCGGATACCGGACGACGTTCACCGGTACTTGTGTTACAAGTCCGTTTCGTCGGTGTCTGTCTACAATCTAAATGTCCGAATTGCGGGATTGTTTTGGACCGGTTGTGACCAAAACGAGATCGTAAGTGTGTGGTTCGTAGGCCCAACGTGACCGATAGTTGGAGCCGTTGAGCTCGGGTCAATGGGTCCAAGCGCTTATGGGGAGCGCCGACTCACGAGCACAGGTGACCGGTATCACTGTCAGGGGTGTCAGTGAGGCCGGCCCTTTCACGTAAGAACAGTGACTCCTGAGGAGGCAAACCCATGCGCGGTGCCAAGAGCGCCACTTGGGTCGCAGGTGCGATCATCGTCGCTATGGCTGCTACCGCTTGCGGTGGCGGCGGTGGTGACAAGGGCAGCAGCAACGACGCTGGCGGCGTCAACCCCAACGGCAAGTTCTCCGTCGAGGTCGGCGAGCCGCAGAACCCCCTGCAGCCTGCCAACACCATGGAGTCCAACGGCAGCATCGTCGTCCGCTCGCTGTTCGCGCAGCTCGTGGACTACGACCCCAAGGGCAACATCGTCATGGTGAACGCCAAGTCGGTGGACACCAAGGACAACAAGACCTTCACGGTCACCCTGAAGGACGGCTGGACCTTCCACGACGGCACCCCGGTGACCGCCGAGTCCTACGTCAAGGCGTGGAACTGGGCCGCCAACATCAACAACGCCCAGACCAACGCGTCGTGGTTCGCCGACATCAAGGGCTTCGCGGACGTCCACCCCGAGAAGGAGGGTGCGAAGCCGAAGGCCGACGCCATGTCCGGCCTGAAGGTCGTCGACGACAAGACCTTCACCATCGAGCTCACCACCCCGATCCCGTACTTCGTGTACAAGCTCGGTTACGAGGTGTTCTCGCCGCTGCCGGAGTCCTTCTACAAGGACCCGAAGGCCGCGGGCGAGAACCCGGTCGGCAACGGCCCGTACCAGTTCGTCAAGTGGGACCACAAGAAGCAGATCGAGGTCAAGCGCTTCGACGGCTACAAGGGCCCGGACAAGGCGAAGAACGGCGGTGTGATCTTCAAGAACTACACCGGCCTCGAGGCTGCGTACGAGGACCTGAAGTCCGGCAACGTCGACGTCCTGCGTCAGATCGGCCCGAAGGACCTCCCGGTCTACCGCGACGACCTCGGCGACCGCGCCGTGGACCAGGCGTACTCCGCCATCCAGTCCATCGTCCCGGCCTTCTACTCCAAGCAGTGGAAGAACGTCGACCCCAAGGTCATCCAGGGTCTGTCGATGGCGATCGACCGCGACACCATCACCAAGACCGTGCTCCAGGGCACCCGTGAGCCCGCCACCGGCTTCGTCGCCAAGGGCGTGCTGGGCTACCAGGACAACGTGGGCGGCGACGTCTTCAAGTACGACCCCGCGAAGGCCAAGGAGCTCATCCAGGCCGGCGGCGGCGTCCCCGGCAACAAGATCTCCATCCAGTACAACGCCGACGGCGGCCACAAGGAGTGGGTGGAGGCCGTCTGCAACAGCATCACCAACGCGACGGGCATCAAGTGCGCCGGCGACTCCAAGGCCGACTTCCAGAGCGACCTGGACGCCCGTGAGGCCCACGAGGTCAAGTCGATCTACCGCAGTGGCTGGGTGCTCGACTACCCCGTGAACGCCAACTTCATCCGTGACCTCTACGGCACCACCTCGGCGGGCAACCAGTCCGGCTTCTCCAACAAGGAGCTGGACGCGCTGATCAAGAAGGCCGACACCGCGGCCACGCTCGACGAGTCGGTCAAGGAGTACCAGGAAGCCGAGAAGAAGATGGTCGAGCTCATGCCCGCCATCCCGCTCTGGTACTACAAGGTCAACGCCGGCTACTCGGAGAACGTCACCAACGTCCAGTACGCCCAGAACGGTGACCCGATCCTCACCGGCGTCGAGGTCAAGAAGTAACCATCGCGTAGTGAGCACGCTGGCGCGGGGCTGACGGAGACGTCGGACGCGCGGGGTGCAGGCAACGGCTGGGGGGCCCTTCTCCCGTCTTCCCGAAGAGGAGGACGGGGGAAGGGCCCATCTCTGCTGCCACAGCGACTGACATGGAGGCACGATGGGGCGTTACGTCGCGCGGCGACTGCTCCAGATGATCCCGGTTTTCATCGGGACGACTCTGCTTATCTTTCTCATGGTCTACGCCCTCCCCGGCGACCCCGTACGGGCGCTCTTCGGCGACAAGGGCGCGGACCCGGCGACCGTGGCGCGGATCCGTCACGACCTCGGTCTCGACCAGCCGATCCTGAAGCAGTACTGGGATTACATGACGGGCATCATCCTGCACTTCGACTTCGGCAACCAGATCGCCAGCGGTCGGCCGGTGCGGGACGTGCTCGGCGAGGCCTTCCCGGTGACGATCCGGCTCGCCTCGCTCGCCTTCGCGATCGAACTGGTCGTGGGCATCGCCCTCGGTGTCTGGGCCGGCATGCGGGCGGGCAAGCTCGCCGACTCGCTGGTGCTGATCTTCACCCTGCTGCTGATCTCGGTCCCGGTCTTCGTCCTCGGCTTCATCTTCAAGCTGGTCTTCGCCTTCCAGCTCGGGTGGATGACACCGAACGTCCAGGACGACAGCAACTACAACCAGCTGCTGATGCCCGCCATCGTGCTGGCCGCGCTCTCGCTGGCGTACGTGGCGCGCCTCACCCGTACCTCCATAGCCGAGAACCTGCGCGCCGACTACATGCGGACCGCCATCGCCAAGGGCCTGCCCCGGCGCCGCGTGATCGGTGTGCACCTGATGCGCAACTCGATGATCCCCGTCGTCACCTTCCTCGGCACCGACATCGGCGCCCTGATGGGCGGCGCGGTCGTCACCGAGGGCCTGTTCAACATCCACGGTGTCGGCGGCACGATCTACGAGTCCATCCTGCGCCGTGAGGGGACCACGCTGGTCGGCCTCGTCACCGTCCTCGTGCTGGTGTTCCTCTTCACCAGCCTGCTCGTCGACCTGCTCTACGCGGTCCTGGACCCGAGGATCCGTTATGCCTGACGTCACCAAGACCGCCGTCGAGAACGCGGACCCGATGGGGGCCACGGCCGCGGACGCCGCTGCCGCCACCGGGCCCGCGCCCGCGGCGGAGAAGGCGCGCAGCCTGTGGGGCGACGCCTGGCGGGACCTGCGCCGCAACCCCTACTTCGTGGTCTCCGGCATCCTGATCCTGCTCCTCCTGCTGATCGCGGTCTTCCCGGGCCTGTTCACCAGTGCCTCGCCGACCTACGCCGACCTGCGGAACCACTACCTGGGCAAGCCCGAGTACGGCAAGGTCTTCTCCGCGGAGTGGCTCGGCTACGACGGGCAGGGCCGCAGCGTCTACGCCCGTGTGATCTACGGGACCCGCGCCTCGATCACGGTCGGCGTCAGCGTGACCCTCCTGGTCACCGTGCTGGGCGGCCTGATCGGCATGATCGCCGGCTACTTCGGCGGCTGGGTCGACACGATCCTGTCCCGGCTCACCGACGTCTTCTTCGCGGTGCCCTTCCTGCTCGGCACGCTGGTCGTCCTGAACTCCTTCACCGACCGCACCGTCTGGGTGGTCTCCGGCGCCCTGGCCTTCCTCGGCTGGACGCAGATCGCCCGCGTCATGCGCGGCTCGGTGATCACGATCAAGCAGGCCGACTACGTGCACGCGGCCCAGGCGCTGGGCGCGAGCACCACCCGGATCCTGTTCAAGCACATCCTTCCGAACGCCGTCGCCCCGGTGATCGTCGTCGCCACCATCGCGCTCGGCGGTTACATCTCGGCCGAGGCGACCCTGTCCTACCTCGGCCTCGGTCTGCCCACGTCCGTGGTCTCCTGGGGTCAGGACATCTCCGGCGGTGCCCAGCAGATCCGTACGGCGCAGCACATCATGCTGTACCCGTCGATCATGCTGAGCATCACGGTCCTGGCGTTCATCATGCTCGGCGATGCGGTCCGCAACGCCCTCGACCCCAAGCTGCGCTGAGGGAGGCGTACGTGACCACCATCGACAAGAACGCGGACGTGCCCGCGCCCCGTACCGGGGACGCCGCCGCTCCGCTGCTGGAAGTGCGCGACCTGCACGTGGAGTTCCACACCCGTGACGGCGTCGCCAAGGCCGTCAACGGTGTGAACTACACGGTGTCGGCCGGTGAGACCCTGGCAGTGCTGGGCGAGTCCGGCTCCGGCAAGTCCGTCACCGCGCAGGCGATCATGGGCATCCTCGACATGCCGCCCGGGAGGATCCCGCAGGGCGAGATCCTCTTCCAGGGCCGGGACATGCTCAAGATGTCGGGCGAGGAGCGCCGGAAGATCCGCGGCCGCAAGATCGCGATGATCTTCCAGGACGCGCTGTCCTCGCTGAACCCGGTGCTGACCGTCGGCTACCAGCTGGGCGAGATGTTCCGGGTCCATCAGGGCCTGTCCAAGAAGGAAGCCAAGGCCAAGGCCATCGAGATGATGGACCGGGTCCGCATCCCGGCGGCGAAGGAGCGGGTCAACGACTACCCGCACCAGTTCTCCGGCGGTATGCGCCAGCGCATCATGATCGCGATGGCGCTCGCCCTGGAGCCCGAGCTGATCATCGCCGACGAGCCCACCACGGCGCTCGACGTGACGGTGCAGGCGCAGGTCATGGACCTGCTCGCGGACCTGCAGCGCGAGTACAACATGGGCCTGATCCTCATCACCCACGACCTCGGCGTGGTCGCCGACGTCGCGGACAAGATCGCCGTGATGTACGCGGGCCGGATCGTCGAGACCGCGCCGGTCCACGAGATCTACAAGCGCCCGGCGCACCCGTATACCAAGGGCCTGCTGGAGTCGATCCCGCGCCTGGACCAGAAGGGCCAGGAGCTCTACGCGATCAAGGGCCTGCCCCCGAACCTGCTGCGCATCCCCACCGGCTGCGCCTTCAACCCGCGCTGCGAGATGGCGCAGGACATCTGCCGCACCGAGGTCCCCACGCTGCACCGGGTGACCGAGCAGGACGGCAGCGAGCTGCCGGGCCGCGGCAGCGCGTGCCACTTCTGGAAGGAGACGATCCATGGCTGACGTCACCAAGAACGACGAGGCCGTCTCCGACGAGGTGGCGGCGGTCGAGGCCGCGATCGCGCAGCCGGTCAAGCGGGGCGAGCCGATCCTCCAGGTGCGCAACCTGGTCAAGCACTTCCCGCTGACCCAGGGCATCCTCTTCAAGAAGCAGATCGGCGCCGTCAAGGCCGTCGACGGCATCTCCTTCGACCTGTACCAGGGCGAGACCCTGGGCATCGTGGGCGAGTCCGGCTGCGGCAAGTCCACCGTCGCCAAGCTGCTGATGAACCTGGAGCGGGCCACCGCCGGCGAGGTCTTCTACAAGGGGCAGGACATCACCAAGCTGTCCCGCCGCGCCCTGAAGGCCGTGCGCCGGAACATCCAGATGGTGTTCCAGGACCCGTACACCTCGCTGAACCCGCGCATGACGGTCGGCGACATCATCGGCGAGACCTTCGACATCCACCCCGAGGTGGCACCGAAGGGCGACCGGCGCCGCAAGGTGCAGGAGCTGCTGGACGTCGTCGGCCTGAACCCGGAGTACATCAACCGGTACCCGCACCAGTTCTCCGGCGGCCAGCGGCAGCGCATCGGCATCGCCCGCGGCCTGGCGCTCAACCCGGAGATCATCATCTGCGACGAGCCGGTCTCGGCGCTGGACGTCTCCGTGCAGGCGCAGGTCATCAACCTGATGGAGAAGCTGCAGGACGAGTTCAACCTCTCCTACATCTTCATCGCGCACGACCTGTCGATCGTCCGCCACATCTCCGACCGTGTCGGCGTGATGTACCTGGGCAAGATGGCCGAGATCGGTACCGACACCGAGATCTACGACCACCCGACCCACCCGTACACCCAGGCCCTGCTCTCGGCCGTGCCGGTGCCGGACCCGGAGGCGCGCGAGCACCGCGAGCGCATCATCCTCAGCGGTGACGTCCCGTCGCCGGCCAACCCGCCGTCCGGCTGCCGCTTCCGCACCCGGTGCTGGAAGGCACAGGACCGGTGTGCCACCGAGGAGCCGCTGCTGGCCATCCCGCAGCGCTTCAAGGGCGAGGACACCCCGGCCGCGCACGAGTCGGCGTGCCACTTCGCCGAGGAGAAGGACGTCGTCCACGCGGTGAACTGAGCACCGCCCGCACCACCCACGAGGGGCGCCCGCACGATTGCCGTGCGGGTGCCCCTCGGGCGTTCACGGCCGTACGGGGCGGCCGTCCGGCCCGGCGAGCGCGAGAGCGGTGAGGAAGGCCCCCTGGTGCGGGTCGGCCCAGTCGTCGTTCTCCGTGGCGTCCAGGAGCGTCCAGATGCCCCACTCGACCTGCATGTAGCGCACGGCCACCGGCCACAGGGCCACCTCGGCCGCGGTCAGCGTGCAGTGGCGGCGGTAGGCGTCGTGGAAGACGGCCCATTCGCCGGGCGTGAACGGCCGCGGCGGGGCGCCCGGGGACTCGGTGTGGAAGAGGAGCAGCGCCAGCGCGAGGTCGAGCAGCCGGGGCGCGTACTCGGCGTTCTCCGGGTCGATCAGGACCGGGCCGCCCTCGGCGTAGACCAGGTTGTTCGCCTTGAAGTCCATCGACGCGACGACACGGGGCAGGCCCGCGTCGCGCAGGGCGGGCAGCAGATGCGTCATCAAGGTCCGCGACCACAGCTCCAGCCGGGCCGTCGCGGCCTCGCGGACCGCCGGGGCGTGGCGGGCCAGGGCGGGGCGCAGCGCGTCGAGCTCGGCTTCGAGGTCCGCCGCTTCGTGGTCCGGCCAGATGAAGGCGGGGACCGCGGCGGGGCCGTCGGCGCTGTGGGCGTGCAGCCGTCCCAGCAGGTCGCCCGCCGCCTCGATGTCTGCCCCCGTACCGCGGTAGGGCCGGCCTTCCACCCAGGGGTAGGCCACCCAGTCCCCCTCGCCGATCCTGGCCGGGTTCGCGGCCGCCCCGTCGAGCGGGGTGACCACCGGGACGCCCCGCGCCGCCAGCGCGCGCGTCCAGCCGGCGACGGCCGCCGCCGCGGTCTGCGGCGATGCGGCCTTCTTCAGCGCCGCTTCCGTACCGGCCACACGGCAGCGGAAGACCGGCGAGTGCGGGTGGACCGAGCGGGCGGGACGGTCGCCCTCGGCCACCCCGAAATGGGCGAAGACGTCGGCGAAGGGCCGGGAGCGCGCGAGGGGCATGGCGGGGATCCTGTCCTGCCGGGAGACCCGGCCGCGGCGTGCGGGGCGGTCAACGGTCCCATGGCGGCGCCCACTTCGGCCACGCATATAGAGCGGTCCGCCCCGCCACCGAGGTGCGGTGACGGGGCGGACGCGGTGCCGGGAGCCGGCGCGGCTTACTTCAGGTAGCCGATGTTCTCGTAGCGCAGGTCCTGGAAGCCGTAGGCGCCGATGTTGGCCAGGTCCTTCTTCACCGCGTAGATGTCGGGACGCTGGTACAGCGGCAGCAGGTTGGCCTGCTGCCAGATCAGCAGGTCCGCGGCGTTGGCGTCGTCGATCGCCTGGGCCGGGTCGGTGTCGGCGGCGGCCTTGTTCATGGCCGCGTCCAGCTCGTCGCTGCCGACGCCGGTGTAGTTCTGCTGGATGTTGTCACCCACGGGCTTGGCGTAGATCGACTTGGTCGACGACACCGGGAAGGACGTCCCGAGCCAGGAGAAGGCCGTCAGGTCGAAGCTGCCGGTGTTGACGTACTTGTCGAAGAACTCCTGCAGCGGCACCGACTTGATGTTCAGCTTGATGCCGACCGCCTTGAGCATCGGCTGCATCAGCTTGCCCTCGTTGGCGGAGGTGCTGACGTTCGCCGGGATGACGAAGTCCAGCTCAAGGGTCTTGCCGCCCTTGGTGCGGAACTCGCCGCTCTGCTTCCAGCCGGCCTCGTCCAGCAGGCTCTTGGCCTTGGCCTGGTCGAAGGTGCCGATGCCGGTGGAGTTGTCCTTGTAGCCCTTCTGGTTGGTGACGAAGAAGTGGTTGTTCAGCGGCTTGGCGTCCCAGTCCAGACCCTGCAGGTCGGACTCGGCGATGGCCTGCCGGTTCAGGGCGGACATGATGGCCTGGCGGACCTTGACGTCCTTCAGCGCGCCGCGGGCACCGTTGAAGGTGACGTGGCGGTAGTTGGGACCGGCCGCCTTGCGGATGTCGGCGCCCTTGACCTCCTTGGCCTGCTTGTAGGCGGCCGAGTCGGGGCCGACGTTGAAGAAGTCGACCTCGCCGTTGGCGAAGGCGCCGGCGGTGGCGTCCGAGTCCAGCGCGCGGTAGATGATCTTGTCCAGGATGGCCTTGTTGCCCCACCAGCTGTCGTCGCGCACGACGGTCAGGGTCTTGGTGGTCTTGTCGATGCCCTGGAACTTGAAGGCGCCCGCGGTGACCGGGAACTTGCCCAGGTAGCCGGTGTTGAAGCCGTCGGCGGTGCCGACGACCTTGGCCGGGTAGAGCGGGCTGAACAGGCCCTTCCAGTCACCGTAGGGGCTGGAGAAGGTGACCACGGCCTCCTGGTCGTTGGCGCCCTTCGCGACGCTGCTGATCAGCTCGTAGCCGGTGCTGGAGGAGATCTTGTACTTGGCGTCCTTGCCGTTCAGCGCCTTCCAGCTGGCCTCGAAGTCCTTCCAGGACAGCGGGGTGCCGTCGGACCACTTGGCCTTGGGGTTGATCTTGTACGTGACGACCTGCTTGCCGGCGGTGTCGGCGACCTCGGCGGAGGTCAGGTAGTCCGGGTTCGGGGTGACCGTGCCGGCGGCGTCCGACATCATGATGATCGGCATCACGGCGCGCTCGACGTCGTAGCCGTCGGCCAGGGTGCCGTCGATCTGGTTGTAGTTGAAGTTCTCGGCGATCTCGCCCAGCGGCCAGTTCAGGGTGCCACCCTGCTTGAGCTGGTCGCGGTCGGTGGCCTTGATGTTGTTGGCGCTCGACTTGGGCACCGAGTTCTTCTTGGACGCGGCGTCGCTCTTCCCGTCCCCGCCGCCGCACGCGGTCAGGGTCAGCGCGCTCGCCGTGGCCAGCGCCACCACGGCGACGGACATACGTGTTCTGTTCAACGGACTCTCTCTCCTCTTACGGGGTGGGAAATCACACGACGGTGACGGCGGCGGCGAAGTGGCAGGCCGCGGTGTGGTCGCCCGCCAGTCCGGTCGGTGCCGGGTCCTCCTCGCGGCACCGGCCGCGGTCGGACTCGTCGAGGGAGGCGAACTTCGGGCAGCGGTTGCGGAATCGGCAGCCGGTCGGCACGTCCGCGGGGCTGGGAAGGTCACCGGTGAGCAGGATGCGCCTGCGATCGCGCTCCTTGCGGGGATCGGGCAGCGGCACCGCGGAGAGCAGCGCCTGGGTGTACGGGTGGGAGGGTGCTTCGAAGACGGCCTCGGCGGACCCGAGTTCGACGATCCTGCCGAGGTACATCACCGCGATCCGGTCGGCGATGTGCCGCACGACGGACAGGTCGTGCGCCACGAAGAGGTAGCTCAGGTTCATGCGCGCCTTGAGCTCGTCCAGCAGGTTGAGCACACCGGCCTGGATGGACACGTCCAGGGCCGAGACCGGCTCGTCCAGGACGACCAGCTTGGGCTCCAGCGCCAGCGCCCGCGCGATGCTGATGCGCTGCCGCTGCCCGCCGGAGAACTCCGCCGGGAAACGGTCCACGTGGTCCGGGTCGAGGCCGACCTGGTTCAGCAGTTCCGGCACCCGGGCGGCGATGCGGTCCCGGGACCAGCCGTGGGTCCTAAGGGGCTCGGCGAGGATGTCGCCGACCGGCATCCGCGGGTCGAGCGCGGCCATCGGGTCCTGGAAGACCACCTGAAGGTCGCGACGGAGCGCCTTGCGGTCGGCGCCCTTCAGGCCCCGGATGTCCTTGCCGAAGACGGTGACCGTGCCGGACTGCCCGGAGGGCAGGTCGAGGATCTCCAGCAGTGTCGTGGTCTTGCCGCAGCCCGACTCGCCCACCAGGCCGAGCGTTTCGCCCTCGCGGACGTCGAAGCTGATGCCGTCGACCGCGCGGACCTCGCCGACCTTGCGCTTGATGACCGCACCGTGGAGCAGCGGGAAGTGCTTGACCAGCCCGTCGACCTCCAGCACCGGGGCGCGGTCCGCGCGGGGCACGGAGTCGGCAGGGGCCTGCGGCACGGGCGGTACCGGGTAGATGGTCGCGGGGTCGAGGGAGCCGCCCGCCACCAGCTCGTGGCTGCGGTGGCAGGCCGTGGGGTGGTTGCCCCCCTCGCGCACCGTCAGCTCGGGCTCGATGCGCCGGCACACGTCGATGGCGATGGGGCAGCGGGCCGCGAAGGGGCAGCCGGTCGGCAGGTCCACCAGCGAGGGCGGGTTGCCGTCGATCGGGGTCAGCGCGTGGCGCCCGCCGTCGTCGAGCCGCGGGATCGAGCCGAGCAGACCGATGGTGTACGGCATGCGCGGGGTGTAGTAGACGTCGTCCACGGTCCCGGTCTCCACCGGGCGGCCCGCGTACATCACCTGGACCCGGTCGGCGAAGCCGGCCACCACGCCCAGGTCGTGGGTGATCATGACGATGGCGGCGCCGGTGACCTCCTGGGCCTTCTTCAGGACGTCGAGGATCTGCGCCTGGATGGTCACGTCCAGGGCGGTCGTCGGCTCGTCGGCGATGATCACCTCGGGGTCGTTGGCGATCGCCATGGCGATCATCGCGCGCTGGCGCATGCCGCCGGAGAACTCGTGGGGGAAGGCGTCGGCGCGCCGCGCCGGGTCCGGGATGCCCACCAGGTCCAGCAGCTCGATCGCGCGCTTGCGGGCGGTGTCCTTGTCCAGGTCCTGGTGGATCCGCAGCGCCTCGACGATCTGGTTGCCGACGGAGTAGACCGGGGTCAGCGCGGACAGCGGGTCCTGGAAGACCATCGCGATGTCCTTGCCGCGGATCTCGGTCATGTCCCGGTCGTCCAGCTCCAGAAGCTCGCGGCCGTGCAGCTTGACCGAGCCCTTGATGTCGGCGGTCTCCGGGAGCAGTCCGAGGACCGCGAGGGAGGAGACCGACTTGCCGGAGCCGGACTCGCCGACGATGCCGAGGACCTCGCCGGGACGCACGGAGAAGGACACGCCGCGCACGGCCCTGACCGGCCCGGCCTCGCTCGGGAAGGAGACGTGGAGGTCGGTGACCTCAAGGGCGGGGGGCGTCTCGCTCACGACGTGCGTCCTTCCTTGGACGTGCTCTTCTTGGTGGTGCGGGGTGCGCGGGCCTTGGCGCCGCTGGAGTTGGGGTCGAGGGCGTCGCGCAGGCCGTCGCCGATGAAGGCGATGGACAGGCAGATCAGCACCAGGCAGCCGGCCGGGAAGTAGAACAGCCACGGGAAGGACGGGGCGGCGGGGGTGCCGGTGGCGATGAGCGTGCCCAGCGAGACGTCGGGGGCCTGCACCCCGAAGCCGAAGTACGACAGGCTGCTTTCCCCGATGATCGCGGCGCCCACCTGGATCGTCCCGTCGATGATCAGCAACGAGGCCATCGACGGCAGGATGTGCCGGAAGATGATGACCGGCGAGGACACGCCCATGTACTTGGCAGCCTTGACGAATTCACGGTCCTTCAGGGTGAGCGTCATGCTGCGGACCACCCGGCCGCTGATCATCCAGCTGAACGCCGCCAGCAGCACCACGAACACCAGCCAGGTGGTGCCCTGGAACAGGGGCGAGAGCACCGCGATGATCAGGAAGCTGGGCATGACGAGCAGCAGGTCGACCACCCACATCAGGGAGCGGTCGCTCCAGCTGCCGAAGTAGCCGGCGGCCGCGCCGACCGCGGCGGCCATGAAGGTGCAGATGAGGCCGGTCAGGATGCCGATGACCAGCGACTTCTGCATACCGCGCGCGGTGAGCGCGAAGATGTCGGTGCCCGTCTGGTCGGTGCCGAACCAGTGGTCCGGCGAGGGCGGCTTCTGGAATGCGGTGAAGTCGAGTTCGGTGTAGTCCCACTTGTAGAACAGCGGCGCGACATACGCCATCAGGAAGAGCAGGACCAGCATGACCAGGCCGAACAGGGCCATGCGGTTGCGCGCGAAGCGGACTGCGGTGAGCCGGAGCCGGCTGCTCGCGCGGCGCTTGGCGGGCTGGTCGCCCGGCGCGGCGGCGGGCACTTGCGCCGGAGGCTGTACGGAGGGGGTCTGGACGGCCATGGGTGGAGGCTCCTGGGAACGCGGGATCGGGGCGGCGGAGGGGTGCGGTGGGTCTCAGCGCACCCGTACGCGGGGATCGAGCGCCGCGTAGAGCACATCGGACAGCAGGCCGGCGATCAGGACCACGGACGCCGTGAACATGCCGACGGCGGCGACCGCGTTGACGTCGTTCGTGCGAATGGAGTCGACCAGCCACTCGCCCATGCCGTGCCAGCCGTAGATCTTCTCGGTGAAGGTCGCGCCGGTGAAGAGCAGGACGACGTTGTAGACCAGCAGCGGGACCACCGGGAGGACCGCGGTGCGCAGGCCGTGTTTCATCAGTGCCGCCCGCCGCGACAGGCCCTTGGCCCGGGCGGTGCGGAGGAAGTCGCTGCCGAGGACGTCCAGCATGGTGCTGCGCTGGTAGCGGCTGTACAGGGCGACCTGAATGAGGATCAAGGTCAGGCTGGGTACCAGCAGGTGTTGCAACCGGCTGAGGAGGATCTCACCGGTCCCGGTCAGGCCGGGATCGTACTCGTTGGTGTACTCGATGAGTTTGAACCCCACGGCGTCGTTGAGGTTGATCGACCAGAGTTTGAGCGTCACCGCGATCACCGGAACCGGCATGGCCAGGATGAAGAAGGAGCCCAGCGTCGCGACCCGGTCCGATGTCCGGTACTGCCTGATGGCCCCCCAGGCGCCCACCAGGACACCGCCGATGGAACCCAGGATGGTGGCGATCAGCAGCAGGCGCGTGCTCACCCCGACGCGCCGGCCGAACTCGTCGTTGACCTCACCGCCCGTGACGGTCCGTCCGAGGTCCCCGTGGGCCACGCCGTTCGCCCAGTGGGCGAAGCGGACCACGACCGGGGTGTCGGGGTTGAGGTTGTAGTCGTTCAGGGTGGCCGTCACAGAGGACGCGGCCACCGGGGGGTTGCGGCCTGCGAAGTTGGCCCGCGGGTTGAGGCTGATCGCCGCCAGGAAGTACGTGAGGGAAGCCGCGATGAGAACCAGCGCCACGTGGTTGATCAGTCGGCGCAGCAGGTAACGGCCCACGGCTCACACTCTCAGTCGGTTCGTTTCGAACAAATAACAAGGTTGAACTTTCTTTGCCGGCCGCGTCTGACATAGTTGTGTAGCACGGCCGAAACATTTGCACCCGGGCCGTCTGCGCAGGTCGTGCGCATTCCACTCGGGCTTGAAGGGTTGATGGGACTTTCGCAACCGAATTATGGCCGCGTCAACGAGCGCCGGTTCGTCGTGATGGATCCTTTATTTTTTTGGTCGAAATTTAACCCGACTATCGGGATAACCCTCATTGACGGGCCGGCGCATAGGGAAAACCCTCTGTCCCCCCTCGGGAACCCCCGGGCCGGTGAGCCGCTGTGCAATATGTATGGGTTTGCGATGTCATGGTGAGTCTCGTGTCCTTCATGGCGTAGAGAGCTCCCCGAGGAGGCATCCGATGCGACGGAGCGCGGCGAGGTGGGCCGCCGGCACGGCCGTGGCCGCCCTGGTGGCCACCGGCTGCGGGGGCGCAGGAGGCGGCTCGACCGGCGCCTCCGGGGTGTTCAGCGCCTCGTGGACCGATCCGCAGAATCCGCTGGAGCCCGCCAACACCAATGAGGTGCAGGGCGGCAAGGTGCTGGACATGATCTTCCGCGGCCTGAAGAAGTACAACCCGAGGACGGCGGCCGCCGAGAACGTCATCGCCGACGCGATCACCACCACCGACCAGCGGACGTTCAGGATCAGGCTCAAGGACGGCTGGACCTTCAGCAACGGCGAGAAGGTCACCTCCGGTTCGTTCATCGACGCCTGGAACTACGGGGCGCTGGTGACGAACAAGCAGATCAACGCGTCCTTCTTCCGGTACGTCGAGGGCTACGACAAGGTCCACCCTCGGTCCGGCAGGCCGGCTGCCGGGAAGCTCTCCGGCCTGACCAGGCAGGACGACCTGAACTTCACCGTCAAGCTCAACCAGAAGTTCTCCACCTGGCCCGACACCCTCGGCTACGCCGCCTTCATGCCGCTGCCCCGGGCGTTCTTCACCGACCACGCCGCCTGGCTGCGCAAGCCCGTCGGCAACGGCCCGTACCGCGTGGAGTCCTACACCAAGGGCCAGGGCATGCGCCTGCGGACGTGGGCGGGGTACAAGGGCGGTGACGCGGCCGTCAACGGTGGCGTGGACCTCAAGGTCTACACGGACAACACCACTGCCTACACCGACCTGCAGGCCGGCAACCTCGACCTGGTCGACGACGTCCCCGCCTCCCAGCTGAAGAACGTGAAGGGCGACCTGGAGGGCCGCTACCTCAACACCCCGGCCGGCATCATCCAGACCCTCGCCTTCCCGCTCTACGACAAGGCCTGGTCGGGCGAGAACTCCGAGAAGCTCCGCCAGGGAATCTCCATGGCGATCAACCGCAAGCAGATCACCCGGCAGATCTTCCAGAACACCCGCATCCCGGCGCGGGACTGGACCTCACCCGTGCTCGGCGCGGACGGCGGCTTCGACGACACCCTCTGCGGCCGCACGTGCGACTACGACCCCGCCCGGGCCAGGCAGCTGGTCAAGGAGGGCGGCGGCCTCCCCGGAGGCACCATGAGGATCACGTACAACGCCGACAGCGGTTCCCACAAGGACTGGGTCGACGCGGTCTGCAACAGCATCAACAACGCGCTGGGCAAGGACGACGCCTGTGTCGGGGACCCCGTCGGCACCTTCGCCGACTTCCGCAACCAGATCGTCAACAAGCGGATGAAGAACCCGTTCCGGGCCGGGTGGCAGATGGACTACCCGCTGATCCAGAACTTCCTGCAGCCGCTGTACTACACCGACGCCTCGTCCAACGACGCGCACTTCAGCGACCCGCGGTTCGACGAGCTCGTCGACCGGGCGAACGCCGAGAGCGACACCGCCAAGGCCGTCGACACCTTCCAGCAGGCCGAGCGGATCCTGCCGCAGCAGGTCCCGGCGATCGCCCTGTGGTACCAGAACGGCAGCGCGGGCTGGTCCGGGCGGCTCTCCGCCGTCGCCCTCAACCCCTTCAGCGTCCCCGTCTACAACCAGATCAAGGTCAGCTGACGCCCATGGGACGGTACGTCATCCGCCGTCTGGTGCAGATGATCCCGGTCTTCGTCGGCACCACCGTGCTGATCTTCGTCATGGTGTACGCGCTCGGCGACCCGGTCCAGGCCCGGTGCGGGGACCGCGCCTGCGACCCCGCCACGGCCGCGCAGATCCGCCACGACCTGTACCTGGACCACCCGCTGTGGCAGCAGTACCTGCACTACATGGGGCAGATCTTCCGCGGCGACTTCGGGGTCGCGTGGAACGGCCAGCCGGTCACCGAGCTGCTGGCCACCGCCCTCCCGGTCACGCTGCGGCTGACGGTCCTCGCCGTCCTCTTCGAGATCGTCATCGGCATCACCCTCGGCGTCCTCACCGGGCTGCGCCGCGGCCGTCCCGCCGACACCGCGACGCTGCTCGGCACCCTCGTCGTCATCTCCGTGCCGACCTTCGTCACCGGCTACGTGCTGCAGTACCTGCTCGGCGTCAAGTGGAACCTCATCGCGCCCTCGGTCTCCTCCGAGGCCCGGTTCGACGAACTGATCGTGCCGGCGCTCGTGCTGGCCCTGACCTCGCTCGCCTACGTCACCCGGCTCACCCGCACCTCCGTCGTGGAGAACGTCCACGCCGACTACGTCAGGACCGCCGTCGCCAAGGGGCTGCCGCGCCGCCGGGTGATCATCCGTCACCTGCTGCGCAACTCCCTCATCCCGGTGGTCACCTTCATCGGCACCGACATCGGGGCACTGATGGGCGGGGCCATCGTCACCGAGCGCATCTTCAACATCCACGGCGTGGGCTACCAGCTCTACCAGGGCATCCTGCGGCTCGACTCGGCCACCGTGGTGGGCTTCGTGACCATCCTGGTCATCGTCTTCCTCCTCGCGAACCTGCTGGTGGACCTGCTCTACGCCGTCCTCGACCCGAGGATCCGCTATGCCTGAGCCGCGCAACCACCCCGACGAGGCCATGGAGCCGGCCGGCGGGACGGGAGCCGCCATGGGCCTGGGGCAGGACGAGGCACGCACCCTGGAGCGGGCGCCCGGCCCCGGAACGACGCCGCCCGCCCCGGCCGCCCTCCCCGGGGCGGACCGGCCGCGCAGCCTGTGGTCGGACGCCTGGCGGGACCTGCGGCGCAACCCGGTCTTCGTGATCGCCGCGCTGGTGATCCTCTTCCTCGTCGTCATCTCCGTCTGGCCACAGCTCATCGCCCCCGGCAACCCGCTCAGCTGCAACCTGGACAACTCCCAGAAGGGCTCCGCGCCCGGCCACCCCTTCGGCTTCGACACCCAGGGGTGCGACGTCTACACCCGGGTCGTCCACGGGGCGCGCGCCTCGGTCACCGTGGGCGTCTGCGCCACCGTCGGAGCGGCCCTGCTCGGCGCGCTGCTCGGCGGCCTCGCCGGTTACCACGGCGGCTGGGCCGACGCGGTGCTGTCCCGGGTGAGCGACATCTTCTTCGGCATCCCGATCGTCCTCGGCGGCCTGGTCTTCCTGTCCGTCGTCACCAGCACCACCGTCTGGCCGGTGGTGGGCTTCATCGTGCTGCTCGGCTGGCCGCAGATCGGCCGCATCGCCCGCGGCTCGGTGATCACCGCCAAGCAGAACGACTACGTCCAGGCCGCCCGCGCCCTCGGCGCCGGCACCACCCGTCTGCTGCTGCGGCACATCGCGCCCAACGCCGTCGCGCCCGTCATCGTCGTGGCGACCATCGCGCTCGGCACGTACATCTCCCTGGAGGCCACCCTGTCCTACCTCGGCGTCGGGCTGAAACCGCCCACTGTCTCCTGGGGCATCGACATCTCCCAGGCCTCCACCCAGATCCGCAACGCACCGCACATGCTGCTGTGGCCGGCCGGGGCGCTGAGCGTGACGGTGCTGGCCTTCATCATGCTCGGTGACGCGGTGCGTGACGCCCTCGACCCCAAGCTGCGCTGATGGACGGAGGAACGATGGCCGCCGCAGCCCGGGACGAGCCGCCCCTGCTCGACGTCCGCGACCTGCACGTGGAGTTCCGCACCCGGGACGGCGTCGCGCGGGCCGTCAACGGGGTCTCCTACGCGGTGCGTCCCCGTCAGACGCTCGCCGTGCTGGGCGAGTCCGGCTCCGGCAAGTCCGTGACCGCGCAGGCCGTCATGGGCATCCTCGACTCGCCGCCCGGGTTCGTCACCCGCGGCGAGATCCTCTTCCGCGGCGAGGACCTGCTCACCATGGGCGCCGAGGAGCGCCGCAAGGTGCGCGGCGCCAGGATGGCGATGATCTTCCAGGACGCGCTGTCCGCCCTCAACCCCGTGCTGACCGTCGGCGAGCAGCTCGGCGAGATGTTCCGCGTCCACCGGGGGATGTCCCGCAAGGACGCCCGGGCCAGGGCGGTGGAGCTGATGGACCGGGTGCGGATCCCCGCGGCGCGCGAACGCGTCGGGCAGTACCCGCACCAGTTCTCCGGCGGCATGCGCCAGCGCATCATGATCGCGATGGCGCTGGCCCTGGAGCCCGAGCTGATCATCGCGGACGAGCCCACCACCGCGCTGGACGTCACCGTGCAGGCGCAGGTCATGGAGCTCCTGGCCGAGCTGCAGCGCGAGTACGGCATGGGCCTGATCCTGATCACCCACGACCTCGGCGTGGTCGCCGACGTCGCCGACCACATCGCGGTGATGTACGCGGGCCGGATCGTGGAGACCGCGCCGGTCCACGAGATCTACAAGCGGCCCGCACACCCGTACACCAAGGGCCTGCTGGACTCGATCCCGCGCCTGGATCAGAAGGGCCGGGAGCTCTACGCGATCAAGGGCCTGCCCCCGAACCTGCTGCGCATCCCCACCGGCTGCTCCTTCCACCCGCGCTGCCCCCTGGCCCAGGAGGTGTGCGCCACCGACGAGCCGGAGCTGTACCGGATCAGCGCGCGGCGGGGCAGCGCCTGCCACTTCTGGAGGGAGTGCCTCGGTGAGCACCAGCGGTGAGCCCGTGCTCCAGGTGCGCGGGCTGTACAAGCACTTCCCGCTCACCCAGGGGATCCTCCTCAAACGGCAGATCGGCGCGGTGAAGGCGGTCGACGGCGTCGACTTCGACCTGTACCGGGGCGAGACCCTCGGCGTCGTCGGCGAGTCCGGGTGCGGCAAGTCCACCGTGGCCCGGCTGCTGGTCCACCTGGAACGGGCCACCCGAGGGCAGATCCTCTACAAGGGGCAGGACATCACCAAGCTGTCGGGCAGGGCCCTGAAGGCCGTGCGCCGGAACATCCAGATGGTCTTCCAGGACCCGTACACCTCGCTCAACCCGCGGATGACGGTCGGCGACATCATCGGCGAGCCGTACGAGATCCACCCCGAGGTGGCCCCGAAGGGTGACCGGCGCCGCCGGGTGCAGGAGCTGCTGGACGTCGTCGGCCTGAACCCGGAGTACATCAACCGCTATCCGCACCAGTTCTCCGGCGGCCAGCGGCAGCGCATCGGCATCGCCCGCGGGCTGGCGCTGCGGCCCGAGGTGATCGTCGCCGACGAGCCGGTCTCGGCGCTGGACGTCTCGGTGCAGGCGCAGGTCGTCAACCTGATGGAGAGGCTGCAGGACGAGTTCGACCTCTCCTACGTCTTCATCGCGCACGACCTGTCCATCGTCCGGCACATCTCGGACCGGGTGGCGGTGATGTACCTCGGGCGGATCATGGAGACCGGCGACGGCACCCAGATCTACGAGCACCCCACCCACCCGTACACCCAGGCGCTGCTGTCGGCGGTGCCGGTGCCCGACCCCGGGGCGCGCGAGCACCGTGAGCGCATCATCCTCAGCGGTGACGTCCCGTCGCCGGCCAACCCGCCGTCCGGCTGCCGCTTCCGCACCCGGTGCTGGAAGGCGCAGGAACGCTGCACGCTGGAGGTGCCGGAACTGGCGGTGCCCGCGGTGTTCCGCGGTGTGGACTCCCCGGCGGCGCACGACAGCGCGTGCCACTTCGCCGAGGAGAAGACGGTGGTGCCGCCCGAGCCGCCCGGCGGGTGAGCCACGGAAAGGCACGACCCGCGCCCGGTGGTGCAGGGGTGTGGGCGCGGGTCGGGGCTCCGAACGGAGACGTCTGTCGGCCCGGGTCAAAGGGTCCTGTCGGCGGGCGTCTCCTCGGCCGCGGCGAGCGCGGGGTCGAGGACGACGTCCTCGCCGCGTGCCGCGGTCGTCGGTTCCTCGGGGAAGTGGCACGCGCTCAGGTGCCCCTCCCGGTTCCCCTCCAGGCGTACCAGGGGCGGTTCCTCGGTCGCGCACTTGTCCTGCGCCTTCCAGCAGCGTGTGCGGAAGCGGCAGCCGGACGGCGGGGAGACGGGCGAGGGGACGTCGCCGGCGAGCCGGATCCGCTCGTTCGCCTCCCGCTCGTCCGGGTCCGGCTCGGGCGAGGCGGACAGCAGGGCGTGGGTGTACGGGTGGCGGGGCCGTTCGTAGATGTCCCGGCGGTCGCCGACCTCCACGATCCGCCCGAGGTACATCACGGCCACGCGGTGCGAGAAGTGCCGCACCACCGCGAGGTCGTGGGCGATGAAGAGGAAGGCGATCCCCAGTTCCCGCTGCAGGCGCTGCAGCAGGTTGACCACCTGGGCCTGGATCGACACGTCCAGCGCCGACACCGGTTCGTCCGCCACGATGAGCTTGGGCCCCAGCGCCAGTGCCCGGGCCACCCCGATGCGCTGCCGCTGGCCCCCGGAGAACTCGTGCGGGAAGCGGTTGTAGTGCTCGGGGTTGAGGCCCACGGTCTCCAGCAGCTCGCGCACCCGCTTCTCGCGGCCGCCCGGCGGGTTGATCCCGTTGATCTCCAGGGGCGCCGACACGATGTGCCCGACGGTCTGCCGCGGGTTGAGCGAGGCGTACGGGTCCTGGAAGATCATTTGGATCTCGGAGCGGATCGGGGCCAGCTCCTTTCGCGAGGCGTGCGTGATGTCCCGGCCCCGGTAGGCGATGCGTCCCGCGGTGGGCTCCAGCAGCCGCGTCACCAGCCGCCCGGTGGTGGACTTGCCGCAGCCCGACTCGCCGACCAGGCCCAGGCTCTCGCCCTCGGCGACGGCGAGGTCGATCCCGTCCACGGCCCGCACGTCCGCCACGTGGCGCTTGACCAGGAAGCCGCTCCGCACGGGAAAGTACTTGCGCAGGCCGGTCACTTCGAGCAGCGGGCTCATGGTCTCCCTCGGCGTGTCGTCCTGCTGCGGGGCGCTCACCGCGCACCTCCGCCCAGCCGCGGCCGGATCTGCCCGGCGAAGATCTCCCGCTTCCGGTCCTGGCCCAGGTGGCAGGCGGAGCCGCGCCGCTCGCCCTCGGGGATGCCGGGCCGCTCGGTGACGCAGCGCCCGCCGGCGACCTCCTCGGTGAAGGTGCACCGCGGGTGGAAGGGACACCCTGAGGGCGGGTTGAGCAGGCTGGGCGGTGTGCCGGGGATCGGGGACAGGGGCAGGTCCACCGGCGCCGACAGCCGAGGGATGGAGGCCAGCAGGCCCCAGGAGTAGGGGTGCTCGGGCGTCTTCAGGATCTCGCGCACGGTGCCGCGCTCCACGCAGCGCCCCGCGTACATCACCATCACGTCGTCCGCCGTGTTGGCCACCACGCCCAGGTCGTGGGTGATGATGACGATCGCCGTGCCCGTCTCCCGCTGCAGGTCCTTCAGCAGGTCCAGGATCTGCGCCTGCACGGTGACGTCCAGGGCCGTCGTCGGCTCGTCCGCGATGACCAGCGCCGGGTCGCAGACCAGCGCCATCGCGATCATCGCGCGCTGCCGCATGCCCCCGGAGAACTGGTGCGGGAAGTCGTCCACCCGCAGCCGCGGCTGCGGGATCCCCACCCGGGCGAGCATCTCGACCGCCCGCTCCCGGGCGGCCTTCTTGGAAGCGCCCATGTGCTTCATGTACGGCTCGGCGATCTGCCGGCCGACCGTGTAGTACGGGGAGAGCGCGGTCAGCGAGTCCTGGAAGATCATCGCCATCTTCCGGCCGCGCAGCCGTTCCAGGGTCCGTTCGGGGGCGCCTGTCAGCTCCTGCCCGTCCAGCACGATCTCGCCGCGGATGGTGGTGTTGCGGGGGTTGTGCAGACCGAGGACCGCCAGGTTGGTGACCGACTTGCCGGAGCCGGACTCGCCGACGATGCCCAGGGTCCTGCCGCGCTCCAGGTCGAAGGAGAGCCCGTCGACGGCCTTGACCACGCCGTCCTCGGTGGCGAACTGCACGTACAGGTCACGGACCGACAGGAACGGCCCGGACGGCGCGGGGTCCCCGGGCCCGGGCGGCCCCGCCTCGGTCTTGGTGAGGATGTTCAACGGTGCTTCTCCTCTGCGTGCCGGGGAGCGTCCCGGCTCACGAAAGCCTGATCCGGGGGTCGATGAGGGCGTAGGCGGCGTCGACGACGATGTTGCAGGCGACGATGATCGTGGCGCCGATCAGCATCACGGCCATCTCCAGCGGCAGGTCGCTGCGGAGCACGGCCTGCACGGACAGCAGGCCGAGGCCGTGCAGTCCGAAGGTGACCTCGGTGATGATCGCGCCGCCGAGGACCGCGCTCAGGTCGATGCCGAAGATGGTGATGATGGAGGCGGCGGCGCCGCGCAGCGCGTACCGCAGGAACACGTAGCGGGAGGACATGCCCTTGGCGCGGGCGGCCCGGATGTGGTCCTCGGACATCTGCTCCACCATCAGCGAGCGCGTCTGCCGGCTGTAGTTGGACCAGAAGATCACCGACAGCACCATGCAGGGCAGGATCAGCCCCTGCACCGAACCCCACGGGTCGTGCGACCAGTCCGGGTCGTGTCCGCGGTCCAGCAGGTGCCAGCTGCTGGCGAACAAGCCGATGGCGATCGGTCCGAGGAAGTAGATCTGCACGGAGTTGCCGACCAGCGAGATGCCGCTGGCGATCCGGTCGAAGGCCTTGCCCTGCTGCCAGGCGGCGATCAGCCCGAGGCCGACGCCGACGCACAGGAAGACGGTGGCGCCGCCGACCGCCAGCGACAGCGTGGTCGGGTAGCGGTCGGCGATGGTGCCCCAGACGGGTTGCTGGTCGGCGAAGGAGTAGCCGAAGCACGGCGCCGGGCAGTACCCGATGGGCATGTCGCGGCCGGCGAAGATGCCGACCATGAAGTGCCAGTACTGGGTCCAGATCGGCAGGTCCAGGCCGAGGTTCTTGCGGATCAGGGCCACGTTCTGCGGGCTGCAGTTCTTGCCGCAGGACAGCAGCGCCGGGTCGGAGGGCAGGAAGAAGAAGAGGAAGTACGTGATGGCGCTGATCAGCAGCAGGATGACCAGCGCGCCCAGCACACGGCGTACCAGGAAACGCAGCATGGGTCAGGCTCTCCGTCGGTTCCGTCGGGGCGCCGGTCCCGGCCCGGGGAGAGGCCGGGACCGGCGTGTCTGCGCGGGGACTACTGCTTGACGAAGATCGTGTTCGGGTTGATGGTCCCGTAGACCTCGTTGTAGGTGACGCCGCCGAGGCCCGAGCCGTGGATGTTGAAGTACTTGTCGAAGATGAACGGGATCTGCGACGTGTCGTTCTTCAGCACGTACTCGGACAGGGTCCGCCACTCGTCGTTCTGCTTGTTGATGTCCGTGATCGCCAGGATGCGGTCGATCTCGGAGTTGACGTGCTCGTCGTTGAGGAACGAGTAGTTGTTGGTGCCGTCGGCGAGGTTGCGGCCGTCCAGGGTCGGCGGGACCACGGTCGAGGCGCTGGGCCAGTCCGCGCCCCAGCCGGTGCGGTAGATGTCGTACGGGGTGTCGAGCTTGCCGACGACCGTGTAGTACGAGGTCGGGTCGATGGCCTTGCGCTGGACGTCGAAGCCGGCCTTCTCCAGGGCCTTCTCGATGGTCAGCGACACGTTCTGCCAGCGCGGGGTGTTGGCGTAGGCGTAGGAGAGCTTGACCTTGCCGGTGACCCCGGCCTCCTTCAGCAGCTCCTTGGCCTTGTCGACGTCACCGGTGGGCTTGTCGAGCTTGCCGAAGGGGTCGTACTTCTTCCAGCCGGCCACGGTCGGGCTGATCAGGGTGGTGCCGAGCTCGCCCTGGGCGCCGCCGCCGAAGGCCTGCTGGACCTGGGTCATGGGGAAGGCGTACATGATCGCCTGGCGGATCTTCGGATCCGTGATCCGCTTGGTGTTGATGTTGATGACCTCGACGTACGGCTGGTACTGGTTCACCGTCCGCGACTTGTACTGCGCGTCCGTCGTCAGGGTCTGCATCTTCGACGGGTCGGAGGAGCCGGACAGGTTCACCGCGTACTTGTCGTTGCCGTCCTCGGCCGCGAGCCGGTTGGTCAGGCCCGGTTCGGCGATGCCGAGCTGGAAGTTCCAGCTGTCCGGGTAGGCGTTGCGGATCGGGTCGGTCTTCGGGTCCCAGTTGGTGTTGCGCTCGAAGACCAGCTCCTTGCCCGGCTTGTAGCTGGCGATCTTGTACGGGCCGGTCGCGACCGGGTGGTTGTTGTACTTCTGCTTGTCGTCCTTGGCCTTGGGCACCGGCGAGATGTTGGGCATCGCGGCCGCGTAGGGCGTGTCGGCGTGGGCTTCCAGGAAGTGGAAGACGATGGTCTTGTCGTCCGGGGTGTCGATCTTGTCGGAGGGGATCTCCTTGCCCTCGTACGGGCCGGTGTACGCCTTGCGGTAGTCGGCGCCGTAGAGCCACTTCTGGATGTACTGCGGGCCCTGCGTCTGGTAGTCGGCGAAGAGCCGCTCGATGCCGTACTTGACGTCCTTGGAGGTGACCGGGGTGCCGTCCTCGAACTTCAGGCCGTCCTTGAGGGTGAAGGTCCAGGTCTTCGCGCCGTCGGAGGACTTGCCGGTGTCGGTGGCGAGGTCGCCCACGAGGATCGTCTTGCCGGTCTTGGCGTCGATCTTGTAGCCGGTCAGCGAGCGGTTGTAGAGCAGCTGGACCGACAGCTGGTCACTGACGTACTGCTGGCCGGGGTCCAGGTAGTCGAAGCCCGCCTGGTCCAGGTCGTACGCCGTGCCGCCCTTCTCGGCCCCCGGGACCTCCGGGGCGGGGCCCTTGGAGTCGGCGGCCGTGCCGATGCCGAAGTTCTGCACGGTGGCCTGCTTGCCCTCCCCGCCGCCGGTGCCCGTCCCCCCGCCGCCACCGCTGCTGCATGCGGCGGACAGTGTCAGAGCCCCCAACGCCAGGAACGCGGAGGCGTAACGCGCCTTGCGAATTCTCATTGATCCCTGCCTGTCAGTGAACCGAACTGCGGATACCGACGCGCCCGGTCTCCCCCCACAGGGGCCCGGCGCGGCGGCTTGGACACCTAGCGCACGGTCTTGGGATCGAGTGCGTCCCGGACCGAGTCCCCGAGCAGGTTGAAGGCGACCACGAAGATCACCATGGCGATGCCGGGGAAGAACATGAAGGTGACGTCGGATTCGTAGTACGCCGCGGCCTGCTGGAACATCAGTCCCCAGTCCGGGGTGGGCGGGAGGATTCCGACGCCGAGATAGGAAAGGCCCGCCTCGGCGGTGACGTTCACCGGGAGCAGCAGGGTCGACTGGACCAGGATCGTGGACCAGATGTTCGGCAGCAGTTCCCTGCGGATGATCCGCGCCGACGAGGCGCCGCTGATCCGCGCGGCCTCGATGAACTCGCGCTCGCGCAGGCTCAGCACCTGGGCGCGCACCAGCCGGCCCACGCTCATCCAGCCGAGGACGAACTGGACGATGACCAGCGCCGCGATGCGCACGTAGGTCGGCTCCTCGTCGCGCGGGGAGACGAAGAGGGCCACGATCACCGGCGTGAAGGCGATGAAGAACAGCTGCTGCGGGAAGGACAGCATCAGGTCCGAGAACCGGCCCACGAGGTAGTCGGTGCGCCCGCCGAGATACCCCTGGACGAGCCCGATGAGCACGCCGACGACGACGGAGACCGTGGTCACGGCGAGGGCGATGCCCAGCGAGGTGCGGATTCCATAGATCAGCAGGGTGAACACGTCCCGGCCGAGCTGGGGTTCGAGCCCGAACCAGAAGTCGCCGTCGATGCCGCCGTTGGGCTTGAGCGGGATCCCGTAGCTGTTGAGCAGGCCCAGGTCCTGGCCGTACAGCTCGTAGGGGTTCTTGCCGTACACCTTGGAGATCAGCGGCGCGGCCAGCGCCACGACGAGGTAGAAGAGCACGACGCCGGCGCAGACCATTCCGGTGCGGTCGCGGCGGAAGCGCATCCAGGCGAGCCGGCCCGGGGAGCGCCCGACGAGTTCGGAGGGTTCCTTGCCGGTGCCCTCGACGGGGGCGGGCGCCTCTGCCGGAACGGGTTCCGGCCGGTTCGCGGCCGTGCTCGGACTGGACATGGTCATCTGCCCCCGCACCAAGGAGTTTTGGTGGCGCATGTGAACGCCCGTGGCTAGCTAGCCGGTATTGGGCAATGGATTTGGCGGCCAGTCAAGGGGGTGAAGCGATCGGGAGACGAGATCGCCGTTATCTTGGGGCAAGGTTTTGGATATCGTCGCGAACGCGTGCTTGACAGCTTCCGCGGTCCATCCGCGAATGCGGAGGATTCGGGATGAAATTCTTTTACACGCAGGCAACTTGATCGACGCATCACCGATATACGGACGCGCCACGCTGAGCAGCGTACGGCCGTGCGGGTGCCGTGGGCCGGCCGGGGTGATCGCACATCGCCCCGGCCGGCCGCCGTACGTCCGCGGTGAACGCTGGACCGGCCCGGTACGTATCCCCTCGGAAGGCCAAAGGACAGTGCTGCCGGAGGGGCCGGGGAGGTGGCCATGCGGCAGGCGTATCGGCTCGGAGGAACGGTCTGTGCCGCCCTGGCGGCCGCCGAGGCGGCCTGGCTGGGCCAGGACCTCGTCCAGTTCCGGGCGGAGGGCGCCGTCAGGGTGTGGGCGGGTCTCGCGGTACCCGTCGGCGGGGCGCCGTTGGTGACCTCCACGGTGGACCTGCTGCTGCTCGGGCTCTACGTGGCCGCCGCGGTCGCGTCCCTCAAGCCCGGCGGCGTCGGGGTCCTCGGGGCGGCCGCGGTGCTCACCCTGGCGCTGCGCACCCCCACGGCGTACCTCCTGGCCCCCTCCTCGGGCGGCAGCCCGCCCGGACTGCAGGGAGCCCTGCTGGTGACCGCGGGCGGGCAGATCGCCGGTGCCCTCGTACTGCTGGTCGTCGTACGGCGCACCGGCGAGGACGCGCCCGCCCCGCCGCGGCCCGCGGCGGGCGTGCTGGCGGGGATGCTGCTGCTCGTGGTGGCGCTCATCACCGGCGTCCTGGAGTTCTCCCGGCGGTCGGACCCGGCGGCGCCGCTGCCGCCGGGCTTCTTCTGGCGCACCGTGGGAGGCGGCTACCTGGTGGACTCCCAGTTGGGGGCGCCCTACGAGTGGCTGGTCTGGGCGACGGCCGGCCTGGCCGCGGCCGCGGGCTTCGCCGCGTTCGTACGGGCCCCGTTCGCCCGGCCGCTGGGCATCTGTGTGGCCGGGCTGCTCGCCGTGACCGCGGTCCCGGTGATCGGCACCTCGAGGATCGACGCCCCGGGCGCCGACGACTTCGCCGCCGCCTTCGCGGTGGGCGCCGCGCTGGTGGTGACGCTGTTGCTCGTCCCCGGCGACCTGGCGGCGGTGGGCGTACCGGGCGGCGATCCGTACGTGGAGGCGGAGGTCCCCACGGCGGCGGACAACCTGTCCATGCCGCTGTACGAGCAGACCGCCGTCCTCCCCGTCTTCGGCTCCTACCCGCAGCCGCCGCCGCCCGGCCCCGCCTCTGAGGCGCGGGCGGCGTACCTGCAGGACCCGCCCTAACCTGTCACGACGCCCAGAGAACGCTTCAGGAACGCGACCTGGAGCAGGAGCAGGTTCTCGGCGACCTCCTCCTGCGGCGTCATGTGCGTGACCCCGGACAGCGGGAGCACCTCGTGCGGGCGGCCCGCGGCCAGCAGTGCGGAGGACAGCCGCAGGGTGTGCGCGGCCACCACGTTGTCGTCGGCGAGGCCGTGGATGATCATCAGCGGCCGGACCTCGTCCGCCGGGTCCGCCAGTCCGGCGTCGGTGACCAGGGAGTTGGCGGCGTACACCGCCGGCTGCTCCTCGGGGTGGCCGAGGTAGCGCTCGGTGTAGTGCGTGTCGTACAGCCGCCAGTCGGTGACCGGCGCGCCCGCCACCGCGGCGTGGAAGACGTCCGGGCGGCGCAGCACGGCGAGCGCCGCCAGGTACCCGCCGTACGACCAGCCGCGGATGCCCACCCGGGTCAGGTCCAGGGGGTAGCGGCCGGCCAGGGCGTGCAGCACGTGGACCTGGTCGTCGAGCGTGACGCCCGCGAAGTCGCCGGCGATCGCCTTCTCCCAGGCGGGGGAGTGCCCGGGGGTGCCCCGGCCGTCCGCGACGACCACCGCGAAGCCCTGGTCGGCCAGCCACTGCGCCTGCAGGTAGCCGCGCTGGGCGCTCACCACCATCTGGCCGTGCGGCCCGCCGTACGGGTCCATCAGCACCGGCAGGGGTCCGTCGCCCTCCCGGTGCCCCGAGGGGAGCAGCACCGCCGCCGGGACGCCGCGCTCGCCCGCGCTGACGAGCACCGGGCGCGCGGTGAGGACCGGGGTCTGGGCGTGCGAGGCGATCTGCGTCACCGGCTCGCCGTCCCGCAGCACCCGGACGGCCGTGGCGGCCGACTCCAGCGACGCGGACGACAGCACCGTCACGGCCCCGGCGCGCACCGCGGAGTGCACGCCCGGGCCGCCGCTCAGCCGGACCGCTCCGGCGGGGCCTCCGTCGGCGCGGTACACATGGATCTCGCCGGTCTCCGGGTCCTTGGCGCCGTGCCCCGCCGAGGCGGACAGCAGGACGCCGTCGCCGTCCGTCCCGAGCACCGCACGCACGTGCAACTCCGGTCCCGTCCAGGGCTGTTCGCCGACGAACAGCGCTCGCGAGCCGTTCTCGTCGGAGATGCGCACGAGGCGCTCGCCGGACAGCCAGGCGGGCACCCCGGGGAAAAGATCAAGCCAGATTTCATCGCTGTCCCGGTGCACCTCCCGGGTGCCGCCGGTGGCGGTGTCCACCGTCAGGTACAGCTGCTCGCGCTGGTCCCGGGTCTGGACCAGCAGCAGCGGCGGGCCCGCCGCCGACCAGTGCACCTGAGCGAGGTACGGATAGCGCTCGCGGTCCCACTCCACCGGCGTCGCCGCCCCGTCCAGCGTCAGCAGGACCAGCGTGACCTCGGCGTTCGGGGTGCCGGCGGCGGGGTAGGCCACCTCGGCGGGCGGCTGCGCGGGGTTCGCGGGGTCGGCGATCCACCAGCGGCGGACCGGGGACGCGTCCACGCGGGCCGCCAGTACGGAGGCACCGTCCGGGGCCCACCAGTAGCCGCGGCTGCGGGACATCTCCTCGGCGGCGATGAACTCCGCCAGTCCGTAGCCGACGTCCGGGCCCTCGGGCTCGGCCAGCGCCCGGTCCTCGCCGCCGTCGGCGCCCACCACGCGCAGCGCGCCGTCCGCCACGTAGGCCACCCGGCGGCCGTCCGGCGACGGACGCGGGTCCACCACGGGGCCGGGCACGGCGATCTCACGGGCCGTGCCGGCCCGCAGCTCCGCCGTGAAGAGCCTTCCGGACAAGGCGAACGCGGCCAGCTCCACCGCGTCGTCGGTCGCGTAGCCGACGATTCCCGCCGAACCTTCCCGGCTGCGCTCCCGGCGCGCCCTCTCCTGCGGCGACAGTTCCTCCGCCGCGCCCGACAGCAGCACCCCGGGGTCCGCCGCGACCCGCTCGGCACCGGACTGCGGGTCCAGCACCCACAGCAGGTGCGAGCGGTCGGTGCCGGAACGGGAGCGCAGGAAGACGATCCGGCCGCCGTCCGGCGACACGGTGAAGGCGCGCGGGGCGCCGAGCGAGAACCGCTGCGTGCGGGCGTACTGCCGCGGGAACGAGAGCGCTTGCGTCATGGGGGGAGTGTGCCACCGCCCGCCGGTGAGCCCGGCGCACGCCAACCACGAGATCCGGCCATGCGCCCCCGCGTGCTCCCGTGCGACGAGCTATGCGGTGCGCCACAAAGTTATGATCCACTGCCGAGAGTGGGTAACAACCGGTTGGCAAGTGCTGTCGGACTCTGAGGCCCTGGAGGTGTGCCGCTGTGGCACTTTCGATTTCGGCGGTGCTGCTGCTGCTGATCGTCGTCTTCCTGCTGGTCAGGAAAGCCGGTTTGAAGGCGGGGCACGCGGTGGTCTGCGTACTGCTCGGGTTCTACCTGGCGAGTTCCTCCATCGCGCCGACGATCCGGGACCTCACCACCAACGTCGCGGGCATGATCGGCGACTTCAAGTTCTGAGCCCGTGGCTTCCCCCTGGTGAGCCGCGGGGCCTGCCCTAGGCTCTCCTCATGACCGCACCGCCCGCCCGCCGACTGCTGCTCGTCCACGCGCATCCCGACGACGAGTCGATCAACAACGGCGCCACCATGGCCAAGTACGCCGCCGAGGGCGCGCTCGTCACGCTGGTGACGTGCACCCTCGGCGAGGAGGGCGAGGTCATCCCGCCCGAGCTGGCGCACCTGGCCCCCGATCGCGACGACACCCTCGGCGCGCACCGGACCGGCGAACTCGCCGACGCCATGGCGCAGCTCGGCGTCACCGACCACCGTTTCCTGGGCGGCCCCGGGCGCTTCCGGGACTCCGGGATGATGGGCGTGCCGCAGAACGACCGGCCGGAGAGCTTCTGGCAGGCGGACCTCGACCTCGCGTCCTCGTACCTCGTGGAGGTGATCCGCGAGGTCCGTCCGCAGGTCCTGGTCACGTACGACCCCGACGGCGGCTACGGCCACCCCGACCACATCAAGACGCACCGGGTCTCCATGCGCGCCGCAGAACTGGCCGCGGAACCGGCCTACCGGCGCGACCTCGGCGGCCCGCACTCCATCGCCAAGATCTACTGGAACTGCATCCCGCGCCGCGTGGTCGAGGAGGGCTTCGCCCGGCTGCGCGGGGCCGGCCGGCAGATCCCCTTCGAGGGCATCGCGACCGCCGACGACGTCCCGGGCGTGGTGGACGACGGCCTGGTGACCGCCGCCATCGACGTGGAGGCCCGCTACGCCGGGCAGAAGGCCGCGGCGATGAAGGCCCACGTCACCCAGATCGCGGTGGACGGCCCGTTCTTCGCGCTCTCCAACGACCTCGGACAGCCCTTGTTCGGTGCCGAGTTCTACCGTCTGGTCAAGGGCGTGCCCGCGCCGGCCGGGAGCCTGGAGGACGATCTGTTCGCGGGGACCGGGGCATGAGGCGCGCCGCCTACCCGTTGCTCGTGGTCCTGGGCGTGCTGGTCGCCGTCGCGGGGTCGCTGGTCCAGGCCGCCTGGTTCCCGGGCGGGTTGCTGCTCGCGCTCGCCGGGAGCGCGGCGCTCTTCCACGGCGGCGCCCGGCTGACCGGCACGCGGCTGGGCGCCGTGGTGCCGGCGGCGGTGTGGCTGATCACCGTGATGCTGCTGAGCTCCGCCCGCCCGGAGGGTGATTTCCTGTTCGCCAACGGAATCAGTCCGTACGTCTACCTGTTGGGCGGAGCGATGGCCGGCGTGATGTCGGCCACGCTTGTGCAACCCCGTCCTCCCGCCGGTGGATCACTTGAGGCACCATAGGCGCCACGTTGCGTCCGTTACGGAGCGAGCGTCGCCCGTTTTGGCGGTTGACGTCACATAAACCCCTTTGATCAGGGCGGTCTCCATCCGGCGGGCAGGCGGCTCCGACGCGGCGCCCAGTATGGTGGTGCGCGCCGCCGGGCCGCCCGCGGAAAGGCCGTGACGGGTGGCGAAGCGAACCGGGAGAGCCTGCTTTGAGTCGTGAAACTGATCGTCCGTCCCCCGGCCCCCAGGGCCGGGGCGGAGCCGCGTACCCGTCGGGTACCCCGCCGTACGGAACCCGACCGTTTCCGTCGCTGCATCCGCAGGAGGACCCGCGCGACGGGGCCGCGACCGGGGAGCCCGCTGCGGCTCCCGCCGCGGAGGAGACCAAGACCGAGACCACGCTGACCACCCGGGTGCGCATCAACATCCCCGGGTCCCGACCGATCCCGCCGGTCGTCGTCCGCACGCCCGTCGAGGGCGGCGCGGAGGGAGGGGCGCCCGCCGGGTCCGCCCCGTCGGCCCCCGAGGCCGAGCCGGCCCCGCTGTCCACGGGCTGGGCCGCCGGCGGCGGCACCGGGGCCGGTCAGGGCGTTCCGGCGCCCGCGCCGGAACCCGCCGCGGAGCCCGCGCCCGCGCCCAAGGGCGAGAAGCCGGCCAGCGACTGGTTCGCGCCGCGGAAGGCCGCACCCAGGCCCGAGGCCGGCCCGGGGCCGGGCCCGGCGCCCGGTCCCGAGGCGACGCAGGGGTTCTCCGCTCCCGAGGTCACCCAGCCGATGCGGCTCGGCGACATCCCCGCCCAGCCGGGCCCCATGGAGCGCGGACCGGTCCCGGGACCTGGCGCCGCCCCCGGCGGCCCGCGACGCGGTGGCATCCCGTACCTGAACGACGGAGCGGTCGGCCCGGCCGGTCCCGGCGGTCCGGTGGCGCCGGGTGGCCCCGGCGGCCCCGCGGGTCCCGGTGGCCCCGTGATGCCGGGCGGCCCCGGCGGCCCTGGGGGCCCCGCGGGTCCCGGACGCCCCGCGCCGGCACCACGCCCGTTCCCCGGCGGCCCCGGCGCGGGGCCCGCCGGTCCCGGAGCAGGCGCGCCCTTCCCGGGGCAGCAGCCACCGGCCGGCCCCACCACGGGCCCGGTCACCGGGGAGATGCGGGTGCCCCCGGCGGGCCCTGCCGCCGCCCGGCCGCCGTTCCCCACGCCGTTCCCGTCCTCCGCGGCCGACCGGATGTCCGGCGACACCGTCGTCAGCGGCATCCCGGCGGTTCCCCCCGCGGGACCGTCCGCCAACCGGCCGGCCCCGCCCGCCGGCCGTCAGAGCGCGGCGCAGCCCGAGGCCAAGGGCCGCTCCAAGCTCATACTGGCGGGCGTCGGCGTGCTGGGTGTGCTGGGCATCGCCTACGGCGCGGGACTGCTGATGGACCACTCCGACGTCCCGGCCGGTACGACCGTCTACGGCGTCGGGATCGGCGGCAAGACCAAGGACCAGGCCGTCGCGGTCCTCGACCAGGCGCTCGGCTCCCGGAAGAACGCGCCGATCACCGTCACCGTCGGCGACCAGCGCACGTCGCTGAAGCCCGCGGCCGCCGGTCTCGTCCTCGACACCGACGCGACCGTCCGCAACGTGGCGCACCGCGACTACAACCCGGTCACCGTCATCGGCTCGCTGTTCGGCGGCTCGCGCGCCGCCGAACCCGTGCTGACCACGGACAGCGAGAAGCTCCGCGCCCAGTTGGAGAAGCTCTCCCGGGGGCTCGGCGGCTCGGGCTCCGAGGGCATGGTCAAGTTCGTGAAGGGCAAGGCCGTCGCCGTCCCCGGCAAGCCCCACGAGGGCGTGGACGTGGCCGCCTCGATCGACACCGTCACCGCCGCCTACGCCACGCAGGTCGCCACCGGCAAGGCCGGCGCGGTCAGCCTGAAGGTCACCACCGTCCAGCCCAAGGTGACCCAGGAGGCGCTCGACAAGGCCGTCAGCGGCTTCGGGAAGACGGCCATGTCCGGATACGTCATGGTCCGAGCGGGCGCCGCGGAACCCGTCCCGTTCAGCCCGCAGAACTCGCTGTCGAAGATCCTCACGATGGTGCCCGACCAGGACGGCAACCTGACGCCGTACATCGACCGCAAGGTGCTCAAGGGCCTGTACGGCGGCGCCTTCGACGGTGTCCTGGTCGAGCGTGGGGACGGCAGCAAGACCGCCGTCACCCCGGAGGACGTCGCCTCCGCGATGCTGCCCGCCCTGCAGACCACCGACACCGCCAAGAAGACGGTGACCATCGAGGGCACGTCCTGACCCCCGGTCGCCCGATCCACGCGTGAAGGGTGTGGCCCCGGTACCCGTACCGGGGCCACACCCATGACATCTGTCATCCGGGGGACAGGACGCCCGGCACTGCCGCCCGGACCGTGCCGTCGGCGACGCTGCTGCCATGACCGCAACAGTGTTCACGCACGTGAGCAAGAGCTTCGGTCAGGTCCGGGCCGTCGACGACCTGAGCCTGACCCTCCACCCGGGTGAGACCGTCGCCCTGCTGGGCCCCAACGGCGCCGGCAAGTCGACCACGCTGGACCTGCTGCTGGGGCTGCGCACGCCCGACTCCGGCACCGTCGAGGTCTTCGGGACCACCCCGCGCCGGGCGATCACCGAGGGCCGGGTCGGGGCCGTGCTGCAGAGCGGCGGCCTCATGGAGGAGGTCACCGTGCGCGAGCTGGTACGGCTCGCCTGCGACCTGCACCCGCGGGCCCACCCCGTCGCCGAGGTGATGGCGGCCGCCGGGCTGGAGTCCATCGCCGACCGCAAGGTCGACAAGCTCTCCGGCGGCCAGGAGCAGCGCGTGCGCTTCGCCCTGGCCACGGCGGGCGCGAGCGACCTGCTGGTCCTCGACGAGCCGACCACCGGCATGGACGTCTCCGCCCGGCAGGCCTTCTGGGAGGCCATGCGCGGCCAGGTGAAGCAGGGCCGTGCGGTGCTCTTCGCGACCCACTACCTGGAGGAGGCGGACGCCGTCGCCGACCGGGTGCTCGTCCTGCAGGGCGGCCGGCTGGTGGCCGACGGCACCGCCGCCGAGATCAAGGCGCGGGCCGGGGCCCGGCGTATCGTCTTCGACCTGGACACCCCGCCGGACGAGCCCGCCCTGCGGGCCCTGCCGCGGGTCACGGACGTGGAGGTCACCGGGCGCACGGTGCGCATCCGCTCCACGGACGCCGACGCGACGGTGCACGCGGTCTACGCGGCTGGGCTCTACCCCCGGCACCTGGAGGTCGCCGGGCTCGGCCTGGAGCAGGCCTTCCTGGCCATCACGGAGTCGTCCAAGGAGTCCACGGAGGAGGTGGCGGCGCGATGAGGACGCTGGCCCGGCTGGAGATCCTGCGCGTCCTGCGCAACCGCAGGTTCATGTTCTTCTCGGTGCTGTACCCGGTGCTGCTCTTCATGATCCTCACGGCGGGGCAGAAGGCCGCGATGGTGCCGTACTACATGGTCGCGATGTGCGCCTTCGGCGCCATGACCGCCGTGCTCATGGGCAACTCCGAGCGGATCGCCCGGGAGCGCGACAAGGGCTGGGTGCGCCAGCTGCGGCTCACCGCCCTCCCCGGGCGCGGCTACGTCCTGGCGAAGATCGCCGCGGCCGCCACGGTCAGCCTGCCCTCGATCGTGCTCGTGCTGCTCGCCGGCGGCGCCGTGAAGGGCGTGCGGATGGCCGCCTGGCAGTGGGCCGGGGTGCTGCTCACCAGCTGGGCGGGGAGCTTCGTCTTCGCCGCGCTCGGCGTGGCCATCGGCTACGTCGCCTCGGCGGAGACCGCCCGCCCCATCGCGATGATCGCCTACTTCGGGCTCGCGCTGCTCGGCGGCCTGTGGATGCCCTTCAGCTCCTTCCCCGGCTGGCTGCGCGACATCGCGAACCTGCTGCCGGCCCGGCCGTATGCGGCGCTCGGCCAGGCCGTCGAACTCGGCCAGGCCCCGCGCGCCCGGGACATCGCCGTACTGGTGGTCTACGGGCTGGTCTTCGCCGGGACGGCCGCTTGGATGTACCGCAAGGACACCGCGAAGGCCTGAGAGGAGAACGATCGTGGCCGCCGGAACGACACAGCAGCGGGAGGCCGCCGAGCCCCGGGACGCCCCGGCCATCGGCAGGGCCCCGGAGAACCGCCGCCAGGCCGTGGTCAAGCTGGTCTGGGTGGCCATGTGGATGCTCTACCTGGGCGCCCCGGTCAGCGACCTCGCCGAGGGCGGGCACGGCCTCACCGCGACCGTGCTCGGCTGGCTCGGGCTCACCGCCTTCGTCGCCGCCTACCTGGGCATCGTCTTCCTGCGGACCAACGCGGAACACCAGCCGCGGTGGGTGTACGGGCAGCTCCTGCTGCTCGGCGCGCTGGGCCTGCTGATGACGTTCACCCTGGGCGACGCCTTCCTCGTGCTGTTCGTCTACCTGGCCGTCGGCTGCGGGGCAGTGCTGCCCGGTCGGCAGGCGCGCTGGGCGATCCCGCTGGTGACCGCGGTGCTCGCGGCCGTCGCCGGGCTCACCGGGGCGAACCAGGCCACGGTGGTCTCGCTGCTCGTGCCGTGCCTGCTCGGCGGCTACGCCATGACCGGGGTGCGCCAGCTGGTGCGCACCACCCGCGAACTGCGCGAGGCCCGGGCGGCGGTGGCCCAGCTGGCCGCCACGGAGGAACGCCTGCGGCTCGCCCGCGACCTGCACGACCTGCTCGGCCACTCGCTCTCGCTGATCACCCTCAAGAGCGAACTGGCCGGGCGCATGCTGCCCGGCCGTCCCGAGGACGCCGCCGCGCAGGTCGCCGACATCGAGCGGGTCAGCCGGCAGGCCCTCGTGGACGTGCGGGAGGCCGTCAGCGGCTACCGCAGGCCCACCCTCGCCGCCGAGCTCGCCGGCGCCCGTGGCGCGCTGCAGGCCGCCGGGGTCCGCGCCGAGCTGCCCGCGACCGTGGCCGCCCCGCTCGCCCCGGAGGCCGAGGGCGCGCTGGCCTGGGCCCTGCGCGAGGCCGTCACCAACGTCGTACGGCACAGCGGCGCCGCCCGCTGCGTGGTGACCGTCGCCGAGGACGACGGCACGGTACGGCTCACCGTAGCCGACGACGGGCGCGGCCCGGGCCCCGGCGGCACACGGCGCGGCAACGGGCTGACCGGCCTGGAGGAGCGCCTGATGCTCGCCGGTGGCCGTCTGGAGACCGCCGCGGACGGCGGCTTCACCCTCCACGCCGTCGTCCCTGCCGACTACGCTCACGGCCATGATCCGGGTGCTGCTGGCGGAGGACCAGTCGATGGTGCGCGAGGCCCTGGCCGCGCTGCTGGGGCTTGAGGAGGACATCGAGGTGGTCGCGCAGGTCGCGCGCGGCGAGGACGTCGTCGGAGCGGCCCGCGACGCCGGGGCGCAGGTCGCCCTCCTCGACATCGAGATGCCCGGCGCGATGACCGGCCTCGACGCGGCCGCCGTGGTGCGGGCGGAACTGCCCGGGGTCCGCGTCGTCATCGTCACCACCTTCGGCCGGCCCGGGTACCTGCGCCGGGCCATGGAGGCGGGCGCCGACGCGTTCCTGGTCAAGGACGCGCCCGCGGGGGAACTCGCGGAGGCGGTGCGCAGGGTGCTGCGGGGGGAGAAGGTGATCGACCCGGTGCTCGCCGCCGCCGCGCTCTCGGAGGGGGCCGACCCCCTCACCCCGCGCGAGCGCGACGTCCTGCGCGCGGCGGCCGACGGTTCCCTCAACGCGGACATCGCCCGGCGCCTCCACCTCTCCGAGGGGACCGTCCGCAACTACCTCTCCACCGCGATCCAGAAGACCGCCGCGCGCAACCGCGCAGAAGCGGTCCGCATCGCCCTCGAACGCGGCTGGCTCTAGCCGCCCGCCGCCCGTGCCCACCCGTTCCGCCTCGCGGCGGACCGCCTGCCACAACCCGCCTGCGTGCCGGCACCCCCCGGTCAGTTGAGGAGCGCCCGGGCGGCCCGCGCCTGCCGCCGCATCGCGGTCGCGGCGGAGGGCTCCGCCTCGGCGAGCACGTCCGCGTACGCCTCCATCTCCGCGGCGCCCCGCGCGAAGTCCCCCTTCCGCACCAGGAGTTGGGCGTGTTCGAGGCGCAGCCGTGCCGGATGGTGGGGCAGCAGCAGCGCCAGTTCGACCGCCCACAGCTGCGTCGTCAGGTGCTCCGGCCGTGCCGAGGCCCACGCGCGGATGTTGTTGAGCACCCGCAGCACGATGTCCAGGGGATCCGCGGGTTCCAGCATCGCCGGGGAGGGCGCGGCCCCCGTCGCGCCCGCCACCAGCAGGCGCACGTCCTCCTCCCCGAGCCGCCGGCCGCCGTTGAAGGGGTCGGTCAGCACGAAGACGCCCGCGGGGTCGCCGAAGCCCACGACGAAGTGCCCGGGGAGGGCGACGCCGTGGACCGGGCCGCCGGCGCGCCGGACGACCTCCATCCAGACCACCGACAGCAGGATCGGCAGCCCGCGCCGTCGTTGCAGCACCTCGTGCAGCAGCGAGGACTCCAGCCGCTGGTAGTCGGCCGGGGAGCCGCCGAACCCGCAGCGGCCGGCGAGCAGTTCGGCGGTGGCGTCGGCCCACTCGGCGGGGCCGGTGAGGCCGTACGGCAGGAGCCCGGCGAGACGGTCGAGTTCCATCTGCGCCGCGTCCGTCCCGGCCTCGTCGAGGGACGGGTCGGCCTCGGCCCCGATGAGCAGGCACAGGTCCGCGAGGTCGGGGCGCACCTCGCGGGCGGCCTCGGCGAAGCGCTGCCTGGTGGAGTCGTCCATACCGGGGTTCTCACCCTTCCGCGGACAGCGGGCCGCGCCGGTAGTGGTACGCGTGGTGGGTGGTGAAGCCCATCCGGTCGTAGAGGGCGCGCGCGCCCTCGTTGTCGGTCTCGACCTGCAGGTACGCGCCGGAGGCGCCCTCGTCCAGGGCCTTGCGGGCGAGCGCGGCCATCACGGCCAGGGCCAGTCCGCGCCGCCGGTGGGAGGGGGCCACCTCGACGGCGCCGAAGGAGGCGAAGCGGCCGTCGACGACGCAGCGCCCGATCGCCGCGGGCCCGGTGTCGGCGGGGTCGCCGTCCCCCGGCACCGTGGCGAACCACACCGAGGGGCCGCCGGTGAGCACCTTCAGGGCCGCGTCGCCGAGGTCACCCGTGCGGTGGTAGCGGGCGAGCCACGCCGCGTCGGCCTCGCGGGACAGGCGTACGGCCTCGGCGCCGGGCAGGTCCGCGATCGGCGCCAGGGCGGCCGTGCGCAGCAGGGCGTGGCCCTCCGCTGTCCAGCCGAGGCCGCCCAGCGCCTGCGCCAGCGTCTCGTCGGAGTCCTCGCTGCCGGTCGTGACCTGCACGTACGCCGGCAGTCCGCGATCGCCGTACCAGCGGGCGATCCGCGCGGCGGCCTCCGTCAGCGGGACACCCGGATCGCCCAGGGGCAGCACGGAGTTGGCGCGCCGGGTGAAGCCGCCGGCCGCCCGCAGCGTCCACGCGCCCAGCCGGGCGGCCTCCTGCGCGGGCCAGCAGCGGGAGGCCGATTCCTGCAGCTCCCTGGCCGTCGCGCGGGGCGCACGGGCGCCGCGGCGCGCCGGTGCGTCGGGCACGATCTTGCCCGCGACCAGGGACGATTCCGCGATGCGGACGGTCTCCCCGTCCCGACGGGTGACAACAAGCACCCCTTCGTTCCACGATGTGAGAATCCCGACGGCGTCGGCGAACACCGGCCGCCCCTCGACGATCTCCGCGATCCTTCGGACCGAAACGCGTTTGCCCACGTCAGAAGGGGTTATGCGTACCTCGAGCCGGCCTCCGGCGGTGAAATCCATGCTCATGACCGCCCCTCCTGTTCGTCTGCTGCCCAAGAACGGAGATACTAGGGGCGGGCATCGACGACGCCGCGCTCCCGCGCGAGACAGCCCTACCGAGGAGGAACGACAGCGTGACCTACGTCATCGCGCAGCCTTGTGTCGACGTCAAGGACAAGGCGTGCATCGAGGAGTGCCCCGTCGACTGCATCTACGAGGGCCAGAGGTCCTTGTACATCCACCCGGACGAATGCGTCGACTGCGGAGCCTGTGAGCCGGTCTGCCCGGTGGAGGCCATCTTCTACGAGGACGACACCCCGGAGGAGTGGAAGGACTACTACAAGGCGAACGTCGAGTTCTTCGACGAGCTCGGCTCGCCCGGTGGTGCCTCCAAGCTCGGGCTGATCGAGCGCGACCACCCCTTCATCGCCGCCCTGCCGCCGCAGGGCGAGTGACCCGACCGTTGCGGGCGGTCCCGTACGGCACACCGCCGTACGGGACCGCCGTGTTTCAGGTAGTGGCAGGCCGCGTGCCTGCGAGGAACGGAAAGTGAGCACCACCGTGGCGCAGCCAGTCTCGTCCAGGCTCCCCGTCTTCCCCTGGGACCGGCTCGAACCGTACAAGGCCACGGCCGCCGCCCATCCCGGCGGCATCGTCGACCTGTCGGTCGGCACCCCGGTCGACCCGGTCCCGCACATCGTGCAGCGGGCCCTGGCCGGGGCCGCGGACAGCCCCGGGTACCCGACCGTGTGGGGGACGCCCGAGCTGCGCGCCGCCATCACCGGCTGGGCCGGCCGCCGGCTGGGCGCCACCGGCCTGACCGACGCGCACGTGCTGCCGGTCGTCGGCTCCAAGGAACTGGTCGCCTGGCTGCCGACCCAACTGGGTCTCGGCGCGGGCGACAAGGTGGCGTACCCGCGGCTGGCCTACCCGACCTACGAGGTCGGCGCGCGGCTGGCGGGCGCCGAGGCGGTCGTCTACGACGAACCGACCGAGCCCGACCCGGCCGGGCTGCGGCTGCTGTGGCTCAACAGCCCCTCCAACCCCACCGGTCGCGTGCTGTCCAAGGACGAGCTGACCCGTGCCGTCGCCTGGGCGCGCGAGCACGGCGTGCTGGTGTTCAGCGACGAGTGCTACCTGGAGCTGGGCTGGGACGCCGACCCGGTGTCGGTCCTGCACCCGGACGTCTGCGGCGGCTCCTACGAGGGCATCGTGGCCGTCCACTCGCTGTCCAAGCGCTCCAACCTGGCCGGCTACCGCTCAGCGTTCCTCCTGGGCGACCCGGCCGTGCTCGGCGAGCTGCTGCAGATCCGCAAGCACGGCGGCATGATGACGCCCGCCCCGGTGCAGGCCGCCACGGTCGCCGCGCTCGGGGACGACGCCCACGTGGCCCGGCAGCGCGAGCGCTACGCGCGGCGGCGGGCGTCCCTGCGCGAGGCCTTCGAGGCGGCCGGCTTCCGCATCGAGCACAGCGAGGCGAGCCTGTACCTGTGGGCGACGCGTGACGAGTCCTGCTGGGACACCGTCGCGGACCTGTCCAAGCACGGCATCCTCGTGGCGCCCGGCGACTTCTACGGCGCGGCGGGGGAGCGGTACGTGCGGATCGCCTTCACGGCCACCGACGAGCGGGTGGCGGCGGCGGTGCGCCGGCTGTCCTCCTGAGGCGCGGGCGGCCACGACGCGGGCGCAAAGGGCCCGGGGAGCACCGCTCCCCGGGCCCTTTCGGTGCGGCTGTGGGGGGTCAGCCGCCGATGGGGAGCCCCTGGAGGGGCAGCTGCCCGGTGGAGGGGAGCCCGCCCGGCAGCCCGGAGCCCTTGGCGGCGGTCTTCCCGAGCTCCTGGGCGGTGCCGCCGACGGTCCTGGCGGTCTGCGTCGCCGCGCCCTTGACGGCGGGCTGGGCGTCCTTGGCCAGGTCGCTGACGGTGTCGGTCGTCGCGGGCAGCGCCTCCTGCACGGTCTTCACGGCGCCGGACTGCTTGGCCACGCCGTTCACGGTGCCGGTGAGCTCGGGGGTCTTGTCCACGTTGGTCAGCCCACCCAGGTCGCCGACCTGCGGCAGCGCTGCGGCGGACGCGGCACCGGCACCGATGAGAGGAGCCGCGGCCGCGCCGACCAGCAGGGCAGCCCGGGCGATCCGACGCGCGAGGGGGAGAGACATGGTGCTCCTTTTACGGAGAGACGACGGTTTCGACGTGACATGTCCGCGGGGCGGACGTCGTGACTACCGCGTGAAGGGGGCCGAAGGTTGCGGCCCCCAAGAGTAAAGAATTGGTAATGCGAAAGGATTCCCGGGACGGTAAAGCGGAGCAATTCGGACGGGGCCGGAAGTGCCGCGGAAACGTCACAGCCCTTGATCAGGAGCTTTTTTCGCACCCCCGAACGAGCGGATTCGCATCTGATGGTTTTGGCGTATCAATCACCCGCCTGGGGGTGAATGCCCGCACTATTGCGCGACGGTGATCCTGACGTCGCCGCCGGCCCCGTGCGCGGCGTCGGAATTCGATGCCGTCCAGCCCCGGTCGGAGGCCTCCGCCGACCACTCGCGGTTCCCGAAGGACACCTTCTCCACCTTCAGTTCATGGGCGTGCGCCACCGCCCACTGGGCCAGCTCCCAGCCCCGCCGGCCCTCGTCGCCGCGCGCCTCGTTCCCCGCCGGGGCCGACGGCACGGCCACCGTGCGCCGCGCCGGACCCCGGCCCCGCGCACCGTTCTTGGCGTCCCGCGCGGCCTCGCCGTCCGGGTCCGCGGGCGTCTCGGTGGTGCGCGGCGCCACGTCGGCCCCGAACTCCCGCACCAGCCGCTCCCGCACCTTCGCCGGGTCGCCCCCGGAGACCGTCCCCGCGGCCAGGGGGGTGACGCAGGTGAGCGCCCCGGCGTGCCGGCCGGTCAGCGCGCCGGCGAGCAGCGCGGCGTCCGCCTCGTGCTTGGCGTACGCCTGCGGGAAGCCGCTCTTCTGCACTTTCTGCGCGGCCACCGTGAGGGGCAGCCGGGAATAGCCGTGGATCTTCACCAGGCCGTCGAAGAATTCGTTGGAGGCGTAGACCGGGTCCATGATCTGCGCGGCCGTGCCCCAGCCCTGCGAAGGGCGCTGCTGGAACAGGCCCACCGAGTCGCGGTCCCCGTGGTCGAGATTGCGCAGCGCCGACTCCTGCATGGACGTGGCCAGCGCTATCGTCACCGCCCGCTCCGGCAGCCCGCGCGAGGTCGCCACCGCGGCGATCGTGGAGGCGTTCGCCGCCTGCTGGGGCTCCAGGGTCAGGCTGCCGGCCTCCGTGGTGACCGTGCAGGCCGGATGGCGCGGACCGCCGCCGACGCCGGCCAGGTGGTACGCGGAGTAGCCCGCGACCCCCAGCAGGACCAGTCCTGCGGTGATCAGACGGGCTGCGCGCCCCCGCCTGCGGGGGGCGCTTGCGGCGGGTGTCGAGGTCGACGGTGGCTTCGGCACGCGCACACCGTACCGAAGCCCGCTGTGCCGGTGGCCTCGTCAGGCCCCCGGTAGGGTCGGCGGCATGGAACGGCCCGTGCTCGATCTCAGTCAGGACGCCGCCGCCGTGACGGCGCAGCTCGTCGACATCCCCTCCGTCAGCCTCGCCGAGAAGCCGCTGGCGGACGCCGTGGAGAGCGCCCTGCGCGCCCTGCCCCACCTCACGGTGGACCGGGACGGGGACGCCGTCGTCGCCCGCACACGGCTCGGCCGGCCCGAGCGCGTCGTACTCGCCGGTCACCTGGACACCGTGCCGATCGCCGCGAACGTGCCCTCCCGCCTCGACGAGGACGGCGTCCTGTGGGGCTGCGGCACCTCCGACATGAAGTCCGGGGTCGCCGTCCAGCTGCGGCTCGCCGCGACCCTCACCGAGCCCAACCGCGACCTGACCTTCGTCTTCTACGACGCCGAGGAGATCGCGGCGGAGCACAACGGCCTCAAGCGGCTCGCCGAGAACCACCCGCAGTGGCTCGCCGGCGACTTCGCCGTCCTGCTGGAGCCCACCGACGCAAAGGTCGAGGGCGGCTGCCAGGGCACCTTGAGGTTCCGGGTGGAGACCACCGGCCGTCGCGCCCACTCCGCGCGCAGTTGGCTGGGCGAGAACGCCATCCACAAGGCCGCGCCCGTGCTGGCCCGGCTCGCCGCCTACGAGCCGCGGCGGGCGGTCGTCGACGGCCTCACCTACCGCGAGGGCCTCAACGCCGTCATGATCGAGGGCGGTCACGCCGGGAACGTGATCCCCGACTCCTGCGCGGTGATCGTCAACTTCCGCTTCGCCCCCGACCGTTCCGAGGCCGAGGCGTTCGCCCACGTCCGCGAGGTCTTCGAGGGCTACGAGGTGCGGCTGACCGACAGCGCCCCCGGCGCCCTGCCGGGCCTGTCCCACCCGGCGGCGGCCGCCTTCGTCGAGGCCATCGGCACCGAGCCCGCGCCCAAGGAGGCCTGGACCGACGTGGCCCGCTTCTCCGCGCTGGGCGTCCCGGCCGTGAACTACGGCCCCGGCGACCCCCGGCTCGCCCACACCCGCGAGGAGCACGTCGCCGTCGCCGCCGTCCTGGATGCGGAGGAGAAGCTGCGCGCCTGGCTGTCGTAACGAGCAATTCAGCGGCGCGTTCTTGATCCGCCCGGCGGACGCGGTCGTACCCTGACCGGACGGCAGCGAAAGGAGCGCGACATGGACAGTGACGCGGAGGAGGCGTCCGCCGCCGAGACAGCCGCGGCGGAGGGCAGCAGCCCCACGGGGCGCGGCTGGCCCGAGCGCCACACCGGTCCCGTCGTACGACGCCGGGGCCAGGTGCAGAAGTCGACGACCGACCAGCGGCTGCTGGACACCCGTGGACCCTCGGACTGGGTGCACGGCGACCCGTGGCGCGTGATGCGCATCCAGTCGGAGTTCGTCGAGGGCTTCGGTGCGCTCGCCGAACTCGGCAGGGCGGTCAGCGTCTTCGGGTCCGCCCGTATGGCGGAGGGCTCGGCCGACTACGAGATTGGCGTCCGCATCGGCCGCGCCCTGGCCGAGGCGGGCTTCGCCGTCATCACCGGCGGCGGCCCCGGGGCCATGGAGGCGGCCAACCGGGGTGCCTGCGAGGCCGGCGGGGTCTCGGTGGGCCTGGGCATCGAGCTCCCCTTCGAGCAGGGGCTCAACCCCTACGTCGACATCGGCGTGAACTTCCGCTACTTCTTCGTCCGCAAGACGATGTTCGTGAAGTACGCCTCCGGGTTCATCGTCCTGCCGGGCGGCTTCGGCACCCTCGACGAGCTCTTCGAGGCCCTCACGCTGGTCCAGACCCGCAAGGTCACGCAGTTCCCCATCGTCCTGTTCGGCTCCGCCTACTGGCGCGGCCTGGTCGACTGGGTCCGCGACACCGTCGTGGACGGCGGCAAGGCGTCCCCGGTCGACCTGGAACTCCTCCACGTCACGGACGACGTCGACGAGGCGGTCGCCCTGGTGACCAAGGAGACCGGCGACTGAACCGCGGCCCCTACGCCAGCCCCCGCCGGGCGACCGCCGGGGGCCGGTGTCCCGCGATCGAGGCCACCATGTCCAGCACCTGACGGGTCTCGGCGACCTCGTGCACCCGGTACACCCGGGCGCCGAGCCACGCCGAGACGGCGGTCGTCGCCAGGGTGCCGATCAGCCGCTCCTTGACGGGGCGGTCCAGGGTCTCGCCCACGAAGTCCTTGTTGGACAGCGAGACCAGCACCGGCCAGCCGGTGGCCGTCATCTCCGGCAGCCGCCGGGTCGCCTCCAGCGAGTGCCGGGTGTTCTTCCCGAAGTCGTGGCCGGGGTCGATGAGGATGGCGTCCCGCCGCACCCCGAGCGCGGCCGCCCGCTCCGCGAGGCCCACCGTCACCTTCAGGATGTCGGCCATCACGTCCTCGTAGCCGACCCGGTGCGGCCGGGTGCGCGGCAGCGCGCCGCCCGCGTGGGTGCAGACCAGGCCGACGCCGTGCTTCGCGGCGACCTCGGCGAGCCGGGGGTCGACGCCGCCCCAGGCGTCGTTGAGCAGGTCCGCCCCGGCCTCGCAGACCGCCTCGCCGACCTCGTGGCGCCAGGTGTCGACGCTGATCACCACGTCGGGGTGGCGCCGGCGCACCTCGGCGACGAAACCGGCGGTCCTGCGGATCTCCTCCTGCGCCGAGACCTCCTCGCCGGGGCCCGCCTTCACCCCGCCGACGTCGATGATCGCGGCGCCCTCCGCGACCGCGCGCCCGACGCGTTCGAGGGCCGGTGCGTCGGTGAACGTGGCGCCCTGGTCGTAGAACGAGTCCGGCGTCCGGTTCACGATCGCCATGATCACGGGCTCGTGCTCGCCGAATTCCCGTGTGCCCAGCCGCAGCATGTCGCGCCTGCCTCCCTCGAAATGTCGTACGCCGATCGAAGATAGTCGCCGACCGCACACCGCGCGCACGGCGCGACGTGGCACGATCGTGGCGTACACGTCGGGCCGACCCCGGGAGAGGTCTTGTTCTGGTTCATGCTCATCGCGTTGGTCGCGGTGGTCGCCGCGGTCGCCCTCGCGGTGCTCGGCGACGGCGGGGTGCTCCGTGACGTGGAGCCGGACCGGGTGGAGGACCGGCTGCCGCCGCAGCGGCCGGTGGGCCGCGCGGACGTCGAGCGGCTGCGCCTGCCGGTGACCGTGCGCGGTTACCGCATGGTGGACGTCGACGACGTGCTGGAGCGCCTCGGCGCGGAACTGGCCCAGCGCGACGCCCACATCGCCGACCTGGAGGCCGCGCTGGCCGGCGCCCACGCCACCCGGCTCGGCGGCCACTCGCTACTCAAGGACGCCGACGAGGCCCCGCGGGCCCCCGAGGACCCGCGCGCCCCCGGGAGCGGGCTGTGAGCGACGGCGGCGTGGTGACCGGGCCGGACGGCCTGGCCCGCTGTCCGTGGGGGCTGTCCACCGACGACTACGTCGAATACCACGACACCGAGTGGGGGCGCCCGGTGCACGGCGAGGCGGCCCTCTTCGAGCGGCTGTGCCTGGAGGCCTTCCAGTCGGGCCTGTCCTGGATCACGATCCTGCGCCGCCGCGAGGGCTTCCGGAAGGCCTTCGCCGGCTTCTCCCCGGAGGCGGTCGCCGCCTTCACCGACGACGACCGGGAGCGGCTCCTCGCCGACACCGGCATCATCCGCAACCGCGCCAAGATCGACGCCTCCATCGGCAACGCGCAGGCCACCCTGGCGCTGCGCGAGGCCCACGAGGGCGGTCTGGACGCCCTGGTCTGGTCGTACGCGCCGGACCCCGCCGGACGCCCGGCACCCCGCACGGTCGCGGACGTGCCGGCCGTCACGGCGGAGTCCACCGCGCTGGCCAAGGACCTCAAGAAGCGCGGCTTCCGCTTCGTCGGCCCCACCACGGCCTACGCGCTGATGCAGGCCTGCGGCCTGGTGGACGACCACCTGGCCGACTGCTGCGCCCGCCGCTGAGCGTCCCGCCCGTCCCGGCCGCCCCGCCCGCCGCGGCTCAGCGGCCGAGGAAGCGGGGCTTGTCCTTCTTCAGGAACGCGTCGACGGCGATCCGGTGGTCCTCGGAGGCGCCGGCGGCCGTCTGCAGCTCGTCCTCCTTGGCCAGCGTGTCGACCAGCGAGTGCCCCTCGCCGTACGCCAGGGAGGCCTTCACCGCCGCGTAGGCGACCGTCGGGCCCTCGGCGAGGGTGCGGGCGACCGAGGCGGCCTCGGCGGCCAGCTCGCCGGCCGGGACCAGGCGGTTGGCGACGCCCAGCTCGAAGGCCTCCTGCGCGCTGATCGTGCGCGGGAAGAGCAGCAGGTCGGCGGCGCGGCTGCGGCCCACCAGCCGGGGCAGCGTCCAGGAGGCCCCGGAGTCGGCGGTCAGGGCGACGCCGACGAAGGAGGTGTTGAAGGCGGCGGTGTCGGCGACCACGCGGTAGTCGCAGGCGAAGGCGAAGCCGGCGCCCGCGCCTGCGGCGACCCCGTTGACCCCGGCGACGACGGGCTTGGGCATGGTGGCGATCGCGGTGACGATCGGGTTGTAGTGCTCGCGCACCGTGGACATGGCAGGCCCGCCGCCCTCCTGCTGGAGGAACGCGACGTGCTCCTTGAGGTCCTGGCCGACGCAGAAGGCCTTGCCGTTCGCGGTCAGCAGCACGGCCCGCACCGCGGGGTCGGCGCCCGCCGCCTCCAGGGCGTCCCGCAGGGCGACCTTGGTCTCCACGTTCAGCGAGTTCATCGCCTCGGGGCGGTTCAGGGTGATGGTGGCGAGCCCGTCACTCACCTCGTACAGCACGGTGTCGGCCATGTGGTCCCCTTCGTCGCGGCTCACGTTCGGGGCCAGCATGCCGGAGATCGCCGGGCACGGACATGTGACCCCCATCAAACGCGGCCGAGAGTGCGATCACCGAAATGGACGGTTTTGCGGGACCGGGTTCTCGAACGGATGGGAACCGATGTTGGTCATCGGGTCACCCGATGCGGGATAATGGCCGAGAACCAATGTGTTCGAGTCCGGTGGCGCCTGGGCCACCGTGTGCGAAGAGCTGGTTTCAGGAAGGGGAACGAGCATGGCGGCCATGAAGCCGCGGACGGGTGATGGCCCGCTCGAGGTGACCAAGGAGGGGCGGAGCATCATCATGCGCGTTCCGCTCGAGGGCGGCGGACGGCTTGTCGTCGAGCTGACTCCGGACGAGGCGGATGCACTCGGCGAGGCTTTGAAGAAGGCCATCGCCTGACAACCGGCCAATCCAAGCCTTGGGCCCCTGGCGGCATGCGCCGGGGGCCCACTTGTTTGTCCGTTTGCGCGCCGCTCCGGAAACAGGTGCATTCCGGGCGGGGAAATTGTCAGCCGCGCCGTACCGCGCAGAGCAGGCCGTCGTCGGTCGGCAGCAGGACGGGGGCGAGGGCCGCGTTGTCCCGTACCGTCCGCATCAGTTCGCGCAGCCGGATGACCTCCGGTTCGGAGTGGGCGGCGTCCATGGACCGGCCCTGCGCGAAGGCCCCCTCGAAGCAGACCAGCCCCCCGGGGCGCAGCAGGCGCAACGATTCGCCCAGGTAGTCCGGGTACTCCAGCCGGTCCCCGTCGCAGAACACCAGGTCGTAGCCGCCGTCGGCGAGCCGGGGGAGGACGTCCAGCGCCCGGCCGGGGATGAAGCGGGCGCGGTTCCCCGCGAACCCCGCCTCCCGGTAGGCGGTGCGGGCGTGCTGCTGGCGGTCCGGTTCGGTGTCGACGGTGGTCAGCACGCCGTCGGGGCGCATGCCCTGCAGCAGGTGGATGCCGGAGACCCCGGTGCCGGTGCCGATCTCCACCACCGCCTTGGCGTCCGTGGCGGCGGCCAGCAGTCGCAGTGCCGCGCCGGTGCCGGGGGAGACGGGGCGCACGCCTGCCTCACGAGCTCGCCCGCGGGCTCGTATCAGCGCGTCGTCCTCGGCGACGAAAGCGTCCGCGAACGCCCAGCTCGCCTGCCGGTTGCCGGTAATTGCCCTCTCCTGTCCGCCTGACGGTTGCAGCCCGCCTGGCGACTGTATCCGTTGCGGTCGGGAACCCGCAGATGGGACCGCTCGTTGGTACCTGCGACGGACCTGAACGTCAGGGCCGGGAGCGATGCGCCCGGCACTTATCCGGAGCTAACGGGCGAGGTGGCTATGGTAGGGGCTCTACTGGACACCACCAGAGCCGACAGGGGAGGTGCGGCTGCGGCGGGTCACCGGGGAGTGCTGTCGCGCTTCCGCAGGTCGGCCGGCGAGCCGAAATCCGTGACCGATACAGCTGACGACCGTCCGCGCAACGACGAGTCCGTGACTGTGGCCGCCAACGCGACCTTCGCCACCGACGGGGACAACCAGGCGTGGACCCCCCCTTCGTGGGAGGAGATCGTCAGTACGCACAGTGCCCGGGTCTACCGCCTGGCGTACCGTCTCACCGGCAACCAGCACGACGCCGAGGACCTCACCCAGGAGGTCTTCGTCCGCGTCTTCCGCTCGCTGTCGACGTACACCCCCGGCACCTTCGAGGGCTGGCTGCACCGCATCACCACCAACCTCTTCCTCGACATGGTTCGCCGCCGTCAGCGCATCCGCTTCGACGCCCTGGGCGACGACGCCGCGGAGCGGCTGCCGAGCCGCGAGCCGTCCCCGGCGCAGCACTTCGCCGACACCCACTTCGACGCGGACATCCAGCAGGCGCTGGACACCCTCGCCCCGGAGTTCCGTGCGGCCGTCGTGCTCTGTGACATCGAGGGACTGTCCTACGAGGAGATCGCCGCGACGCTCGGCGTGAAGCTGGGCACCGTGCGCAGCCGTATCCACCGCGGTCGTTCGCACCTGCGCAAGGCGCTGGAGCACCGTGCGCCGGCCGCCCGTGCGGGCCGCGCGCCCGTCCTGGCCACCGGCCGGCCGGCCCTGGAGGGCGGGAGCACGTGAGCAGCGGTGTCAGCCGGCATCTCACGTGTGCCGACCAGCACTTGGGCGACCACCTCGCCGCCTTCGTCGACGGCGAGCTGCACGACGACGCCCGCGACCGGGTGCTCGCGCACCTGGCGACCTGCCCCGACTGCAAGGCCGCTGCCGACGAGCAGCGCCGGATGAAGGACGTGGTCGCCGCCTCGGCGCCGCCCGCCCTCTCCGCAGGCCTGCTCGCCCGCCTCCAGGAGCTGCCCGGGGGTGACGGGGACGGCGGAAGAGGGCCCTTCGGGGACGGCGGACTGATGGAGACGGCCAGCCTCGGCGGTGAGCGCCTCGGCGGCGGTCTGTTCGGGAAGGCGCGCGAGGAGTTCTCGCTTCCCCTGTCCGCGTCCGCGTCGCGCGGCTTCCGGATCCACGAGAGCGGCCGCTCCGGCGCGGCGGTCGCGCCCGTCGGCCCCGCTTCGTCCGCCGCAGCGGCCCGCGGCCGGCGCCGGTTCGCCTTCGCCGCGGCGGGCGCGGTCTCCATGGCGGCCATCGCGCTCGGCGGCGCGCTGCCGCTGGACGCCGCGGTCGACGGAGCCGGCGGCACCCCGCTCTCCCGCAGCGGCCCGGGCGCCCCCGCGACGCCGTTCAGCGGCGCGACCGCCCGCGCGGCGGCCGACGTGTGGAGCACGGCCACCAGCGACCTGCTGCACCCCGACTCCCGCGGCATGCATCCGTTCGGCGTCGGCACGGACGGCCGGGTGCCCGCCGGCACCGTCACCCGGCCGCTGGGTCTGTCCGGCGACGACCGGTCGGTCACCGGCTCGGCCGCGTCCGCGGTCCCGGGGGTCACCCCGGCACCCGCCCTGGCCCCGCCGGCGACCGCGAGTCCCTCCGCTTCGCCCGCCTCGTCGAGCGGCGCGACGGCCTCGCCGGCCGTGCCCGTTCCGTTCGACTCGGTCGTCCCCCTGGTCGGCCACTTCCCCGTGACCCGCTGAGCGGTCGGCTGCGGGCGGCGCCGACTCCTGGTTCAATCCAGGGAGGACTGGTCGTCGTAGGGGAGCACCGTGGACGAGGGGAAGGCCGAAGGGCCGAAGTGGTGGAGCCGGCCGGAGACGGTCGCGCCGGTTCCCCCTGAGCCGCGGGACCGGCCCGCCCCGGACACGGTCCCCGACGCACCCGCAGGGCCCCCCGCCGGAGCGGCCCCCCGGCACACCCCGGACCCGTACGACACCCCGCCGTACGGCGAACCCGGCCCCTTCGCGCCCGCGCCGCCCGTACAACCTCCCGCCGGCGCGGCGCCACCGCCGCACCAGCCCGCGCCCCCGCCCCCGCCGCCGAGCGGCCCGCCCGGACCCCCGGCACCGCTGTCCGTCGGCCAGTGGCACCGCTACGACCCCTGGGCGCCCCCGGGCGGCTCCACGGGGCAGCAGCCGACCGCCCGGCGCACGGGGAGCCGGCGCGCCCCGCTGGCGGCCGCCCTGATCGCCGTCACCCTGATCGCCGGAGGCGTCGGCGGGGCGCTGGGCGCCTACGTGCACGACAGCGGCGGCACGCCGGAGGTCACCCTGCCGCAGGCCACCGCGGAGGCCGGCACCCGCGCCCCGGACAGCATCGCGGGCATCGCGGCCCAGGTCCTGCCCGGCGTCGTCTACATCCACGTCAAGGGCGACGCCGGTGAGGGCACCGGCACCGGGTTCGTGCTGGACGGTGAGGGCCACATCCTCACCAACAACCACGTGGTGGAGAGCGTCGCCAAGAGCGGCACCATCTCGGTGACCTTCAACGGCGGCCAGGTGAAGCCCGCCACGATCGTGGGCCGGGACACCGGCTACGACCTGGCGGTCATCAAGGTCAGCGGGGTGAAGGGGCTCCACCCGCTGACCCTCGGCGACTCCGACGCCGCCCAGGTCGGCGACCCGGTCGTCGCCATCGGCGCCCCGTACGGTCTCGAGGGCACCGTCACCTCCGGCATCATCAGCGCCACGCAGCGCCCGATCACCGCGGGCGGGGAGACCAACAGCAGCGACGTCAGCTACGTCGACGCCATCCAGACCGACGCCCCGATCAACCCCGGCAACTCCGGCGGTCCGCTGGTGGACGCCAAGGGCCTGGTCATCGGGATCAACAGCGCCATCCGCTCGGCGGACAGCGGCTCCGACCCCTTCGGCAACAGCACCCAGGGCGGGAGCATCGGCCTCGGCTTCGCCATCCCGGTCAACCAGGCCAAGCGGGTGGCCGAGCAGCTGATCAACGACGGCAAGGCCACCCACCCGGTGATCGGCGTCAGCATCAACCTGCAGTACTCCGGCGACGGCGCCCAGGTCAGCCCCGAGGGCCAGGGCGAGGGGGACTCGGTGACCCCGAACGGCCCCGGCGCCAAGGCGGGCATCGAACCCGGTGATGTGATCACCGCCATCGACGGCAAGCGGGTGCACAACGGCGAGGAGCTGATCGTGCGGATCCGCGCCCACCGGCCCGGCGACACGCTGCAGCTCACCGTGAAGCGGGACGGCAAGCAGCGCGCCATGGAGCTGACCCTGGGCTCGGCCAGCGGGAACTGAGCACGGCGCATTCGGGATTTACCGGGGCGCGACCTACTGTTGACCCTGCCCACTCCCGTGCGGACGGTTGGGGCAGGTACGGTGAGATCCGCCGGATTCCGTCCGCCGGCCGAGGACCACGAGGAGCTGCACGGTGTTTTCAGACATAGGCGCGCTGGAGGTCGTCGCGCTCGTGATCCTTGCCGTGCTCGTGTTCGGGCCGGACAAGCTGCCCAAGGTCATCAAGGACGTGATGCAGTTCGTCCGCAAGGTGCGGGAGTTCTCCGACAGCGCGAAGGCGGACATCCGCAGCGAGCTGGGCCCGGAGTTCAAGGACTTCGAATTCGAGGACCTGCACCCGAAGAACTTCGTCCGGAAGCAGCTGCTGGACAACGACGAGCTGGGCCTGAAGGAGATCCGCAACGGATTCGACTTCAAGGAGGAGATGTCGGCGGTCACCGACGCCGTGCACGGCCGCGACAGCGGCGGCTCGGGTTCCGCCGCGGGCTCCCCGGGCACCCCGGACCGGCTGCGCAAGCGCGACGGCCTGACGCCCGGCGAGGCCCCGCCGTTCGACTCCGACGCCACCTGATGCAGGGGCCTGCCCCGATCACGTAGCGCGAGTGGCTATTCTCCCTTTGTTTGCCCTTATGGAGGAGGCGCCGCGCGTATGGAGACCACAGCTGATCCGGCGGATCGTACGACCGGCGGCTATCTCAAGGCCGACTTCACCTGGTACGGACTGGACGAGGCGTTCACCGGCGACCGCTGGCTCGCCCCGGTCGGCATGAGCGCCGACGGCACGGTCGAGCACGGCTCCACCGGCCACGGCGACGAACCGTCGGTCAAGGTCGAGCCCACCCCCGACCACCGCCGCTTCGTGGTGGTCGTCACGGTCGCCGACCGCCCGGTCCGGCGCAGCTCGGACGGCACCGGCGTGCTGGACGCCACCTCGGTCGCCTCGGCGGCCTGGCTGGCGGGTTCCGGACTGCTGACCTGCACCTGGCCCACCCAGATGGAGCGGCACCTGCGGCAGAACTGGCTCGACCAGCAGACCGCCATCGCCTGGGACCTCGCGGACAACCTCGAGGGCCCCGACTGGTCGGCGCTCAGCCTGCCGGTGGACGGCGTCCCCACGCCGTTCCACTACCGGGAGTCGGAGTACGGCTGGGTGATGGCCGGATCGGCGCGCGGGGTGCACCTGGGTGCCTTCGGGCGCGGGATGAGCGCCTACGGCCTCGGCCTGGCCCAGGTGAAGGACATCACCACGTACCGGCCGTGAGGCCGTGAGCAACGGCTCAGGGGCGCCCTCCCGGACCGGGAGGGCGCCCCTGAGCCGTTCGGCGGGCCGGTCGCGGCCGGCCCGCCGGTTCAGAACTTGTTGCGCGGCGTGATGCCCAGCGACATGCCGGCCAGTCCGCGCTGACGCCCGCCCAGCTTGCCCGCGATGGCCCGCAGCGCCGAGCCGGCCGGGGACTGCGGGTCGGTCAGGACGACCGGGCGGCCGTCGTCGCCGCCCTCGCGCAGCCGCACGTCGATGGGGATCTGGCCGAGCACCGGCACGGTCGCGCCGGTGGTGCGGGTCAGGCCCTCGGCGACCCGCTCGCCGCCGCCGCTGCCGAAGACGTCGACCATCTCGCCGCAGTGCGGGCAGGGCAGCCCGGACATGTTCTCGATGACGCCGACGATCTTCTGGTGGGTCTGCACGGCGATGGTGCCCGCCCGCTCGGCGACCTCGGCCGCCGCCTGCTGGGGCGTGGTGACCACGAGGATCTCGGCGTTCGGGACCAGCTGCGCGACGGAGATCGCGATGTCGCCCGTGCCGGGCGGCAGGTCGAGCAGCAGCACGTCCAGGTCGCCCCAGTACACGTCGGCCAGGAACTGCTGCAGCGCCCGGTGGAGCATCGGTCCGCGCCACACGACCGGGGCGTTGCCCGGGGTGAACATGCCGATGGAGATGACCTTCACACCGTTGGCTGAGGGCGGCATGATCATGTTCTCGACCTGGGTCGGACGGCCGTCCGCGCCCAGCATCCGCGGCACGCTGTGGCCGTAGATGTCGGCGTCGACCACACCGACCTTGAGGCCGTCGGCGGCCATCGCGGCGGCCAGGTTCACCGTCACCGAGGACTTGCCGACGCCGCCCTTGCCGGAGGCTACCGCGTACACCCGGGTCAGCGAGCCGGGCTGGGCGAAGGGGATCTCCCGCTCCGCCTGCCCGCCGCGCAGCGAGGTGGTCAGCTCGCGGCGCTGCTCGTCGCTCATCACGTCCAGTTCGACGGTCACCGCGGTGACCCCGGCGACCTTCGACACGGCGGTGGTCACCAGGTTGGTGATGGTGTCCCGCAGCGGGCAGCCCGACACCGTCAGGTACACGCCGACCCGCACCGCGCCGTCGTCCGCGATGTCGACCGACTTGACCATGCCGAGGTCGGTGATCGGCTTGTGGATCTCGGGGTCGTTCACCGTCGCGAGCGCGGCGCGCACCGCGTCGGGCGAAGGGGAGGAGCCGTACGCTTCGGTAGCCATGCGTCGATGGTACGTCCCGCACCGTGCCCGCAGGACCCCCGGTGGGCGGGTTCACACGGCAGCGGGACGCCCCCGGCGGTCACTCCGCCTCGGCACGCTGCCGCTGGTCGATGTCCTTCAGCAGCTCCTGCAGTTCGGAGCGGATCCAGTCGCGTGTGGCGACCTCTCCCAGGCCGAGCCGCAGCGCGGCCACCTCGCGGGTCAGGTACTCGGTGTCGGCGATGCTGCGGTCGTTCGCCTTGCGGTCCTGCTCCAGGTTGACCCGGTCGCGGTCGTCCTGCCGGTTCTGCGCCAGCAGGATCAGCGGGGCGGCGTAGGAGGCCTGAAGCGACAGCATCAGGGTGAGGAAGATGAACGGGTACGAGTCCCAGCGCAGGTGGCGGGGCGCCAGCGCGTTCCACGCCACCCACGCGATGATCACCACCGTCATCCAGACGATGAACCGCCCGGTCCCCAGGAAGCGGGCGATCTTCTCCGACAGCCGCCCGAACGCCTCCGGGTCGTAGGAGGGCAGGAAGCTGATCCGCGGTACCCGCGGCTGGTCGAGGCGGACGCGGGGGCGCTCGTCGCTCACTGCGCCGCCTCGTGCAGCTCCGTCTCGCGCCAGTCCTCCGGCAGCAGGTGGTCCAGGACGTCGTCGACGGTGACGGCGCCCAGCAGCGATCCGCTGTCGTCGACGACCGGCACGGACACCATGTTGTACGTCGCGAGGAAGCTGGTGACCGCCGGCAGCGGGGTGTCCGGCGACAGTGGTTGCAGGTCGCTGTCGAGGAGCGCGCTGACCAGGGTGAACGGGGGGTCGCGCAGCAGCCGCTGGAAGTGCACCGTGCCCAGGTACTTGCCGGTCGGGGTCTCGTCCGGCGGCCGGCAGACGTACACCTGGGCGGCGAGCGCGGGGGACAGGTCCGGGTTGCGGACCCGCGCCAGGGCGTCGGCGACGGTGGCGTCGGGGCGCAGCACGATCGGCTCCGTGGTCATCAGACCGCCGGCGGTGCGCTCCTCGTACGACATCAGCCGGCGCATGTCGGCCGCCTCGTGCGGCTCCATCAGTCCCAGCAGCCGCTCCTGCTCCTCCTTCGGCAGTTCGGCCAGCAGGTCGGCGGCGTCGTCCGGGTCCATCGCCTCCAGCACGTCGGCGGCCCGCTCCTCCTCGAGCTTGCCGAGGATCTCCACCTGGTCGTCGTCCGGCAGCTCCTCCAGAACGTCGGCGAGGCGGTCGTCGTCGAGGGCCGCGGCGACCTCGGCGCGGCGCTTGGGCGACAGGTGGTGCAGGACGTTCGCCAGGTCGGCCGCGCGCAGCTGGTCGAAGGTGGCGAGCAGCGCCTCCGCGCCCTGCGCGTGCTCGTCCAGCGCGAAGCCGGTGACCGCGGACCACACCACGGTCAGCGTCTCTCCGCTGCGCCGCAGCGGGCCGCCCTTGCCGCGGCGCACGAAGGCCTTGTCGATCTCCCAGTCGCGGCGCGCCGCGAGGCGCACCATGGACACGTCCAGCACGGTCACGTCCTCGCCGGTCTCGACCAGCGTCACCCGCTGGTCAAGCAGCTCGCCGAGGACCAGGGTCTCGGTCGGGCGCTGTTCGAAGCGCTGCATGTTGACGACACCCGTGGTGATCACCTGACCGGACTCCACGCCCGTCACCCGCGTGATCGGCAGGAAGATCCGGCGCCGGCTGACGACCTCCACCACCAGGCCCAGCACACGCGGCGGCCGGCCCCCGACCCGCAGCATCACGACCACGTCCCGGACCCGGCCGACCTGGTCGCCGTTGGGATCGAAGACCCGCACCCCGGAGAGGTGCGAGACGAAGACCCGGGAGGTTCCCGCTGGCATGCCGCCAGGCTAACGCCGCCCCCGCCCCCCGGGCGCGCGGTAATGCTCCACGGGGGCTTCGCACCGCGTTCACAGCCGTTCACCCGGCCAGCGGTACGCTGCGGTAGCTTCGGCTCCGCTTCGCCGCCGCCCTCGTGTGACGGGTGCGTACAACTGCAGGAGGAAGAGAACACGTGATCCCCGGCCGCAGGTCAGCCGTCCTCGTGAGCCTTCTGGGCGCGGTCCTGGTGTTCGCCGGAGCGACAGGGTGCGCGGGCGATCCGGACGCGGGGACCAACGGTGTCGGCAAGCTGCCGCCCGGGACCATCGAGAAGCGCGCCCGCACCGCCGCCGCCGCGGCCGACACGGTGCGGTTGTCCGGCACCGTCATCAGCAAGGGGCGTACCTACACGCTCGACATGCGGCTGCGCGGCAACGGAGGCCTCGGCGAGGTCACCTCCGACGGCAGCACCTACGAACTGCTGCGGGTGGGCGACGACCTCTACCTCAAGGCGGGCGCCGGCTTCTACGGCGACCAGGTCGGCGCCAAGCTCAAGAACAAGTACGTCAAGGTGCCCGCCGGGGACCCCACGTACGACCAGTTCAGCGGCTTCACCGACAAGGAGGTGCTGCTGGAGGGCCTGTTCGTCCTGCACGGCGAGCTCGCCGTCGGGGACCACCGCTCGGTCGGCGGCGTCCGCACCATCGCGGTCACCGCGGACGGCGGCAACGGCGGCACGATCGACGTGTCCCTGGAGGGCAAGCCGTACCCGCTGCGCTACGAACGCGCGGGCGGCGCCGGCACCCTGACCATGGCCGACTGGGGCAAGGACTTCACGCTGCGCGCGCCGGACGAGGACGACGTCGTCGACTACGGCAAGGCCGTGACGCAGTAGGCCCGGGGCTCAGGCCCTCTTGCGGCGCCGCAGCAGCAGCTTCGGCAGACCGGCCGGGATCGGGTGGCGGGTGGTCGCGGCCGTCGGCACCGGGGCCGCCGCGCCACTGGCGTCCGTCATCGCGCCGGGGCGCTCCAGGGGCTCGCCAGCGGGCTCCAGGCGCAGCACGCGGCACTCGCGGGCCCAGCGTCCGGTCATCGTCTCCGCGTCCGGCGCGTTCAGCCGCTTGCCCTTGAGCTCCTCCACCGCGGCCGTCCACGCCTCGCCGTCCGGGCGCAGCTCGGTGACCCGGACCGGGAAGACGACCAGCCGGCCGCCCTTGTCCTTGCTGCGGACGGTGACCGTGGCGGTGCCGCCGTCGGTGAGTCCGGGCCCGGGCAGCGGCTGCTCGCCGGGGCCGCCGCCGACGACCACCACGGCACCGTCGACCCAGGCGTGCCACAGGGCCTGACCGTCGGCCCACAGCAGACCGGACTTCTTCACGGCCTCCTCGATCAGGGCCTGGTCCAGCTGCGGCTGCGTCACGGTGTCCGTCATGCGCCCAGCCTATGGCGTGGGCCGTGCGGGCCGCCGCCGTGGTGCCGCACACATGGTGAGACGACAGGAGCTCGGGGCCCGGACGGGCCTTACGCTAAGGAGGCCACCGTCCCACCGTGCCCCGAGGAGCCACCGCGTGTCCGCCGCGCCGTCCGCCAGCACCACGCCCGCCGTACCGAAGGCGGACACCGACTCCGGCGCAGCCCCGCACGGGAAGCCGCCACTGGACTTCGCGCTCCTGGCCGTCGCCATCGCCGGCGTCTCCCTGTCCGCGCCGCTGATCGCCGCCACCGCCGCGCCCGCGCTGGCCATCGCCTTCTGGCGGAACGCCATGGCCGTGGGCGTGCTGAGCCCGTTCGCCTGGCTGCGGCACCGGCGGGAACTGCGGGGGATGGGCCGCCGGGCGTTCTGGCTGTCGATCGCGTCCGGCCTGGTGCTGGCGCTGCACTTCGGGCTGTGGCTGCCGAGCCTGACCATGACCTCGGTCGCGTCCTCGACGGCGCTGGGCACGACGACGCCGGTGTGGACCACCCTGATCCTGTTCATGCGCGGCCACCGGCCGCCGCGGATGGTGTGGCTGGGCTCCGCGCTGGCGGTCGCCGGCGTGGTCCTGCTGACCGGCGTCGACCTGTCGCTGTCACCGCGCGCCCTGGTCGGGGACGCCCTGGCGCTGGGCGGCGGCATCGCGGCGGCGGGGTACGTCCTGCTCGGCGCGGAGGTGCGACGGACCGTCAGCACGACCGCGTACACCTACGTCTGCTACTCCACCACGGCCGTGGCCCTGCTGGCCGTCTGCCTGGCCTCGGGCTCGGCGCTCGGCGGTTACGACGGCGGCACCTGGGCGAAGCTCGTCGCCCTGACCGTGGCCGCGCAACTGCTCGGCCACAGCCTGCTCAACCGCGTGGTGCGCGGGCTCGGGGCGTCGACCACGTCCACGGCGATCCTGCTGGAGACGCCGGGCGCCGCCCTGGTGGCGGCGGTCTGGCTGGGCCAGACCCCGCCCGTGGCGGCCTACCCGGCGCTCGCGGTGATCCTCGCCGGGCTGGCCCTGGTGATCCTGGCGGACCGCAGGAAGGCCTAGCCGGCTCGGGCCTACAGCCAGCCGTTGCGGCGCAGGATGCGGTGGATGGCGAGGCAGATCCCGCCGATCGCGACCAGCACCATCGGATAGCCGTACCGCCAGTGGAGTTCCGGCATGTGCTCGAAGTTCATGCCGTACACGCCGCAGATCATGGTCGGGACCGCGATGATCGCCGCCCATGAGGTGATCTTGCGCATGTCCTCGTTCTGCGCGACGGCCGCCTGGGCGAGGTTGGCCTGCAGGATGGAGTTGAGCAGGTCGTCGAAGCCGACCACCATCTCGTGGACGCGGGCGACGTGGTCGGCGACGTCCCGGAAGTACTTCTGGATCTCCGGGTCCACCACGCGCATCGGCCGCTCGCTGAGCATCTGCATCGGGCGCAGCAGCGGGGACACCGCCCGCTTGAACTCCAGCACCTCGCGCTTGAGCTGGTAGATGCGCCCCGCGTCGGTGGCCCGCGGGGACTTGCCCTGGGCGGAGAAGACGTCGATCTCGACCTCGTCGATGTCGTCCTGCACGGCCTCGCTGACCGCCAGGTAGTCGTCCACGACCTGGTCGGCGATGGCGTGCAGCACGGCGGAGGGGCCCTTGGCGAGCAGCTCGGGGTCGTCCTCCAGGCGGTGCCGCAGGGCGCGCAGCGAGCCGTGGCCGCCGTGCCGGACGGTGATGACGAAGTGCCGGCCGGTGAAGACCATCACCTCGCCGCTCTCCACCACCTCGCTGGTGGCGGTGAGTTCGGCGTGCTCGACGTAGCGGATGGTCTTGAAGACCATGAAGAGCGTGTCGTCGTAGCGCTCCAGCTTCGGACGCTGGTGGGCGTGGACGGCGTCCTCCACGGCCAGCGGGTGCAGTCCGAACACCTCGGCGATCTCCGCGAACTCCCGCTCCGACGGCTCGTGCAGGCCGATCCAGACGAAGCCCTCGTTGCCGCCGCGCACCTTCTCCAGGGCCTCGCGCGGCGAGATGTGGTCGCTGCCGCGGCGGCCGTCCCGGTAGACGGCGCAGTCCACGACCGAGCTGGGCACGGCGGACGAGGTGCGGGAGCGGTCCGGGCCGTAGTCGTATGACGTGCTGCTCTTGCGCAGGGCGGGGCGGACGACCGCGCGCAGGTCGCGGATCATCGACATGGCAAGCTCCTTCACGGACTGGCCGGGCTGAAATGCGGATCAGGGCAGGGTGATCACCGTTGATCACTGCGCAGTTCAGGGAGCTCTTCCGGAGGCGGCAGGGCGGACCCGGGCAGGCCGTTCGAGCGGACACGCGGCGCCGTCACGCGCTCGTGCTCGTGCTCGTGGAGAATTCGAGAATCCCCGTCGGTTCCGTGGTTCTTTGGTTTCACGCCCGGGTGACCGGGTACGGAACGCGGGGGATCAGGAGGGTTGCCGGGCGGAAGAGCTGCCAGTACTGCACGGTCGACTAGGATCCATTGCAGCCCCACCTCCTCCGGCCGATCCCCGCTGGGGGAAAATGGCACGCCTCTACCGGCGTAGCCGACGGCCCACCTTATCAGGCGCCTCCTGCGCGAAGCCGCGGCTTTGCACGTTCCATACGCGCTCTATGCTCACTTCATGGTCGACGTACTGGGGCTCGTTGAGGCGCGGCTGCACATGGCCTTCGGTGAGCCGGACGCCCGCGCCGCGGTCACCTTCCTGGGCACCGAACGGATCGAGGTGCTGCGCTTCCGCGAGGGTGAGCTGCTGCGGTACGTCACCCTGGGCATGTCGCGCGCACCGATGAACGACCCCGTCACCGTCGTCGCGGACCCGGTGCGCGGCCCGCGCGCGGAGCTCGTGCTGACCCTGCGCGGCGGGCGCGGCGCCGACACGGACAAGGTCCTGCGGCCGCTCGCCGTACTGGCCGCCAGCCCCCAGGTCGAGGGCGTCGTCGTCGCGCCGGGGAACTCGCTGGACGTGAGCGAACCGCTGTGGCCCGGGGCGGCGTTCTCGGCCGTCCTGGTCGCCGAGCCCGGTGGTCTGGTGGAGGACCTGGAACTCGACGACCCGATGGACCCGGTCCGCTTCTTCCCGCTCCTGCCGATGACGGCGAACGAGGCCGCCTGGAAGCGGGTGCGCGGCGCCGGGGCGCTCCAGGAGCGCTGGCTGCAGGCGGGCACCGACCTGCGCGACCCGCAGCGCGCGGCGGTCCCGCTGACGGACTGAGCCCCGGCGGTCGGTGACGCCCCCTCAGCGGTCCCCGAGGGACCACCGCCGGGCGACAGGTGTGACCAGCGGGGGAGGTGTGCCGTGCGGCGACGCCACGCGTCGAACTCGGACGGGTGATCGTCCTTGACGCGGGCACGCCGCCGGAGGACCGTGGGGCGTTATGAGGGGCGAACCCAGTTGCCCGAAGTGCGGTGGCCGGGTCCGAGCGCCCGGGCTCTTCGCCGACTCCTGGCAGTGCGACGAGCACGGCGCCGTGTATCCGTTGCAGCCTGTCGTGCCACCGAGCGTGGAAGCCCTCGGCGTGGTCGTGAGCCGGTCGCGCGTCCCGGTGTGGATGCCCTGGCCGCTGCCGGTGGGCTGGCTGTTCACCGGCGTCGCGTCCGCGGGGGACGACCGCAGCGGCGGACGGGCCACGGCGGTGGCGTGCTCGGGTCCGGGGCCGCTCGGCGGGCAGGGCGAGATGGTGCTGGTGGCGGAGGAGCTCGGGGTCGGGCTCGGGGCGAGGTTCGCCGGGATCCCGGGGCCGGACCCCGGTCCGGCGATGTGCATCGGCAAGCCACCGGCCGCCAAGGTGATCGCGGCCGGGAGGCCGACCGGCCTGTGGCATGTGAACGGCACGCCACCGGACCGCGCGGTCTTCGCGGGCGAGTCGTTCGGGCTCTGGCTCTGGGCGGTCGTGTGGCCGGAGGAGTCGGGCCTGCTCATGTACGACGAGCTGATACTGACCGATCTGCGCGAGGCCGGCGCCGAAGTCGATCTCGTACCGTGCGGGGCGCTCTCCCCTCGCCTGCTCTCCTGAGATTCACAGGTTGTCCGGGCAGTTATCCTGGTAATCACAACCCCTGAATCCGTCCGAGCACCGAGCGCCTGGAGTGACCTGCGTGCGAATCGATCTGCACACCCACTCCACGGCCTCCGACGGCACGGACACCCCCGCTCAGCTGGTCCGGGCCGCGGCCGCGGCCGGACTGGACGTCGTCGCCCTGACCGACCACGACACGGTCGGCGGCTACGCCGAGGCCGAGAAGGCGCTGGCCGAACTGCACGCCGCGGGCGCAGCGGCGCCGGTCCTGGTCACCGGGGCCGAACTCTCCTGCCGCATCGACGGGGTGGGCCTGCACATGCTCGCCTACCTCTTCGACCCGCAGGAACCGGAGCTCCACCGGGAGCGCGAGCTCGTGCGCGACGACCGGGTGCCCCGCGCCATGGCCATGGTCGCCCGGCTCCGCGAGCACGGGGTGCCGGTGACCTGGGACCGCGTCGCCGAGATCGCCGGCGACGGTGCCGTGGGCCGGCCGCACATCGCCCAGGCGCTGATCGAGGCGGGACTGGTGGACAGCATCGCCGAGGCGTTCACGCCCGAGTGGATAGGGCCGGGCGGGCGCGCCTACGTCGAGAAGCACGAACTCGACCCCTTCGAGGCGATTCGGCTCGTCAAGAACGCGGGCGGGGTGACGGTCTTCGCCCATCCCGCCGCCGTCAAGCGCGGCACCTGCGTGCCCGAGGGCGTCATCCACGACCTGGCCGCGGCCGGGCTCGACGGCATCGAGGTGGACCACATGGACCACGACGAGCCGGCCCGTGCCCACCTGCGCGCCCTCGCCGCGGAGCTTGGACTGCTCCCCACCGGGTCCAGCGACTACCACGGCACCCGCAAGACCGTCCGGCTCGGTGAGTACACCACCGACCCCGAGGTCTACCGGGAGCTCGTCCGCCGGGCCACCGGCGCGGCGCCCCTCACCCGTCCCTGAACCCCCACCCACCCCCGCAACCCTTCGCAAGGCCCATGGATCTGTTCTCCCTCACCCTGTTCGGGTCGGTCTTCGTCACGCTCTTCGTGATCATGGACCCGCCCGGGATCACCCCGATCTTCCTCGCCCTCACCTCCGGCCGCGCGGCCAAGGTCCAGCGCCGCATGGCCTGGCAGGCCGCCACCGTCGCGCTGGGCGTCATCACCGTCTTCGGCATCTGCGGCCAGCAGATCCTGGACTACCTGCACGTCTCGGTGCCGGCCCTGATGATCGCCGGCGGTCTGCTCCTGCTGCTCATCGCCCTCGACCTGCTCACCGGCAAGGCGGACGAGCCCACCCAGACCAAGGACGTCAACGTCGCGCTGGTGCCGCTCGGCATGCCGCTGCTCGCCGGGCCGGGCGCGATCGTGACGGTGATCCTCGCGGTGCAGCGCGCGCACGGGTTCGGGCAGCAGCTGTCGGTGTGGGTCGCCATCGTCGCGATGCACGTGGTGCTCTGGCTGACGATGCGTTACTCGCTGGTGATCATCCGTCTGATCAAGGACGGCGGTGTGGTGCTGGTCACCCGGCTCTCCGGCATGCTGCTCTCCGCGATCGCGGTGCAGCAGATCGCCAACGGGGTCTTCGGCTTCATCCGCGGCGAGGGCTGACGGACCGTCGGCGGAATCCGGACGCGACGAGGGCCCCGTACCGTGGTGCACGGGGCCCTTCGCGTTCATGGCGTCCGGCCGTGCGGCCACGCCGGGGTGACGGGGCCTTACTGGGCCGGGCGGATGTAGATGCGCTGGCCGATCGCGGCGGCCTGCTGGACGATCTGGTCGACGGAGGCGGCGTCCACGACCGTGCAGTCGACGGCACGACCGTCCTGGTCGTTGAGGCGCATGATCTCGAAGCGCATGGTGTTCACGGCTTCTCCCTTCGTCCGGGCACTCCTCCATTGGAGTACGGGGCTGCTTCGCAGCCGTTACTTGCCTGGGTCATTCATGTATCAACAACAGTTGCCCCCGCGAAAACCTTCCCTGTCCTAAAGAAAATTTTTCCCACGCATCTACCGGTGGGTAGCCACCGGTACCGGCGGTCCTGGTTCCGGTTGTGTGTGCGGACGGAACCGCCGGACAATGTGATCTCTATGAACGACGACGCCCTTTCCGCCATCGCCGCCGGCATCGAGCGCACGAACGAGCTCCTGCAGCGGGTGCTCGCCGAGGTCGCCACGACCCCGGCGACCCACGCCGTGTTCGTCGACGCCGGGTACGTGTACGCCGCGGCCGGTCGCCTCGTCGCGGGCACCGAGGACCGGAGGGCCTTCGAACTCGACGCCGAGGGCATCATCGAGGCCTTCATCGACCGGGCCCGCACCCTCTTCGCCGACAGCCGCCTGCTGCGCGTCTACTGGTACGACGGTGCCCGCCGCCGCATCCACACCGCCGAGCAGGAACGCATCGCCGAGCTCCCCGACGTCAAGGTGCGGCTCGGCAACCTCAACGCCAGCCGCCAGCAGAAGGGCGTCGACTCGCTGATCCGCAGCGACCTGGAGTCACTGGCCCGGCACCGCGCCATCAGCGACGCCGTCCTGATCGGCGGCGACGAGGACCTGGTCTCCGCGGTCGAGGCCGCCCAGGGCTACGGCGCCCGTGTCCACCTGTGGGGCATCGAGGCCGCCGACGGCCGCAACCAGGCCGACCCCCTGCTGTGGGAGGTCGACAGCCTGCGCACCCTCGACCTCGACTTCTGCAAGCCGTACATCACCCGGCGCACGGCCCCCGTCTACGGCGACGCGCCGATCCCCACCGGGCCCATCCCGACCCGTGAGGACGTGCACTTCGTCGGGGCCCGGGTCGCCTCGCAGTGGCTGGCGACGCGCGGCCGGGACTCCCTGGCCGAGCTGCTGCCCGGCCACCCGTACCTGCCGCCCGCCTACGACCAGGAACTGCTCGTCGAGGCCGAGGGCATGCTCAACATCTCGCTGCGCGGCCACGCCGACCTGCGGCGCGTGCTGCGCGACGGGTTCTGGGAGCACCTGCAGGCGCGGCTCTAACCCCAGAAGCCGGTCAGTGCGCCGGCGGTGCGGGCCGGCTGCTCGGCGTTGGGGGAGTGCTCGGCCCCCTCGATCACCACGCGGCGGGCGCCGAGGCGCTCGGCCATCGCGTCCAGCCACGGGACGGGCCAGGCGTAGTCCACCGCGCCGGAGAGCACCAGCTTCGGCAGCGGTACGGCCGCGAGTTCCGCCACCCGGTCCGGCTCGTCGAGCAGCTGCCGGCCCGTGGCCGTCAGCTGCTCGGGCGCCGTCGCCAGCCAGCGGCGGTGCAGGAACTCCTCGACCGCGCCCTCGGCGTTCGCCGTGCCTTCGAGGTCCTCGGCGTCCAGCTCGCGCATCGCGCGCCACACGCCCTCCATGTCCATCGCGGACAGCGCCTCGAGCAGCAGCTTCGTACGGGCCTGCTGGGCGGGTTCGATGGCGGCCGGGCCGGAGCTCATGAGGGTGAGCGACGCCCAGGGCAGGGCGGCGCCGTCGCCGTGCTCGGCCAGAACGGCGGCGCGGACGACCAGGCCGCCCATCGAGTGCCCCAGCAGGTGCACCGGCTCGCCGGGAGCGGTGCCCAGTGCGGCGGTCTGCGCGACGACGTCGGCGGCCAGTTCGGCCTGTGCGTACGCCGCCTCGTCCCGCGGGCCCGGCGACTCGTGCTGGCCCCGGCCGTCCACGGCGACCGTGCGGTAGCCGGCGGCCGCGAGAGGTTCGAGCAGCGCGACGAAGTCCTCCTTGCTGCCCGTGAACCCGGGCACCAGCAGGGCCGTGCCGCGCCGCGGCGTGCCGGCCGGTGGGACGGCGTCCAGGACGGCGAAGGGGCCGCGGGCCGTCTCCAGGGGGTACGCGGTGGCGTTCTCGGGCAGCGTCAGGAACGGCGGTCGGCTCATGCGCCGAGGCTAGCCGGGCCGGGTTGCCCCCACACGACGCGGGCCCCGACCTCCGGCGCCGCGCGGGCGAACGCCGACGGCCGGGCGCCCCACGAGGGGCGCCCGGCCGTCCGGGTACGGGTGTCGCGTCAGCCGGTGGCCTCGTCGGCCGGCTTGGCCGTCCGTGTGCGGCGACGGCGGCGGACGGTCTTGGCCGCGCCCTCGCCCTCTGCGGGAGCCGCTTCCGGGGTCGCCGCCTCGGCGGCGGCCGCAGTCTCGGCACCGGTGGCGGCGCCGGACCGCGTACGGCGACGGCGGGGGGCCGGGACCTCCTCGGCCACCGGGGCGGCGGCCGCGGCGGCCGCGACGGTCTCGGCGCCCGACGTGCCCGACGTGCCCGAGCCCGTACGGGTGCGGCGACGGCGGCGCGGAGCCGGAGCCTCGGCGGCCGGGGCCTCGACGGTCTCGACGACCGCCTCCGCCTCGGCGGACGCCCCGTCGAGCGCCTGTCCGCCGCGGGTGCGGCGGCGCTGGCGCGGCGTACGGGTGCGGGCCGGACGCTCCTCCGCCTCGGCCGAGGCGGCCGGGCCGGACTTGCGGCCACCACGGCCGCGCCCGCGGCCGCCGGTCTCGCCGAGGTCCTCGATCTCCTCCGCGTCGAGGCCGGCCCGGGTGCGCTCCGCCCGCGGCAGGACGCCCTTGGTGCCCTCGGGGATGCCGAGCAGCTCGTAGAGGTGGGTGGAGGTGGAGTACGTCTCCTCCGGGGCGTTGAACGGCAGGTCCAGCGCCTTGTTGATCAACTGCCAGCGCGGGATGTCGTCCCAGTCGACCAGCGTGATCGCCGTGCCGGACGCGCCCGCGCGGCCGGTGCGGCCGATGCGGTGGAGGTAGGTCTTCTCGTCCTCTGGCGTCTGGTAGTTGATCACGTGGGTGACGCCCTCGACGTCGATGCCGCGGGCGGCTACGTCGGTGCAGACCAGCACATCGACCTTGCCGTTGCGGAAGGCGCGCAGCGCCTGCTCGCGGGCGCCCTGGCCGAGGTCGCCGTGGACGGCGCCCGAGGCGAAGCCGCGCTGCTCCAGCTGCTCCGCGAGGTCGGCCGCGGTGCGCTTGGTACGGCAGAAGATCATCGCCAGACCGCGGCCCTCGGCCTGCAGGACGCGGGAGACGAGCTCCGGCTTGTCCAGCGAGTGGGCGCGGAAGACGTGCTGGGTGATGTTGGCGACGGTGGCGCCCTCGTCGTCCGGCGAGGTGGCGCGGATGTGCGTGGGCTGCGACATGTACCGGCGCGCCAGGCCGATGACGGCGCCGGGCATCGTCGCGGAGAAGAGCATGGTCTGCCGCTTGACCGGCAGCATCTCGATGATCTTCTCGACGTCGGGGAGGAAGCCCAGGTCGAGCATCTCGTCGGCCTCGTCGAGGACGAGGGCGCGGACGTTGCGCAGGTTGAGCTTCTTCTGGCCCGCGAGGTCCAGCAGACGCCCCGGGGTGCCGACGACCACCTCGACGCCCTTCTTCAGGGCCTCGACCTGCGGCTCGTACGCGCGGCCGCCGTAGATCGCCAGCACGCGCACATTGCGCACCTTGCCGGCGGTGAGCAGGTCGTTGGTGACCTGCGTGCACAGCTCGCGGGTGGGGACGATCACCAGGGCCTGGGGACCGTCGACGACGTCCTCGGGCTTGGCGCGCCCGGCCTCGACGTCGACCGGGACGACGACCCGCTCCAGGATCGGGAGGCCGAAGCCCAGGGTCTTGCCGGTGCCGGTCTTGGCCTGGCCGATGACGTCGTTGCCCGCGAGGGCGACCGGGAGCGTCATCTCCTGGATCGGGAAGGGGGTGGTGATGCCGACGGCCTCGAGGGCCTCGGCGGTCTCGGGGAGGATCCCCAGGTCACGGAAAGTCGTGATGGTGGTCAGGATGCTCTGCCTCTTCTGTTTGGGACGCGGCGCTGAGCGTGTGAACGGGGGAGGGTCGAGCGCAGGGAACTGCGCTGACCGCGCGAGGTGTCGTACGGCCCTGGGTGGCCGAGGTGCGCGGGACCGCTGCCCTCGCGCGCGCCGCGATACGGGCCCCTCCCCACGTGGGGAGGGCGGTCGGTAGGAGCCGATCGGGCCACCGACCGGGCATCCATTCATGCGTGACCCGCCGGGTCACCTGGCGGGTCCATATCACTGTACCCCGGAATCACACACCTGCGGCGGATGGATTTCGGGGTACGTGGGACAGGTCACGCCGCGGCTTCCGCGCGCCGGGCCCGCACGGGATGGTTGCCGCGCTGGTGGGGTTGGCTATTGTGCGCAGCATGGAGACGCCTGACACCCCCGCCGACACCCCCGCCGAGACGACCATCGCCGCCAAGGACTGGGCCGCCGCGTCCGCGGACCCGCAGTACCGCGCGGCGGTCGTGGACCTGCTCGGGGCACTCGCGTACGGCGAGCTGGCCGCCTTCGAGCGGCTCGCGGAGGACGCCAAGCTCGCGCCGTCCCTGGAGGACAAGGCGGAGCTCGCGGCGATGGCGTCCGCCGAGTTCCACCACTTCGAGCAGCTCCGCGCGCGGCTCACCACCGTCGAGGCGGACCCGACCGCGGCGATGGAGCCCTTCGCTGCCGCACTGGACGAGTTCCACCGCCTGACCGCGCCGTCGGACTGGCTGGAGGGTTTGGTCAAGGCGTACGTCGGCGACTCCATCGCGTCCGACTTCTACCGCGAGGTCGCCGCCCGCCTCGACGCCGACACCCGCGAGCTGGTGCTGGCCGTGCTGGACGACACCGGCCACGCCTCCTTCGCGGTGGAGAAGGTGCGCTCCGCCATCGAGGCCGACCCGCGGGTCGGCGGGCGGCTCGCGCTGTGGGCGCGCCGGCTGATGGGCGAGGCGCTGTCGCAGGCGCAGCGGGTCGTGGCGGACCGCGACGCGCTCAGCACGATGCTGGTCGGCGGGGTCGCGGACGGCTTCGACCTCGCGGAGGTCGGCCGGATGTTCACCCGGATCACCGAGGCCCACACCAAGCGGATGGCGGCGCTGGGCCTGGCCGCCTGAGCGGTCCGGGCCGTAGCCGTGGGGGAGCCGTGGGGAGCAGCCGTACGGAGGCCGTGCGGCTCAGGCCGTGCGCGGCGCCGACCGGCGGGCGCTCCGCGGCGGGCGCACCAGCAGCGAGAGCAGGGCGGCCGCCACCCCCACCGACACGGCGAGGCTGATCAGGAACCGGTCCGAGCCGAGGACGGTGCGGGTGACGAGACCGCCGAGGACGGCGGCGACCGTTCCCGTGGCGAGCACCAGCGTCGCCGCGGGAAGAAGGCGCCGGGGGAGCATCCGGGTCGCGGCGTACGCGACGGACAGTCCGACGGCGGCGAACGCGAGCGCTTCCCACATCATCGTGCGGCCCCTCCCGGAGACTTCGGTCGCACGGGTCCTACCCCGCGGGCCCGCACAGCGAAACGGCGGGTCACCCCATTCGGGGGTGACCCGCCGTGCGTCGTCCCGGTGCGCGAGCGGCGAGGCTCTGACCTGCTCTGCCCTGCCCTAGAGCTGGGCGCCGAAGCCCACCCGGCGCGCCGCCTGCTCACCGATCTCCACGTAGGCCAGCCGTTCGGCCGGCACGAGCACGCGCTTTCCGTGCTCGTCGGTGAGGCTGAGCAGCTTGGCGGTGCCCGTGAGCGCCTCGGCGACGGCCTTCTCGACCTCCTCGGCCGTCTGCGCGCTCTCGATGATGATCTCGCGCGGCGCGTGCTGCACGCCGATCTTGACCTCCACGGCTTTTGTCCCTCCGAACGGTCTGCGGTGTGCGCGGTTGGAAATCGCGCCGTACGCAGGACACATTAGCCGCGCCCGGCACCGGGGCACCGGCCGACGGGCACGCCCAGAGCGAACAGCCGTCGTGCGGAGGGTCAGTGCTCGGCGCCGTGCAGCGGGAAGCCCGCGATGCCGCGCCAGGCCAGCGACGTCAGCAACTGCACCGCGGTCTCGCGGGGCATGGAGCTGCCGCTGGAGAGCCAGTAACGGGCCACGACCTGCGAGACGCCGCCGAGGCCGACGGCGAGCAGCATGGACTGCTCGGTGGTCAGCCCCGTGTCCTCGGCGATGACCTCGCTGATCGCCTCGGCGCACTGCAGCGCGACCTTGTCGACGCGCTCGCGGACGGCCGGCTCGTTGGTGAGGTCGGACTCGAAGACCAGGCGGAAGGCACCGCCCTCGTCCTCCACGTACGCGAAGTAGGCGTCCATGGTGGCCGCCACGCGCTGCTTGTTGTCGCTGGTGGAGGCCAGGGCGGTGCGCACCGCGTCCAGCAGGGCCTCGCAGTGCTGGTCCAGCAGGGCCAGGTAGAGCTCGAGCTTGCCGGGGAAGTGCTGGTAGAGCACGGGCTTGCTGACGCCCGCGCGCTCCGCGATGTCGTCCATCGCGGCGGCGTGGTAGCCCTGGGCGACGAACACCTCCTGGGCTGCGCCCAGCAGCTGGTTTCTCCGGGCCCGGCGCGGCAGGCGTGTGCCGCGAGGGCGCGCCTCAGTCTGCTCGATGGCTGTCACGCCGCCTCCCATGTGATGTCGTTCTGCGCTGCGGGTGCCATCGTACTTTTCGGTAGCGGGGGCATGCGCTGTGCGAACGCACATTCTCACCAAGTGGAACTCAGCGATAGTCGTCCTCGTCGAGTTCCACCACCCTGCGCTGCTCGGCCACGTCCGCCGGATCGGCGTCGTCGGGGCGTTCGGTGATCGGGACATCGCGGTGCTGCAGCAGTTCGAGGTGCTGTTCGGCGATGTCCGCCTCGGGCGCCTCGATGTCGGTCTCGGCATCCTCCAGGTCGTCGATGACGTCGTCGTCGAAGGTCTCGATGTCGTCGGACACGGGCACCTCCCGTCTGGTCGTGCGCTGCCGTCCCCCGCTGCTACCACTGTCCCCCTCTTTCCCCTTCTGCGAGCGTAGGAGACAGGGACGGGGTGTGCAGAGTGACGGATGGGGCGGAAAATCCCCACGACGCGTGTGAGTGCGAACACACGAGCGCACGCGTGATCACCTCGTAACATTGCCCCATGTCCTCGACGGAGTCGCCTGAAGCCGCGTTCGCCGCCGTGCCCGTACCGCCTTCGGGAGCCAGAGCCGGGGACGGGGAGACGGTGCGGACCGTGGCCTTGCCGGGCCGGACGCTGACCGTACGATCGCGGGCGGAGCAGGCCGAAGGGCTGCCGCCCGCGCTCTTCGTGCACGGCCTGGGCGGGTCGTCCTCCAACTGGTCGGCGCTGATGCGGCTGCTGGCGGACCGGGTGTCCTGCGAGGCCCTGGACCTGCCCGGTTTCGGGCACTCCCCGCCGCCGGACGACGGCAACTACTCGATCGGGGGGCACGCGCGCGCCGTCGTGCGCCTGCTGGAGGCTTCCGGGCGCGGGCCCGTGCACCTCTTCGGCAACTCGCTGGGGGGAGCCGTCGTCACCAAGGTCGCCGCGGCCCGGCCCGACCTGGTCCGCACCCTGACGCTGATCTCGCCCGCGCTGCCGGAGGTGCCGCCCCAGTACGGCGCCTGGCCGACCGCGTTCCTGGGGCTGCCGGGTGCGACCGCGCTGGTGGCCCGCGCCACCCGCGACTGGTCCGTGGAACGGCGGACCCGGCAGCTGCTGTGGCTCTGCTACGGCGACCCGTCGCAGGTCAGCGAGGAGTCCTTCGCCGAGCACGCCACGGAGTACGAGCGCCGGCTGGCGCTGCCGTACTTCTGGGACGCGCTGACCCGCTCGGCGCGCGGCATCGTGGACGCCTACACGCTGGGCGGCCAGCACAACCTGTGGCGGCAGGCCGAGCGGGTGCTCGCGCCGACACTGCTGGTGTACGGGGGCAAGGACAAGCTGGTGGCCCCCCGGATGGCGTACCGTGCCGCCCGGACGTTCCGTGACTCGCGGCTGCTGACGCTCCCCGACAGCGGGCACGTCGCGATGATGGAGCACCCCGATGCGGTGGAGCGGGCCTTCCGCGAACTGCTGGACGCCACGGACGCGCGGACGGATCACTGACTTCATGGGCAGGCACAGCGCACCGGGCGGCCGCGACGGCCGCCGCGACGACGTACCGGGCATAGCCGGCGGCAACTCGGGCACCGGCCGCCGCCGGCGTTCCGGCCCGGGGACGACGACCCCGCAGCGGCCGGGCGGACCGGGCCAGGTGCCCGGTGGTTCCGTGCCGGGCGGGCGGGACGGCTTCCGGCCCGGGGACGCCGGGCACGGTCACGAGGACGTCCCGGGCCACTCCCACCCCGAGCACCGCGAGCACTCGGCCTGGGGCCGGGCCGGTTCCTGGGCCCCGCCGCGCACGCCGCGCGGGACCCGGCCCGCGGAGCTGGCGGACACCGCGCTCGGCACGGAGTACCCGGAGGACGACGACCCCCTCGACGCGGACCTCTTCACCGCGCCCCGAATACCGGGCTTCCCGCGCCAGCGCCGGGCGCCCGGCACGGGAGCCCGTGGCGGCCCCGGTCCACGGCGGGACTTCGTCGCGGCCTTCGACGCACCCTCCGCCACCACGGGACCCGGGGCACCCGTGGAGGGTGCCGCGGAGGCAGGGGAGAGCGACGGACAACCCGAACGGCCCAAGAAGGGCGTCAGGACTCGCGCGCTCAGCGGCGCCGGCGCCGCGGCGGTCGTGACGGTGCTGGCCGTCGTCGTCGCGGGCCAGATGGCCGCCGGAGGTGAGAAGCGTCACTCGTCCGCCGCCGCGGCACCGGGCGGCAGCCGGGGCACCGACGACTCCGCGTCCCGCTCCCAGGGCCGGGCGACCCCCTCGACCTCACCGTCCGCGGTCACCGCCCCGCTCACCTACGACCAGGCGATGGTCCGGCGCTACCCGCTCGACCAGGACCTGAGCCTGGCGGGGAAGTTCCAGACCGTGGCCGGCCACGAGAAGGCCCCCGGCAAGGGCGAGCTGCTGCGCGTGCGGGTGGACGTCGAGAAGGGCCTGCCGCTGGACGGCCGGCTCTTCGCCGACGCGGTCTACAAGACGCTGAACGACAAGCGGAGTTGGGCGCACGCCGGGTCCCGCACCTTCGAGCGGGTCTCAACGGGCCCGGCCGACATCGTGATCACCCTGGCCAGTCCCGGTACCACGGCCACCTGGTGCGCGAAGTCCGGCCTGGACACGACGGTTGACAACGTGTCATGTGACGCGGCGTCGACTCCCCGGACGATGATCAACGCGTACCGCTGGGCGCAGGGGTCGGAGACCTACGGCCCGGACCGCATGCCCGCCTACCGCGAGATGCTGATCAACCACGAGGTCGGGCACCGGCTCGGCTACGACCATGTGCTCTGCCCCAAGCAGGGTGCCCTCGCCCCGGTGATGATGCAGCAGACGAAGTTCCTCTCCTACGGGGGCCTGACCTGCAAGCCCAACGCCTGGCCCTACCCCCGGGGCTAGCTTTTTGACATCGGGCGATTAATCGTTCAATGTTTTCGGCATGCCGCACAGCCCCGCCACAGACGCCGACGCCAGCATCGAGCTGGCGCTCATCGGCGTGGCCGGGCACAGCGTGGCCGACATCCTGTGTCGGCGCACCACGGTGCCGGGCGCGTAAAGGGCACGTTCTTCCCTCCCGCCCCGGACCTTCCCGCCCGTGGGCACAGTGCTCGACATTCGATCGATCCTTCACGGCCTCCTCATGAGGCCGTCGCCGCTGCCTGCGGGCCTTCCCCAGCCCCGCCCTCTCCACCTCGCAGCCGCGAAAGGGATCTTCGATGTCTCACCTGTCCGTCACACCTCGCCGCCTCGCAGCGGCAGCCGTCGTCCTGGCGATCACCGGCGGCGCCGCCGCCTGCGGCCCGGAGGACAGCGGGGCCAAGGCGGCCGACGGCAAGCCGGCCAAGGGCGGCACGCTCTACGTCCTCAACCAGTCCCCGCAGGAGGACTTCGACCCGGCGCGGCTCTACACCTCCGGCGGCGGCAACGTCCCCGGCCTGGTCTTCCGCACGCTGACCACCCGCAACCGCGAGAACGGCGCGGACGGCGCGAAGGTCGTCCCCGACCTGGCCACCGACACCGGCACGCCCAACCAGGACGCCACCGTCTGGACGTACCACCTCAAGGACGGCCTGAAGTACGAGGACGGCAGCGCGATCACCACCGCCGACGTCAAGTACGGCATCGAGCGCTCCTTCGCCGCCGAGCTGTCCGGCGGCGCCCCCTACCTGCGCGACTGGCTGGTCGGCGGCAAGGAGTACCAGGGCCCGTACAAGGACAAGGGCGGCCTGGCCTCCATCGAGACCCCGGACGCGAAGACCATCGTCTTCCACCTGAACAAGCCCGAGGGCGACTTCCCGTTCCTGGCCACCCAGACCTCCTTCGCCCCCGTGCCGAAGGCCAAGGACACCGGCACCAAGTACGAGAACCACCCGTTCTCCTCCGGCCCGTACAAGGTCGTCGGCAACGAGAACGACGGCGAGCACCTCGTCCTGGAGCGCAACACCCACTGGGACCCGAAGACCGACGAGGAGCGCAAGGCCTACCCGGACCGCATCGACGTCCGCTCCGGCCTCGACGCCGCCGTGATCAACCAGCGGCTGTCCTCCGGCTCGGGCAAGGACGCCGCCGCCGTCACCACCGACACCAACCTCACCGCCGCCGAACTCGCCAAGATCACCGGCGACAAGGAGCTCGCGGGCCGCGTCGGCACCGGGCACTTCGGCTACACCGACTACGTCTCCTTCAACCCGAAGGTGAAGCCGTTCGACGACCCCAAGGTGCGCCAGGCGATCTCCTACGCGGTCGACCGCAGCACCGTCGTCAACGCCCTCGGCGGCTCCTCGCTCGCCGAGCCGGCCACCACCTTCCTGCCCGCGCAGGAGTCCTTCGGCTACACCCCGTACGACGCGTTCCCGGCCGGCAAGAGCGGTGACGCCGCCAAGGCCAAGGAGCTGCTGAAGGAGGCCGGTTACCCGAACGGCCTGACCGTCACGCTGACCCACGACAGCAGCGGCGGCGACGAGCAGGGCCCGGAGGTCGCCACCGCGCTGCAGGACGCCCTGAAGAAGGCCGGCATCACCGTCAAGCTGGAGGGCCTGGAGTCCAGCGCCTACAGCGAGAAGATCCACGGCCTCAAGACCGAGCCGGGCTTCTTCCTCGCCGGCTGGGGCGCCGACTGGCCGTCCGGCGGCCCCTTCCTGGCCCCGATCTTCGACGGCCGGCAGATCGTCAAGGACGGCTACAACTTCAACAACGCCCAGCTCGACGACCCTGCCGTGAACCAGGAGATCGACGAGATCAACAAGCTCACCGACCTCAAGGCCGCCGCCGTGCGCTGGGGCGCCCTCGACAAGAAGATCGGCGAGCAGGCGCTGACCGTGCCGCTGGTCCACCCGGTCTACAAGCGCCTGTACGGCAAGGACGTCAAGAACGTCGTCATCAGCGACTGGACCGGCGTCCTCGACGTCTCGCAGGTCGCGGTCAAGTGACCACGACCGACGTGCTCGCCGCGCCCGGCGCGGCCTCGGACACCCCCGAGGCCGCGCCGGGCGCCCGGCAGCTCTGGCGGCGGCTGCGCGCCCAGCGCGCCGCCCTCGCCGGGGTCGCCGTGATCGCCCTGCTCGTCCTGGTGGCCCTCGCCGCCCCGCTGCTCGCCGCCCTGGAGGGGCAGGACCCGGACGCGTACCACGCCTCCGCCGTCGACTCCGCCCTCGGCGGCGTGCCGACCGGCTCCTTCGGCGGCGTCAGCGCCGACCACTGGCTCGGCGTCGAACCCGGCACCGGACGCGACCTGTTCGCCCGGCTCGTGTACGGCGCGCGGATCTCGCTCGGCATCGGCCTCGCCGCCACCGTCGTGCAGGTCGTCCTCGGGGTCGCGGTCGGCCTCGCCGCCGGTCTCGGCAACCGCTTCCTGGACAACCTGCTCAGCCGGACCACCGACGTCATGCTGGCGCTGCCCACCCTGGTCTTCTCCATCGCCCTGCTGGCGATCGTCCCCGCCGGCTTCCCGCGTCCGGTGCTGCTGGTCCTCGTCCTCGGCCTGCTCGGCTGGGGCGGCACCTCCCGCATCGTCCGGGCCCAGACCCTGAGCCTGAAGTCCCTCGACTACGTGGCCGCCGCCCGGCTCGGCGGCGCCGGCCGGTGGCGGATCGCGCGCCGCGAACTGCTGCCGTCGCTGGCCGCGCCCGTGGTGACCTACAGCGCGCTGCTGGTGCCCTCCAACATCGCGTCGGAGGCGGGACTGTCCTTCCTCGGCATCGGCGTCAAGCCGCCCACGCCCTCCTGGGGACAGATGCTCTCCTCCGCGACCACCTGGTACCAGGCCGATCCGACGTACGTGCTGCTGCCCGCCGGCCTGATCTTCGTCACCGTCCTCGCCTTCACCGCCCTCGGCGACGGCGTGCGCACCGCCCTGGACCCGCGCGCCGGCAGCCGCCTGCGGTCCCTGGCCCGCAGGCGCAAGGAGGCGCGGTCATGATCCTCCTCACCCGTTTCGCGCTGCGCCGGCTGCTGGCGGCCCTGCTGGTCCTGCTCGTGCTGAGCATCGCGGTCTACGCCCTCTTCTACGTCCTGCCCGGCGACCCGGCACGGCTGGCCTGCGGGCCGAAGTGCTCCGCCGACCAGGTCGCCCAGGTCCGCACCCAGCTGGGCCTGGACGACCCTGCCTACGCGCAGTACGCCCACTTCCTGCACGGCCTGTTCGCCGGCACCGACATCAGCACCGGTGTCGGCACCGAGCACTGCGGCGCACCGTGCCTGGGCTTCTCGTACCAGAGCGGCGAGCAGGTGACCTCCCTGCTCGCCCAGCGGCTGCCGGCCACCGCCTCGCTCTCGCTGGGCGCGATGGTGCTGTGGCTGGTCATCGGCGTCGGCACCGGGGTGCTCTCGGCGCTGCGACACGGCGGGCTCACCGAACGGCTGCTGACCGGGCTCACCCTCGCCGGCAACGCCGTGCCCGTCTTCATCATCGGCATCCTGCTGATGCTGCTGTTCGTCTCGGTGCTGGGCTGGCTGCCCTTCCCGTCCTACGTCCCGCTGACCGAGGACCCCGAGCAGTGGGCGTGGAACCTGGTGCTGCCCTGGCTCTCCCTGGCCATCCTGGAGAGCGCCAAGTACGCCCGGCTGACCCGCAGTTCCATGCTGGACACGCTCGCCGAGGACCATGTGCGCACCTTCCGCGCCTACGGCGTCCGCGAGCGTTCCGTCATCGGACGGCACGCCCTGCGCGGCGCCCTGCCGCCGGTCATCGCACTGACCGCGCTGGACCTGGGGACGATGTTCGGCGGCGCGGTGCTCACCGAGTCGCTCTTCGGCATCCCCGGGCTCGGCAAGAGCCTGGTGGACTCGGTGAAGACCGAGGACCTGCCGGTCGTGGTCGGACTGGTACTGGTCACCGGCTTCTTCGTGGTCCTCGCCAACGCCCTCGCGGACGTCCTGTACGCGGTGGCCGACCGACGGGTGGTGCTGGCATGACGTCACGGCTGATCGAGGTCGAGGACCTCACGGTCGACTTCCCCACCGGCACGGGCACCGTCCGGGCCGTGGACGGGCTCTCCTTCTCCCTGGAGCAGGGCGGCGCCCTCGGCGTCGTCGGCGAGTCCGGCAGCGGCAAGAGCGCCACCGCCTTCACCCTGCTGGGACTGCACCGCGGCAGCGGTGCGCGGATCGGCGGCTCGGTGCGGGTGGCCGGCGTCGACGTCCTGACCGCGGGAGAGAAGGAACTGCGCGGGCTGCGCGGCGGGCTCGCGGCGATGGTCTTCCAGGACCCGCTGTCCTCGCTCGACCCGTACTTCGCGATCGGCGACCAGATCGCCGAGGTGTACCGGGTCCACCACCCCAAGGCCTCCCGGCGGGCGGCCCGCGCGCGGGCGGTCGAGGTGCTCGACCGGGTCGGCATCGCCGACGCACCGAGGCGGGCCCGCTTCCGGCCGCACGAGTTCAGCGGCGGCATGCGCCAGCGGGCGCTCATCGCCATGGCGCTCGCGTGCGAGCCGCGGCTGCTCGTCGCGGACGAACCGACGACGGCCCTCGACGTCACCGTGCAGGCGCAGATCCTCGACCTGCTCGGCGAACTGCGGCAGGAGACCGGCATGGGGCTGCTGCTGGTCACCCACGACCTGGGCGTGGTGGCCGGGAGCGTCGACGAGGTCCTGGTGATGAAGGACGGCCGTGCCGTGGAGCGCGGGCCGGTCGGCACCGTGCTGGGCGCACCGCAGCAGCCGTACACGCGGGACCTGGTGGCCGCGGTCCCGCGGGTGGAGACGGCGAAGCCGCGCGGCGCGGCCGTGGGCGAGGTCCTCCTCGAAGCCATCGGCGTGCGGCGGGAGTTCGGCAGGCGCGGCTCCCGGGTCGCGGCGGTCGACGGCGTCTCGCTGACCGTGCGCGCGGGCGAGACGCTCGGCGTCGTCGGGGAGAGCGGCAGCGGCAAGACCACGCTCGGGCGGATGCTCGTGGGGCTCCTGGAGCCCACGGGCGGCGAGCTGCGGCGCCCGGGTGTGCGTCCCGGCCCGGGCACGCCGGGACTGCAGATGGTGTTCCAGGACCCGGTGTCCTCGCTCAACCCGCGGCGCAGCATCGGCGAGTCCATCGCGGACCCGCTGCGGACGGCCGGCGTGCTCGACGACGCCGCGGTCGTCGCCCGCGTGCGGGAACTGCTGGAACGGGTCGGGCTCGACCCCGACTGGTACCACCGCTATCCGCACGAGTTCAGCGGCGGTCAGCGGCAGCGCGTCGGCATCGCCCGGGCGCTGGCGCCCGAGCCCCGGCTGATCGTCTGCGACGAGCCGGTGTCGGCGCTCGACGTCACGACGCAGGCGCAGGTCATCCGGCTGCTGGGCGAGTTGCAGCGCGAGCTGGGACTCGCACTGGTCTTCATCGCCCACGACCTGGCCGTGGTGCGCCAGGTCAGCGACAACGTCGCGGTCATGCGGGCGGGCCGGGTCGTGGAGTACGGGCCCGCCGGGCGGGTCTACGAGGCGCCGGAGCACGAGTACACCAAGGGGCTGCTGGCGGCGGTCCCGGTGCTCGACCCGCAGGAGTCCGCCGCGCGGCGCGCCGCCCGGCGCCACGCACTGGCGGCCACCGCCTGACGCGCCGGGGTGCGCCCGGCCCGGTCGGACGGGCGCGCCCCGCCCCGCCGTGCCGCGCGGCGGTCAGGCGGGGTCCTCGCGCCCGGGCCACAGCTCCACGTCATGGGCGGCCACGGCCGCACGGACGCGCTCCAGTACCACGTGCGCGGGCAGCGGCGGAAGGCGGCGGCCGTCGCGGAGCCGCAGGGCGACGTGCGCGTCCGCGGCCTCCTTCGGGCCGATGACGGCCTGGTAGGGGACGAGGCGGGCCTCCCGGACGCGCGCCCCGAGGGTGCCGCGGTCCGGTGCGCGCAGGTCCGCGCGCAGGCCCAGGCCGAGGCACCGACCTACCAGCGCCTCGGCCTCGGGCAGCTCCGCCTCCGACACCGGCAGGACGACCACCTGGGTGGGCGCGAGCCACGGGGGGAACGCTCCGCCGTGCTGCTCGACCAGGTGCGCCACGGCCCGCTCCACGCTGCCGACGACGCTGCGGTGCACCATGACCGGACGGTGCTTCGCGCCGTCCGCGCCGATGTAGTGCAGCCCGAACTGCCGGGGCTGGTGGAAGTCGATCTGCACGGTGGACAAGGTGGCCTCGCGGCCCGCGCCGTCGGCGACCTGGACGTCGATCTTGGGGCCGTAGAACGCGGCCTCGCCCTCCGCCGCCTCGTAGGGCAGCCCCGAGCGGTCCAGGACCTCGGTCAGCAGGGCGGTGGAGCGTTCCCACAGCTCGGGCTCGGCGACGTACTTGCCGCCGGGCCCGGGGAGGGAGAGCCGGTGACGGGCAGGGGTGATGCCCAGGGCGCGGTACGCCCGGCCGATCATCCCCAGGGCGGCGGCGGCCTCGTCGGCGACCTGGTCGAGGGTGCAGAAGATGTGCGCGTCGTTGAGCTGGATGGCCCGTACGCGGGTGAGCCCGCCGAGCACGCCGGACAGCTCGGAGCGGTACATGCCGCCCAGCTCGGCCATGCGCAGCGGCAGTTCGCGGTGGCTGCGCGGGCGCGAGCGGTAGATCAGCGCGTGGTGGGGACACAGGCTCGGCCGCAGCACGACCTGCTCGCCGCCGAGGTCCATCGGCGGGAACATGTCGTCGCTGTAGTGCGCCCAGTGCCCGGAGATCTCGTACAGCTCGCGTTTGCCGAGCACGGGTGAGTACACGTGGCGGTAGCCCGCCCGGCGTTCGGCCTCGCGGACGTACTCCTCCAGGGCGTGCCGGACGGCGGCGCCGTCCGGCAGCCAGTAGGGCAGTCCCGCGCCGATCAGCGGGTCGGTGTCGAACAGGCCGAGCTCGCGGCCGAGTCTGCGGTGGTCGTGCACGGCGGTCTCCTCGCGGACGGCGGGCGAATGACCGCAAGCGGAAGCCCCGGGCACTCGCCCGGGGCTTCCTCATGACAGGGGTCAGCGCGCCGGGACACTCTCCGGCGTCGTCGTGATGGCAGCGCGCTTCATACCGGTGACGATAACAGCCACGGCCGGCGCCCGCGCGGGATTCGCACCGCGCCCCGCCCGCCCGGGGACCACCCGGTGAACGTCTACCCGGTCACAACGCACAACGCTGGGGAAAGTTACGTCTCTTCACCCCTTTCGGTGGCACGGCGGACAACCGTCCGTCGTGCCCCCACTTCGCCGGAATACGGTCATCGCGCCCGAACGGACCGGTGCGGAGAGGGGGCAGACGTGCGTATCGCATTACTCGCGGAGGGTGGTTATCCGTACGCCCGGGGTGAGGGGGGCGCCTGGGTCGACCGGCTCGTGCGCGGGCTCCCCGGGCACGAGTTCGCGGTGTACGCGCTCGGCAGGAACGAACGGGCCGGGACGGCGGGGCTGCCGGCGCTGCCGCCGCAGGTGCGGGACGTGCGCGTGCTGCCGCTGTGGGGGCCGGCGCCGGGGCCCGGGGGCGTGCCGGGCAAGGCGCGCCGGCGGCGGGCGCAGGCGCTGGAGCAGTACCGCGACCTCGTCGGCGTGCTGGCGGGCGACGCCGGGGCCAATGGCGTGGCGGACCGTTTCGCCTCCGCGCTCTACGGCCTCGCCGAACTCGCCCGCGAGGACGGTGGCGTCCCGGCGCTGCTGCGCTCCGAGCACGCGGTGCGCGTGCTGGAGGAGGTCTGCCGGGCGCCCGGCGCGCGACCCCTCGTCGGGGAGGCGGGGGTGGGCGATCTCCTGCTCGCGGCCGACCAGTTGGAGCGCGCGCTGCGGCCGCTGGCCGCGCCCTGGTACGACGAGTTCGGCGACGCGCTGGCCACCGCCGACCTCTGCCACGCCGTGACCGGCGGCACCGCCCTGCTGCCCGCTCTCCTGGCCAAACGGTTCTTCGGCACGCCGCTGCTGGTGACCGAGTACGGCGTGCGGCTGCGCGAGACCCTGCTGCTGCACCGCGCCGCGGGACTGTCCGCCCCGGTACGCGCCCTGCTCGCCGCCTTCCACCGCCACCTCGCGGGCGAGGCGTACCGCCGGGCCGCCCTGGTCACCCCCGGCAACGCCCACGCGCGCCGCTGGCAGGAGCACTGCGGCGCCGAGCGGGACCGCGTGCGTACGGTCTACCCCGGCTACCACGGGCCCGTACCCGAGCCCCCGGCCGACGCCGAGGGCGGCGAGCCGGCGCTGGTGTGGGTCGGCCGGGTCGACCCCGGCAAGGACCTGGTCGGGCTGCTGCACGCCTTCGGGGAGGTGCGCAAGGAGGAACCCGGAGCGCGGCTGCGCGTCGTCCGCGCCGGCGAGGGCGACCCCGCGTACCTGGAGCAGTGCCGCTCCCTGGCGGCGCAGCTCTTCCCCGACGAGGCGGCCGACGCCGTCACCGCGGGCGAGAACCCGGTCTCCTTCGAGGAGCTCGGCTCGCCGGGCGCCCCGGCGCTCCCCGACGCCTACGCGGCCGGGGACGTGGTCGTCCTCTCCAGCGTCGTCGAGGGCTTCCCGGTCACCCTGGTCGAGGCCATGTTCTGCGGCCGGGCCACCGTCTCCACGGACGTCGGCGCCGTACGGGAGGTCATCGGCGGGACCGGCCTGGTCGTGCCCCCGCGCAACCCGAAAGCGCTCGCCGAGGCCTGCGTCGCCTTGCTGCGCGACCCCGAGCGCCGGCAGCGGCTGGGCGCCGCCGCACGCGAACGCGCCCTGGAGCTCTTCACCGTCGAGCGGAACCTGGCCGCGTTCCGGGAGATCTACCTCGACCTGGTCGCCCACGCGCCCGGCCGTCAGGCCCCGCTGCGCGACCCGGACGGCACCCCCGTCCCCTTCGGCAGGCCCGCCGAATCCCGTGTCCCCGGCCACTGGACGGCCACACCGGCCTGGGCGCTCGCCGCCCGTGAGCCGGCGTACGCCGGAGCCGAGAGGCGGGAACGCGCATGAGCCACGTGCAGGAGACCGAAGCCGGCGCCCGCAGGGGCGGCCCCCGCAAACGCGGCCCCGCCGACCCCGTCCGCGCCCTGATGCACCGTCACCGGCAGCTGTGCGCCGAGGCGGTGGACCCGCTGGAGATCGTGGCCGGACTGGAGGCGCAGGGCGTCACCGACCGCGTCGCGGCGGGCTTCCGGCACCGCGACGTCTTCTCCCTCGCCGAGGAGCTCTACGCCCGGGTGCCCCGCGCCACCGCCCCGCCTGCCGCGGGCCGGCCGGCGGACCGCCCCGCCCTGCTGCTCACCCTCGCCCCGGGCGCCGTCTGTGCCGCCGCCGGCGCGGCGCTGCGCTGGCTGCCGCCGGTCACGGTGGTCGCGGTGGCCGTGCCGCTGCTCCTGCTCGTGCTCCTCGCCGCCCTGCGCCGCGGACCGCTGAGGGCGCCGTACGGCACGGGTCCGGCCGGTGCGGTGTGGAGCTGCTGGCTGGTGGGGTTCGGGCTGTACGGGCCGCGCGCCGTCGACGGCTTCGCCGGGGGCGTGCTGCCCGCCGCGGACGCCGCCGAGCTGACCGCGCTCGCGCTCTCCCTCGCGCCGGCCGCCTGGTGCGCCCACCGCTTCGCGGTGCGCTCCCGCGGGCACCTGCTGCGCAGCCGCAGCCTGGAGGAGTTCGGTGGTGCCGTGCGGCCGTTGCTGGCGGGCACGCTCGCGCTCTTCCTCGCCTTGGTGCTCGCGCTGCTGTGCGCCGCCCGGGCCGTGGCGGGCGCCCCGCTCACCCCCGCCGCGCTCGCCGGGCCCGCGGCGCTCGCTCTGCTGCTGTTCACCGCCCGTCTGCTCGCGGTGCACGGCCACCCCGACCCGGCGGCCATCGGCACCGGGCTCGCCTGCGCCACCGAGGCCGTGGCCCTGGCCGCGGCCCTGCTGAACCGGTTCCCCCTCCCGCCGGCCGCCGTCCCCGCGCTGGCCTGCGCGGCCGCCGCCCTGGCGCTGGCGGCCCACGCCCTGACCACCCTCTCGCGTGCGTCGGCGCACACGGCCGCGGCGGCGCCGCGATGAGCGGCCGGCGGCCGGGGCGGCCCGGCACACCCCGCAGTTCCGTAGAAGAAGCCAAGGAGCCATTCACGATGACCCACCCGCACCCCCGACCACGGCGAGCGCAGCGGAGGCGCTCGCTATGAGAGTCCTCCTCCTGGGCGCCAACGGATTCGTCGGCCGTCACGTGGCCGAACGGCTGCTGGCCGACCCCGCCGTGCAGCTGACCGCCCTCGGCCGCAGCGACGACGCGGACGTGCGCTTCGACCTGTCGTCCGGCAGTCCCGGCGCGCTGGCGCGCTTCATGGACGCCGTCCACCCCGGGGTCGTCGTCAACTGCGCGGGCGCCACCCGCGGCGGGGCGCGCGAACTCACACGGCACAACACGATCGCGGTCGCCTCCGTGTGCGAGGCGATGCGCCGCAGCGCCACCTCCGCCCGGCTGGTCCAGGTGGGCTGTGCCGCGGAGTACGGGCCCTCGCCCACCGGTTCCTCGACGGCCGAGGACGCCGTGCCCCGGCCGGGCGGTCCGTACGGGGTCAGCAAGCTCGCCGCGACGGAACTGGTGCTCGGCTCCGGGCTCGACGCCGTCGTGCTGCGGGTCTTCACCCCGGTCGGGCCGGGGACGCCCACCGCCTCGCCGATCGGGCGGCTCGCGGAGGCGATGCGCCGGGCCATGCAGACCGGCGACGGCGAGCTGAAGCTGACCGGACTCGGCGTGCAGCGGGACTTCGTGGACGTGCGCGACGTGGCCCGCGCCGTGCACGCGGCCTCGCTCTCCGCCGCCCAGGGCCTGGTCAACATCGGCACGGGCCACGCCGTACCGCTGCGCGAGGTGGCCGCGGCCCTGGCCAACGCCGCGGGCTACGCGGGCGCCCTCCACGAGGTCGAGGACCCGCACCTGATGGCGAACGGCACCGGCCACCCCCACTACCCGGACGGCTGCGGCGCCTGGCAGCAGGCCGACATCCGCACCGCCCGCGACCGCCTCGGCTGGCGCCCGCGCATTGCCCTCGAGGAATCCCTCGCCGACGTCTGGATGGAGGCGGCATGCCGCGTGTGACACCGAGCGGCCTGCGCAGGCCGATCGACCGTTGCGACGGACTGGGCTTCGGGGTCCCCGCGTACGCGCACCCGCTGGTCGCCCCGGGCGAATGGGCCGAACTGGCCCGCCCCGAGGCGCCGATGCACTGGGTGGTGCTCAACGTGGCGCGGGGCCCCGGCGCCCGGATCGACCCGCTCTACACGCAGGCGTGCGCCCGGCTGCGCGACGCGGCCGTGCCGGTGCTCGGGTACCTGGACACCCGGCACGGGGCGCGTCCCTTCGGCCAACTGGTCGCCGACGCGCACCGCTTCCTCGACTGGTACCGGGTCGACGGCTTCTACCTCGACCGTGCCCCGACCACGAGTTCGGAGCTGTCCGACTGCCGCCGGGTGATCACCACCCTGCGCGCGCTGCTGACGGTGGAGGGCGGCAGCACCGGGCATGTGGTGCTCGGTCACGGCTGCCATCCGTACGAGGGCTACGCCGAAGCCGCCGACCAACTGGTGACCTTCGCCGGGCCGTGGATGCAGTACCGCTGGTCGGAGGCCCCGGAGTGGACGGCCGCGTACCCGCCGGAGCGTTTCTGCCACCTGGTGCACGGCGTCCCGGCCCCGCACCTGGAGAACGCCATGCGGATCGCCCGCTGGCAGGGCGCGGCGACGGTCTACTTCACCGACCGCACCGATCACGCGGCCTGGGACGGCCTGCCGGGCTACTGGGACGAGGCCTCGCGCATGCTCCGCCGCCAGCCGCCGCCCAGCATGTGACCCACATCAGTCTCGCCCCTCGGGACGGCGGTCTCGGAATGAAGAAGGGCGTGGCAGTGTTACGGGAATAACCACCGTAGTGATCGATCGACAAACGGAGTCCCCGTGTCGCTGCCACCCCTGGTCGAGCCGGCCGCCGAGCTCACCGTCGACGAGGTCCGCAGGTACTCCCGCCACCTGATCATCCCCGACGTGGGGATGGACGGGCAGAAGCGGCTGAAGAACGCCAAGGTGCTCTGTGTGGGCGCCGGCGGTCTCGGTTCGCCCGCCCTGATGTACCTGGCCGCCGCCGGGGTGGGCACGCTCGGCATCGTGGAGTTCGACGAGGTCGACGAGTCCAACCTGCAGCGCCAGATCATCCACAGCCAGGCGGACATCGGCCGCTCCAAGGCGGAGTCCGCCCGCGACAGCGTCAAGGGCATCAACCCCTACGTCAACGTGGTCCTTCACGAGGAGCGGCTCGAGGCCGACAACGTGATGGACATCTTCAGCCAGTACGACCTGATCGTCGACGGCACGGACAACTTCGCGACCCGCTACCTGGTCAACGACGCGTGCGTGCTGCTGAACAAGCCGTACGTCTGGGGCTCCATCTACCGCTTCGACGGCCAGGCGTCGGTCTTCTGGTCCGAGCACGGCCCCTGCTACCGCTGCCTGTACCCCGAGCCCCCGCCGCCGGGCATGGTGCCCTCCTGCGCCGAGGGCGGTGTCCTGGGCGTGCTGTGCGCGTCCATCGGCTCCATCCAGGTCACCGAGGCCATCAAGGTCCTCACCGGCACCGGCGAGCCGCTCGTCGGCCGCCTGATGATCTACGACGCCCTGGAGATGCAGTACCGCCAGGTCAAGGTCCGCAAGGACCCGGACTGCGCGGTCTGCGGCGAGAACCCGACCGTCACCGAGCTCATCGACTACGAGGCCTTCTGCGGCGTCGTCTCCGAGGAGGCGCAGGAGGCGGCGATGGGGTCGACGATCACTCCCAAGCAGCTCAAGGAGTGGATCGACGACGGTGAGAACATCGACATCATCGACGTCCGCGAGCCCAACGAGTACGAGATCGTCTCGATCCCGGGTGCGCGTCTGATCCCCAAGAACGAGTTCCTCATGGGCAACGCCCTCCAGGACCTCCCCCAGGACAAGAAGATCGTCCTGCACTGCAAGACCGGCGTCCGCTCCGCCGAGGTCCTCGCCGTCCTGAAGTCCGCGGGCTTCTCCGACGCGGTCCACGTCGGCGGCGGCGTCATCGGCTGGGTCAACACGATCGAGCCCGACAAGCCGGTGTACTGACCGACAGGTGAGGCGAAGGCCCGCGGCGTCCGACCGGTTCGGACGCCGCGGGCCTTCGCCGTCCCCGCGGGCCGGACGTCACGGGCCGGACGTCACGGACCTGCCGGCGCGGCCCCGGCCGGCCCCGGGCCGGTGGACCGCGAACGGACCGGCGCGAGCAGGGACTTCCAGGAGCGGTGCCGCTTGAAGGGCAGCTCGAAGACCCGGGCGAACAGCCACGCCACCAGCAGCGAGACGGGCAACGCCACTACGAGGGTGAACCAGAACGTGGGCAGCCCGGGGGAGACGAACCTGGGGGCGACGCGCCTGATGACGGTCATGACGACGGGCAGGTGCACGAGGTAGAGGCTGTACGAGAAGTCGCCCAGGACACGGACGGGGCGTGCGGTCAGGAGCCTGAGCAGGAAGGCGGGCCTTCCGGTGGCGACCGCGGCGATCAGCATCGTCATGGCGGGCGCGACGGCGAGATCCACCCAGAAGTAGTGGTCCACCGTCCAGACCCGGCCCTTGACGGCGGCGAGCGCCACGACCGGCACGGCGGCCAGGACGGCGAACCAGTGCCACGGCAGGCGCCGGACCCGGGCCGACGCGACGACGATCCACGCGCCCGCCAGACCGGCGACGAACACCGGGGCGAGATGCGGGGTGAGCCAGTTGTCCCCCTCCACCGGGGTCGCGTGCGCGGCCATCAGGCCCCGGGCGACGACCAGGAGCGTCACGCCCGCGACCAGGACCACGGCCCCCAGCCGCCGCCGGACGAACAGCAGGAGCGGGAAGAGGAGGTAGAGCTCCGCCTCCACGCCGATCGACCAGAACGTGCCGTTCGGCGTCGGCGCGGTGAACACGTCCTGGGCGACCAGCCCGTACACCAGGACCGTCGCGCCGGTGGGCGGCCCGAAGTGCGAGGCCGGCACCACGAAGAAGGCGACGAGCAGGCTCAGCGCGAGCGCCGCCCAGTACGGGGGGAGGATGCGCCAGGCCCGGCGCCGCAGGAAACGGGCGGCACCGCCCAGCCGCCAGCCGTCGCGCGCCGGGGAGATGGCCAGGGAGAACCCCGACAGCACCAGGAAGAAGACGACGGCGAGACGGCCGTACATCAGCCCGTCCAGCCACCGGGGGGCCGAACTGTCGGGATACCCCGGGAACGTGTACAGCCAGCAGTGGAACAGGAGTACGTACAGTGCGGCCAGGCCGCGCAGGCCTTCGAGGCCCGGCACTTCCTGCCGGCCGTGCGCCGTGCCGGCGCTGCTGACGGGGCGGCTCGCGTCCAAGGGGATCGTTCGGCCCTTTCCTTCCACGTCGGCGACCTGGTGCCACCCACGGTGACAGGTACGTCGCGTTCGGCCGAGCGGTTCAACGGGCGGCGCACGCCGCCGTCCGGGTCACTGCACGCCGTTGCGGATGACGTCCGGGCGGTTGGTGATGATGCCGTCGGCGCCCAGGGCCGCCATGCGGACGGCGGTGGTGAGGTCGTCGACCGTCCACGCGTTCACGCGCAGCGGCTTGCCGTCGGGGCCCTTCGTGCCGTGGACCGCCTGCACGTAGGCGTAGGTGACGTCCTTCTCGTCCGGGTTGATCTGGTCGGCGAAGGCCGCGTACTCCTTCAGCTGTGAGACCGGCGGGCTGCCCAGGAAGCCGGTCTCGACGGCAGGGCGCAGTGCGTGGGTGCGGCGCAGGGCGTCGGCGCTGAAGCTCTGGATGACCAGGCGGCCGGAGAGGTGGGCCCGGTCGAGCCAGCCGGCCTTCTCGAGGGTGTCGACGGTCTGCTTCTCGATGCCGGGGTAGAGCTCGGGCTGCTTGAGCTCCAGCAGCAGGCCCTGCTGGTCGCGGTCGAGGAGGGTCAGGTACTCCTGGAGGGTGGGGACGCGTTCGCCGCGGAAGCGGGGGGCGAACCAGCTGCCGGCGTCGAGCCGGCGGATCTCGGCGAGCGTGAAGTCGGCGACGCGCCAGGGGGAGCGGTCCGGGAAGACCTGCTCGACGTCGGTGGTGCGGTTCAGCGTCGCGTCGTGGATCACCACCAGGGCCCCGTCCTTGGTGCGCTGGACGTCGTTCTCGATCCACTTGATGTGCTGCTCGTTGGCCTTGCGCACGGCCGCCAGGGTGTTCTCGGGGGCCTCGGTGGACGCGCCCCGGTGGGCGAAGACCGTGGGGGAGGAGGGGTCCGCGGGGGCCGCGTGGGCCGGCATGGTGACGAACGCGGAGGCTCCCAGCAGGGCGACGGCCGTGGCGGTACGGGCGAGGTGCTGGTGCATGCGTACTCCTCACGACGGCGCGGGTCCCCTCCCCGACCGAGGGTCGCAGCCCGTACCCGGACACGGCAGTGCACGGCATGACAAACGGGTGAATATCGTCATCCCGTTCCCCCGCCAGGGTGGCACGGATGACGTCCGGCCGCAGGTCCTGAGGCCCACCCGGGTGGCGGCCGCCCGACAACGGGCCGCGGGGCCGCCCGGGGCGCCGCTGCGGGCACCCCGGGCGGCCCCGCCGTCACGGAGCGTGAGGTTCTGTGTGAGGTTCCGGGCCGGGTCCCGGGATCAGCGGTGGCGGCCCTCCACCATCGCCTCCAGCGTGTCCCGGTGCAGGATCAGCGCGTCCGGGTCGGCCGGCATCTCGCGCTCCCCGAAGTGCACCTGGCGGTGACCGATCCGCAGCATCACGATCGCGTGCCGCAGCGCGGCGTACAGGAGGTGGAAGTCCAGGTGGCCCGGGGTGTGCCCGGTGAGCTCCGCGTAGGTCGCCGCGACGCGGTCGCGGTCGAGGAAGTCCGGCATGCCGGGGAAGCCGGCGGAGACGGTGAGGTCCTGGAAGAAGCGGTGCAGGTACACCAGCCAGGCGAGATCCAGTTCCCGGGGGCCGGCGGAGGCCATCTCCCAGTCGAGGACGGCGACGGGGGCGAAGTCGGCGTCGTAGACGATGTTGCCGATCCTGGCGTCGCCCCAGCTGAGCACGGACGGGCCGGGGTCGGCGGGCCAGTGCTTCTCCAGCCACGCGAAGGCCCGCTCGATGACGGGGGAGGGCGCCAGCCCGTCCACGACCCACTCGTAGTAGGCGCGTTGGGCGTCGACGTGCGCGCGCAGCGTCCCCTCGCCGGGGACGGTGTGGAGTTCGGCGAGGACGCGCACCGTCGAACGCTCCAGCCGCGCCCGGTCCTGTTCGGAGGCGTCGAAGAGCCAGTTGCCGCCGTAGGTGTAGGGCATGACGTCCGGCGGGACGCGCCCCGGGACGCGCTCCATGACGAAGAAGGGCGCGCCGAGCGGCCCCGGGTCGGGCTCCAGCCACAGCAGTTCGGGCACGGGGACGCGGGTGCGCGTGGCGACCGTCCGGATGACGCGGTACTGCGCGGCCATGTCGTACGTCGGGAAGACGGTGTAGGCGTCGGGGTCGCCGGCCAGCCGCAGCACGCAGGGGCGGATGCGCTGGCGCGCGGTGCCCTCCGGATGGGGGACGGCCAGGTCGAACAGGACGGTCTCGCTGGACAGGCCGTTCGCGGAGGGGGCGTGCACCGCGCGGCTGTGGGCGCCGGGGTGCTTCGCGGCCAGCCACTCGTCGAGGCGGCTGCGCAGCAGTCGGGGATCGCGGGTGGTGGTGCGCACCGTTGTCACATGGCCTCCTGACCGGTGAAGCCGCTCGGGGTGTGGCGGCCGAAGCTGCCGTGCTCAAAGATGCCGTAGCCGACCCGGCCGTCCCAGGCGAAACGCGCGGCGTGGTCGGTGACTCCGTACGCGGCCGGCGCCATGACCGCCGGATCCGTCAGGTCGTACGCACGGCGGTCGAGCCATCCGCGGCCCTTCCACTCGCCGTGCTGCCAGTCGCGGGCGGGCGGGTAGCCGGCCCCGACGGCGAGCGGGCTGGAGACCAGCACCTCGGCCTCGATCTTCCCGCCGTCGAGGTGGACGACGGCGGAGACCGGGGTGCGGGTGCCCGCCCGATAGGTGATGCCGACCTGGGCCCGGCCCAGTTGCCGGTCCGGGCCGTGCTCGGTGATCTGCAGGGCCTCGTCCAGGGAGCGGTAGCCGTCGGCGTCCTCCTGGGCGATCACCATGACGAAGCGGTCGTCGAACCGGATCGGTATCCACAGCCAGTGGAAACCTTGCGGGCGGTGTTCCTCCTCGGCCCGTCCCGGGGCCTCGCCGGGCACCGGGCGCACACCCCAGCTGCGGTCCCGGGTGGCCGTCCAGCGGCCGCGTTCCACGCGGATCTCCTCGCCGTCGCCGGTGCGGACCACGCCGTGGCAGGTGCCGGCCTGGACGAAGCGGCTGGCCTCCAGGAAGAGCCGGCCGCCCCGGTACTGGGCGTGGTGCGGCTCCTCGACGGCAGGGAACGCGGCCTCCCATTCCAGGTCGTACGAGAGGAACTCGTCGTCGCAGGTCAGCCGGAGCCTGCGGAGCGGTTCCAGGACGTCGATGCGCAGCGGCCCGACCTGCTGCCGCATGCGGTCCTCGCCGAGCGCGTCCGAGGCGCGCACCGCGAGCATGCCGGTGCCGCGCGTCAGGGTCGCGTAGGCGTCGGTGACGCCGAGGTTGGGATGGACGCCGAGGCCGGTGACGAGCAAGGCCCGGCCCTCGTGGTCGAAGAAGTGGAAGATCGAACGGTCGTAGGCGTTGCGGTCACCGGTCGCGACGTGGCGCATGGAACGGGCGATCTGATGGACCGGGTACTCGTCCAGGGGCACGGGTCGAGGCGCGGGCATGCGCCTGATGATGCGTCAGCGCGGTCGCGGTGGGAAGGGGTCGTGCCGCGGCGTCCTGCCGCGCCGTCAGTCCCCGCCGGCGTCGCCGTCCGGCGTGCGCCTGGCCCGGCTCGGCTGCACCCGCAGCGGCTCCCCGGGCATCTTGGGGTGGTCCGGCGGGTACGGCATGTCACCCAGCCCGCGGTCGTGCTCGTCGCGTTCGGCCAGTTCCAGGACGGAGTCCAGCCGGAAGGCGTGCTCCTCCATGCCGGCGTGGACGTCGCCCAGCTCGGCGTAGCGCGCGGGCATGGTGACCAGGTCGAAGTCCCGCGGGTGCGCCTGCGGCACCTCCTCCCAGCGCAGCGGCGCGGAGACCGGGGCGTGCGGCTTGGGCCGTACGGAGTAGGCGGAGGCGATGGTGCGGTCGCGCGCGGTCTGGTTGTAGTCGACGAAGATCTTCTCGCCGCGCTCCTCCTTCCACCACGCGCTGGTGACCTGCCCGGGCATCCGACGTTCCATCTCCCGGGCGATGGCGATGGCGGCCCGCCGCACCCCGGTGAACGTCCACTCGGGCTCGATGGGCACGAAGACGTGCAGGCCCCGCCCGCCGGAGGTCTTGGGCCAGCCGCGCAGGCCCAGCTCCTCCAGCAGCCCGCGCAGTTCGCCGGCGACGCGCACGGCGTCGGCGAAGTCGGTGCCCGGCTGCGGGTCCAGGTCGATGCGCAGTTCGTCCGGGTGGTTGAGGTCGCCGCGCCGGACCGGCCACGGGTGGAAGGTGAGGCAGCCGAGGTTGGCGCCCCAGACGACCGCGGCCACCTCGGTCGGGCAGATCTCGTCGGCGTGGCGGCCGGAGGGGAAGCGGATGCGGCCGGTGGGGATCCAGTCCGGGGTGTTCTTCGGCGCGCGCTTCTGGAAGAACGACTCGCCCTCGACCCCGTCCGGGTAACGCTCCATCGTCGTCGGCCGGTCGCGCAGCGCCCGCAGGACGCCGTCGCCGACCGTGAGGTAGTAGCGGGCCACGTCCAGCTTGGTGAAGCCCGGTTCCGGGAAGTACACCTTCCCCGGGTTCGAGATCCGGACCGTCCGCTCGCCGACGGTCAGCTCGACCGCCTCTGCCATGCCGTCACCGCCTCTCCCGTCCCCGACACGGTAGGCCCGACGGGCGGGCGGCGCCCGTCGGGCGGAGAATCGCGGCATGGACCTGCCGGTGATGCCGCCCGTGAAGCCGATGCTCGCCAAGTCCGCCACCGAGATCCCGCCCGGCATGCTGTACGAGGGCAAGTGGGACGGGTTCCGCGCCATCGTCTTCCGCGACGGCGCCGAGGTGGAGATCGGCAGCCGCACCGGCAAGTCCCTGACGCGCTACTTCCCGGAGGTCGTCGAGGCGGTCCGTGCGCAACTGCCGCCGCGCACCGTCGTCGACGGGGAGATCGTCATCGCCGGCGAGGGCCGGCTGGACTTCGACGCCCTGCTGGAGCGCATCCACCCCGCCGACTCGCGCGTGCGGCAGCTCGCCGAACGCACCCCCGCCTCGCTCGTCGCCTTCGACCTGCTGGCGCTCGGCGACCGCTCCTTGATGGCGGACCCGCAGACCTGGCGCCGCCAGGCCCTGGTCGACGCGCTCGGCACGGCACGGCCACCGGTCCACGTCGCCCCCGCCACCACCGACATCGAGCTGGCCCGGCGGTGGTTCGAGCAGTACGAGGGCGCGGGACTGGACGGCGTCGTCGCCAAGCCCCCGGACGTCGGCTACCGCCCCGACGAACGCGTCATGATCAAGGTGAAGCACGAGCGCACCGCCGACTGCGTGCTGGCCGGCTTCCGCTGGCACAAGTCCGGTCCCGTCGTCGGCTCCCTCCTGCTCGGCCTGCACGACGCCGCCGGCCGGCTCCAGCACGTCGGGGTCTGCGCCTCCTTCGCGATGCGCCGGCGCGAGGAACTCGTCGCCGAACTGGAGCCGCTGCGCATGGAGTCCGCCGAGGGCCACCCCTGGGCCGACTGGGCCGAGGTGGGGGCACACCCGGCGAAGCCAGGGGGAGAGCCCGGCGGCCGCATGCCCGGGGCCCAGAGCCGCTGGAGCGCGGGGAAGGACCTGTCCTGGATCCCGCTGCGGCCCGAGCGGGTCCTGGAGGTCGCGTACGACCACATGCAGGGCGACCGCTTCCGGCACACCGCCCGGTTCCGCCGCTGGCGGCCCGACCGCGACCCCGCCGGCTGCACCTATGCGCAGCTGGAGGAACCGGTCGGCTACGACCTCGGCGACATCCTGCGGTGAGGCCCCGCAACCCGCACCGGGGCGAGCCGCAGCCGCAGCGGCGGCCGCAGCAACCGCCCCTCCGGGCCGGCGGGCAGGGCGGGCTCCGCGGGGCGTGCACCGGCCTGCGCGTAGGCGGCGAACCAGACCACGACGTCCTCGCCGGTGCGCACGGGCAGCGCCGGGAAGCCGTTGGCCGCGTGCTCGGTGCGGTGCACGGCGCGGGCGCAGTCCGGGGGCGCGAAGCCGGACGGGTCGGCGGGGTGGCAGACGGTCGCGACGACCAGCCCGGTGTCGTCCGGCACGCGGTAACCGGGGCCGCGCAGCAGCAGGACGTCGTCGGAGTCGGTCATGGTCGCGTTGGCCTCCTCGCGGTGCGCCCACCAGACGGGGCCGTCGTAGAAGGCGTGCAGGGCGCGGGTCCTGGCCGCCATGTCGGGGAAGGCCCGCATCCATACGAACCGGTCCGGGTCGTCCAGGTCGCGGAACCGGCCGCCGACCCGGATCCCGGCGGCCTCCTGACCGGTGACGAACTCGCGCTCGAACAGCTCGACCAGGGTGTCCCGGGCGCCGGGGCGCAGGGTGTACTGCCGCAACTCGACGATGTGCGTGGTGTCCATGACCGGGGACCGTAGGGGCGGCCCACTGACATCCCCTGTCAGTGGGCCCGCGTCACAGCGCCTGCCGCCTGGTGAGCTGGGTGAACGCCAGCCAGCCGGGCAGCACCGGCAACCAGAAGGTCAGCACCCGGAACAGCAGCACCGCGGAGGTGGCCGTCGCCGAGTCCAGGTGGCCGATGGTGGTCAGACCGGCGATCAGCGCGCCCTCGACCGCGCCCAGGCCACCCGGGGTCGGGGCGGCGGAGCCCAGCGCGTTGCCCGCCAGGAAGATCACCGCGACCGCCGCGAAGTTCACCTCGCCGTGGAAGGTGCGGATGCTGGCGTCCAGGCACAGCACGAAGGCGAGGGTCAGCAGCAGCGTGCCGCCGATGCCCGTGGTGAGCTTCATCGGCTGCTGCAGCACGTCCAGCATGCGCGGCACCACCCCGGCGAACAGCGCCCGCACCCGCGTGGACACGAAGCGCCGCAACGGCGGCACCGCGGTGACGACCAGGAAGAGCACCCCGGCCGTCAGCAGACCCGCCATCACCGTCCGCGACGGCGACAGGGAGGGCGTTTTCTCGGTGCCCGTGATGTAGCCGAACACCAGCAGCAGGCTGATGTGCGAACCGAGGCCGACCAGCTGCGAGGCCCCCACGCTCGCCACCGCCAGGCCCGGGCGCACGCCCGACTTCTGCAGGTAGCGCGTGTTGAGCGCCACGCCGCCGATGGCCGCGGGGGCCACCAGCTTCACGAAGGAACCGGCGACCTGCGCCAGCGTGGTGCGGACGAAGGACAGCTTCTCCGGCACGAAGCCGGACAGCGCCATCGCCGCCGCGACGTAGCTGAGCGCGGAGGCCAGCACGGCCACGATGACCCAGATCCAGTTCGCCTCGGCCAGCAGCGTCGCCGGGTCGATGCTGCTGATCTGGGAGAGCAGGAAGTACGCGGCGAAGGCGCCCGCGATGATGCTGATCAGCGTGCGCGGCCGCACCCGCTCCAGCCGTACCGGCTCCACCGGGGCCTGCGGACGGATGAACAGCACCTGGTGGCGGATCCGGGTGAGCAGGTCCTCCTCGCGGACCCCGTCCAGCGCGTCCTCGATCGCCTTCTTCTCGGCCCGCCGCTCGGCCTTGGTCTCCTTGCCCGCGTCCTTGCCGGCTGCCTCACCCGCGTCACCGGTCTCCTCGTCCGCCCTCCGGGCGCGGGACGCGGCCAGCACCGCCTCGCGTTCACGCTGCGCCCGCTCCCTGGCGAGCTGCTTCAGCGTGGCCCGGGTGGTGCGGCTCAGCGCGATCGGCTGCAGCAGCGGCAGGGAGTCGGCGACGGCGTCCGGGCCCAGCACGGCCACGGCCGAGGCCACCGACCGCTCCGGGCCGACGCGCAGCGCCAGGGTGGTGAGCAGCTGCGCCACGTCCATGCGCAGCACGATGTCGCCCGCCGCGATCTCCCCGCCGCGCAGGTCGGTCAGGAAGACGTCGCCGTGGCGATCCATCTTCAGCGCCTCGCCGACCAGCCTGCGGTGCGCGATCCGCCGCGACTGCAGCGCCCGGACCTGCTCCCAGGCGCCGTGCAGCACCTCGTCGGTGATCTCCTCGTCCGACAGCGCGTCCAGGGAGCGCCCGCCCATGTGCTCGTACACCAGCATCACGGCGTCCGGGCCCAGCTCGGAGGTGGCGATCAGCCGCGGGGCGTTGGCGCCGGCGGCGATGGCCGCGTACGCCAGCAGCGCCTCCTGCTCCAGCGCCTGGCGCAGCGACTGCAGGCTGCGCCGCTGGGTGATCCCGCGCAGCTGGAGCCGGCGCCACATGCGGTAGAAGAAGCCGTGCGCCTGCTGCTCGCGGTCCACGACCGTGACGTCGAGCAGCGGGCCCTGCTCCAGGGTCACCAGGTAGCGGCGGCCCCGGTCGGAGTCGGGCGCGTCGGGGAACTCGTCCTCCGCGCGGACCGCCGTCAGCGGGGCGAAGCCCACCCGGCGCAGGCCCGCGAGCAGGTTCTGGCCGGTCGGGCGGACGTTCGGCGAGCCGACCCCGTAGAGCGTGCCGTACGCCACGGTCCAGCCGATGAGCACGGTCACGATGATCGAGAACGGTGTCGTGTAGCCGCCCACCAGCACCGCGAAGGAGTCCACGACCAGCACGAACCACAGCGCCACCCGCCAGCGCGGGCGCCGGGCCATGCCGACCGCCGTCATGTAGGCGATCACCGGGGCCAGGTAGCCGTGGACCGGGTCGGTGATCCCGCCGCCGGGCGCGTCGCGGGTCAGCGCGTCCCGGATCGCCACCGGCGCCGCGTCCGACACCCACAGGTCGGTGGCGAGCGACACCCCGTGGGCCAGGACCGCGGCCAGCACGCCGTCGGCGATGCGCAGCCCGTCCCGCTTGATCAGCCGCTCCACGGCGAACGCCACGGGCACGATCAGCACCGCCACGGTCGCCAGCAGCCCGGCGATCGTGATCAAGGGCTCGGGCGCGTGCGTCGCGCCCTCGGCGATGTCCTGCTCCACGCCGGAGGTCGTCGCGTGCGCGAAGCCCGCGATCATCAGCACGATCGCGATGCCGAGGAGTCCGAAGAGGAAGCGCATCAGGTCGACGGGCCGGTGCACGCGCGCGGGCAGCAGCGGCTCGTCCCGCGCCACCGGGTCGGTGTGCGGGGTGGTGCCGGTGACGGACTCCTCGGCGCCGGGGCCGTCGGCGGTGCCGGGGGCTTCGGTGTCCGGGGCCTCGGCGGTGCCGGGGGTGCCGTCCTGGGCGTCGTCCCCGGACCGCGCGGGCGTCACCGCCGGCTCTCCGGCCGGGGCCTTCGATGTGGCGCGGGTCTCACCGCGCGGGGCGTCACCGGACGCGGACACGGCCTGCCCGGCGCGCTCGTCCGGGGTCGCCGGGGCGCCGTCCCCGGGGCCCTCGGAGGCAGCCGGGACCGCGCGAGCGGCTCCGTTCCCGCTCACGTCGTGCTCTCCTGCTGTCTCTTTTTGATCTCGTATCACCAGTCACCGCCCGGATGATGGTGGCACGAGCGGCGCGCGCATGGGCGCAGGAGGGGGCAATTCGCCGTCCCGGGCGCCCCCGTACGCGCAGGCGCCGGCCGCGACTGTCGGTGCCGTGGGGCACCATGTGACGGATGAGCAAGGACACCGCACACGCCCCGGACGACGGTCCGGACGACGAGGTCCAGGAGCTGCCCGCGTACGCGGAGCGCGTGCTGGACGTCGCCGAGCGGATCCCGCCCGGACGGGTCATGACCTACGGCGACGTCGCCGAGTGGCTGGAGGAGGGCGGTCCCCGGCAGGTGGGCCACGTCATGGCGCTGTACGGCGGGGCCGTGCCGTGGTGGCGCGTGGTGCGCGCGGACGGCGGGCTGCTGCCGGGCCACGAGCTGCGCGCCCTGGAGCACTACCGCGCCGAGGGCACCCCGCTGCGCCAGGCCCCGCGGGCCGCGAAGGGCCACATACCCCGCCTCGACATGCGCAGGGCCCGCTGGGACGGCACGGACCCCGTGCCCGCACCCGGCGGGGACGACTGACGACCGGACGCTCACACCATCCAGCTTCCGCCATCGGCGACCGGTTGATGCCATCGGCCGTCCGGACGGAGTACGGCGCCCCGCGCCCGGCCGCTCCCGCATCCGTACGGGAAGGACGGGACGCGCGGCGGTCCCGTCGACCGGTGGCGTACCGTCGGCACCCGGCCTCCCCCGGCCACCGGCGGCACAGGCCGCCGCACACGCACCCGCACGCACACGGAACCGGCGAACCACGTGACCTCCTCCTCCACCCGCCAGACGGACGCCGCCGCACGGCGCTCCGGGGGGACGGTCGGGCCGTCCGGCGGCTACCGACTGCTACGGACCGCTCCGGAACCGGTGACGCCCCCTGAACTGGACGCCGCACAGCGCGCGGTGGTTGAGCACGCGGGCGGTCCGCTCCTGGTGCTCGCCGGTCCGGGCACCGGGAAGACCACCACCCTGGTCGAGGCCGTCGCCGAGCGCGTGCGACGCGGCACCGACCCGGAACGGATCCTCGTCCTCACCTTCAGCCGCAAGGCCGCGGGCGAACTGCGGGACCGCATGGCCGCCCGGATGGGCGGCGCGGCCGCACCGCAGGCGACCACCTTCCACTCGTTCTGCTACGCCCTGGTCCGCGCCCACCAGGACCCCGAGCTGTTCGCCGACCCGCTGCGGCTGCTGTCCGGCCCCGAACAGGACCTGGCGGTGCGCGAGCTCCTGGCGGGCGAGGCCGAACTGGAGCGGCGGGGCCGGACCCGGGTGCGCTGGCCGGACGAGCTGCGCGCGGCGCTGACGACCCGCGGCTTCGCCGACGAGGTGCGGGCCGTGCTGGCCCGCACCCGCGAGCTCGGCCTCGGCCCGCGCGCCCTGGCCGCGTCCGCCGGCCGCACCGGCCGCCCCGACTGGTCGGCGGCGGCCGGCTTCCTCGCCGAGTACCTGGACGTCCTCGACCTCCAGGGCGTCATCGACTACGCCGAACTGGTGCACCGCGCGGTGCTCCTGGCCGGGCGTCCCGAGGTGGCCCGCCAGCTCGCCGGGGCCTACGAGGCCGTCTTCGTCGACGAGTACCAGGACACCGACCCGGCGCAGGTGCGGCTGCTGCAGGCGCTCGCGGGCGGCGGCCGCCACCTGGTGGCCTTCGGCGACCCCGACCAGTCCATCTACGCCTTCCGCGGCGCCGACGTGAACGGCATCCTCGGCTTCCCCGAGGCCTTCCGGCACGCCGACGGCCGCCCCGCCGGCGTCCGCGTCCTCACCACCTCCCGCCGTTCCGGTGCCGCCCTGCTGGCCGCCACCCGGCTCCTGACGCGGCGGATGCCGCTGACCCGGCTCCCGGCCGCCGCCGTCCGCGCCCACCGCGAGCTCGCGCCGGTCCGCGAGGGCGGCTCGGCCGCCGTCCGCACCTACCCCACGCCCGGTGCCGAACTCGACGGCATCGCCGACGTGCTGCGCCGCGCCCACCTCGAGGACGGCGTCCCCTGGTCCGACATGGCCGTCCTGGTGCGCGCGGGTTCCCGCTCGCTGCCCGTGCTGCGGCGGGCCCTGACCTCCGCCGGGGTGCCGGTCGAGATCGACGGGGACGACCTCCCGCTGCGCGACGAGCCCGCCGTCGCCCCCCTCCTGCTCGCCCTGCGGGTCTGCGCGCACGCCGCCCTGCCCGACGCCCCCGAGCCGGGCCTGCGCGTCGAGGACGCGCTCACCTTGCTGGTCTCCCCGCTCGGCGGCATGGACGCCGCCGACCTGCGCCGCCTGGGCCGTGCCCTGCGCGAGGAGGAGCGGGCCGCCGGGGTCGCCGTACCGCGGCCGTCGGACGAGCTGATCGCCGAGGCGCTCGCGGAGCCCGAGCGGCTGGTGGCGCACGACCCGTCGTACGCGCGGGGCGCCCAGCGGCTCGGCGGGCTGCTGCGCAAGGGGCGCGAGCTGCTGGCCGGCGGTGGCACCGCCGAGGAGGCGCTGTGGGAGCTGTGGGACGGCACCCCCTGGCCCGGCCGGCTGGAGCGGGCCGCGGCGCGCGGCGGCGCGGCAGGACGCAACGCCGACCGGGACCTGGACGCGGTGTGCGTGCTCTTCGACACCGCCGCCCGCGCCGAGGAGCGCACCGGCGGCCGTGGCGCGCTGAACTTCCTGGAGGAGCTGTCCGCCCAGGACATCGCCGCCGACGTGCTGACCCGGCGCGCCGTCCGGCCGGACGCCGTACGGCTGATGACCGCGCACCGCTCCAAGGGCCTGGAGTGGCGGCTCGTCGTCGTCGCCGGCGTCCAGGAGGGGCTCTGGCCCGACCTGCGCCGCCGCGGCTCGCTGCTGGAGGCCGATCGCATCGGCCGCGACGGCCTCGCGGAGCCGCTCGCCCCGGGCGCCCTGCTCGCCGAGGAGCGCCGGCTGTTCTACGTCGCGGCCACCCGCGCCCGTGAGCGGCTCGTCGTGACCGCCGTGAAGGCCGCCGCCGACGACGGCGACCAGCCCTCCCGCTTCCTCGCCGAACTCGGCGTCGAGCCCGTCGACGTCACCCACCGGGCCCGCCGCCCGCTGTCGGTCGCGGCCCTCGTCGCCGAGCTGCGCGCCACGACCGTCGACCCGGCCGCCTCCCCCGCCCTGCGCGAGGCCGCCGCGCGGCGCCTGGCGCGCCTGGCGGCCCTGGAGGACGCGGGCCAGCCGCTGGTGCCCGCCGCCCACCCCGAACGCTGGTGGGGCCTGTACGAGCAGACCCGCTCCGAGGTCCCGCTGCGGGACCGCGACCAGCCGGTCACCCTCTCCGGCAGCGCGCTGGACCAGCTGGCCAACACCTGTGCCCTGCAGTGGTTCCTCGGCCGCGAGGTGAAGGCCGAGCCGCCCTCCACGGCGGCCCAGGGCTTCGGCAACGTCCTGCACGTCCTCGCCGACGAGGTCGCCTCCGGCAGCACCCCGGCCGACCTGGACGTGCTCATGGAGCGGCTGGACTCGGTGTGGAACGCCCTGGCCTTCGACGCGCCCTGGAAGTCCCAGCAGGAGAAGGAGAACGCCCGGGCCGCCCTGGAGCGCTTCCTGCGCTGGCACGTCATGGAACGCGGCCGCCTTGCCGTCGCCTCCGAGCACGGCTTCGACGTCACCCTGGAGACGGGGGACGTGGCCGTCCGCATCCGCGGCAGCATGGACCGCGTCGAGACCGACGCCGAAGGCAACGCCTACGTCGTCGACTTCAAGACCGGCAAGGCCAAGCCCACCGCCGCCGAGGTCGAGGGCCACCCGCAGCTCGCCGTCTACCAGCTCGCCGTCCGCGAGGGCGCCGTCGACGAGCTCTTCCACGGCACCCGGCCCGCCCCCGGCGGCGCCGAGCTCGTCCAGCTCCGCCTCGGCGCCGCCCGCCGCGACGGCGGCGACACCCAGCCCACCGTCCAGCACCAGGAGGCGCTGAGCGGCGACTGGGCCGACACCCTGCTCGCCGGCGCGGCCGCCCGCGTCCTCGACGAGCGCTTCACCCCCTCCACCGGCCAGCACTGCGAGAACTGCGCCTTCCGGGCCTCCTGCAGCGGCCGCCCCGAGGGCCGGCACGTGGTGGAGTGAGGCGGGGGTCTCAGCAGCCGGGGGCCTCGGCCCGCGGCCCGAGGTCCTGGGCAGCCTTCAGCACGAGCGGATCCGCGCCTGCCTGGCCGGCGAGGAGCTGTGCCGTCGCGAGGTGGCTCGAGTCGAGCGGGCGGAGCAGTGGATCACCGTAGGCGGAGGCCGTGGCACGGACGGCTGCACCGATCTCGAACCGGTAGAACCGCGTGATCACACCGGGGACGCCGGCGAGTGCCTGCGGGGCCGGATGGCATCCGGCGGGAACGGGCGGCGGCGGCCGGTGTCGGTGGTGCCCGATAACCTCCCCTTCGTGTCCTCCCTCATCACCGGTCCCGAGCAGCTCAAGGAGCTGCTGGGCATCCCGTTCACCCCGGAGCAGCTGGCGTGCATCACCGCGCCGCTCGCCCCGCAGGTGATCGTGGCCGGTGCCGGTTCCGGGAAGACGACGGTCATGGCGGCCCGCGTGGTGTGGCTGGTCGGCACCGGGCAGGTCGCCCCCGAGCGGGTGCTGGGGCTGACGTTCACCAACAAGGCCGCCGGCGAGCTCTCGGAGCGCGTGCGCAAGGCCCTCGTCCGGGCCGGGGTCACCGACCCGGACCCGGCGGACCCCGACCACGCGCCGGGCGAGCCGCAGATCTCCACGTACCACGCCTTCGCCGGACAGCTCCTGAAGGAGCATGGGCTGCGCATCGGGCTGGAGCCGACCGCGCGGCTGCTCGCCGACGCGACGCGCTACCAGCTGGCGGCGCGCGTCCTGCGGGCCGCGCCCGGTCCCTTCCCGGCGCTCACCAAGGGCATCCCGACCCTGGTCAGCGATCTGCTGGCGCTGGAGGGCGAGCTGGCGGAGCACCTGGTGCCGCCCGAGCGGCTGCTCGCCCACGACCGGGAGTGGCTCGCCGCCCTCGACGGCGTCCGGCTCACCAACGCGGATCTGCGCAGGCTCCCCGAGACGGCGCGCGCCCGCATCGACCTGACCGGGCTCGCCGCCGCATACCGCGCCGAGAAGAAGCAGCGCGACCTGCTCGACTTCGGCGACCAGATCGCCCTGTCGGCGACCCTGGCCCGCACCCGCCCCGAGGTCGGCCGCATCCTGCGCGAGCAGTACGCCGTGGTGCTGCTCGACGAGTACCAGGACACCTCCGTCGCCCAGGGCCTGCTGCTCTCCGCCCTGTTCGGCGACGGCACGGGCCATCCGGTGACCGCGGTCGGCGACCCCTGCCAGGCCATCTACGGCTGGCGCGGCGCCTCGGTGGCCAACCTCGACGACTTCCCGCTCCACTTCGCGCACGCCGACGGGACGCCCGCCCGGCGCCAGTCCCTGTCGGAGAACCGGCGCAGCGGCGGCCGGCTGCTCGACCTCGCCAACGACCTCGCCGCCGAGCTGCGCGAGCGTCACGAGGGCGTCGAGGCCCTGCGGCCCGCGCCCGGCGCCGAACGGGACGGTGTCGTGCGCTGCGCGCTGCTGCCCACCCAGGAGGCGGAGATCGCCTGGATCGCCGACTCCATCGCGCACCTGGTGCGCACGGGCACCGCGCCCGGCGAGATCGCGGTGCTGTGCCGGGCCGCCGCTCACTTCGCCGACATCCACGCGGCGCTCGTCGCCCGGGACGTGCCGGTGGAGGTGGTCGGCCTGTCCGGGCTGCTGCACCTGCCGGAGGTCGCCGACCTGGTCGCCGTCTGCGAGGTGCTGCAGGACCCGACGGCCAACGCCGCCCTCGTCCGGCTGCTCACCGGGCCGCGCTGGCGGATCGGGCCGCGCGACCTGGCGCTGCTCGGACGGCGGGCCCGGCTGCTCGTACCGGGCCGCGGCGGCACCGCGGACCGGCTGGCGGCCGCCGTGGAAGGCGTCGACCCGGCCGAGGTGATCTCGCTCGCCGACGCCCTGGAGACCTTCGTCGACGGCGAGCCCGACGACCACCTGCCCTTCTCGGCCGAAGCGCGGGTGCGCTTCGCGCGCCTGGCCACCGAGATACGCGAGCTGCGCCGGTCGCTGGCCGACCCGCTCATGGACGTACTGCACCGGGTGCTCGCCGTCACCGGCCTGGAGGTCGAGCTCTCCGCGTCCCCGCACGCGCTGGCCGCCCGCCGCCGGGAGACCCTGCACGCCTTCCTGGACGTGGCGGCCGGCTTCGCCTCGCTGGACGGCGACGCCACGCTGCTGGCCTTCCTGGGCTTCCTGCGCACCGCCGCCCAGTACGAGAAGGGCCTGGACAGCTCGCTGCCCGGCGGCGAGAACACGGTGAAGGTGCTCACCGCGCACAAGTCCAAGGGGCTGGAGTGGGACGTCGTCGCCGTCCCCGGGCTGGTGCGCAAGGGCTTCCCGAGCGAGCGGGGCCGCGAGCTGTGGCACTTCAACGCCAAGGCGCTGCCGCACGCGCTGCGCGGTGACGCCGCCACCCTCCCCGACGTTGAGGAGTGGTCCCGGGCGGGCCTGGCCGCCTTCAAGGCGGCCATGGCCGAACACAACCGGGTCGAGGAGCTCCGGCTCGGCTACGTCACCTTCACCCGGCCCCGCTCCCTGCTGCTCGGCTCCGGCCACTGGTGGGGACCCAGCCAGAAGCGGCCCTTCGGCCCGTCCGCCTTCCTCGACGCCCTGCGCGCGCACTGCGAGGCCGGCCACGGCGAGGTCGAGCACTGGGCGGAGGAGCCCGCGCCCGAGGCCGTCAACCCGGCCCTGGCCCGTACGGCCGAGACGCCGTGGCCGCTGCCCCTGGACCCGGCCGCCCTGGCCCGCCGTCGCGAGGCCGCGCGCAAGGTGCTGGCCCACCTGCGGGCGCCGGCCGCGTACCCGGTGGCCGTCGCTCCCGACCCCGACTGGCCGCCGCCCCCCGAGGACGAGGAGGAGCCGCCGTACGACGCGTACGACGACCAGTACGGCGAGGAGGACACCGGCGACTGGGAGGACTGGTCCGACGACCGGCCGCCCGCCATCCCCGGGCAGCCCGGCCCGCACGGGCCCGGGCCCGCCTCGGTACCCGTGGCCGCTTCCGGGTTCGACGGCGGTGAGCTGCTGCTCCCCGAGGAGGCCCGCGCCGTCGCGTCCTGGGACCGGGACCTCGACGCGCTCACCGAGGAACTGCTCCGCTCGCGCGCGGCCGTCCACGACGTCCCCCTGCCCACCACGCTCAGCGCCTCCGCGCTGCTGCGGCTGGCCGCCGACCCCGAGGGCTTCGCCCGCGAGCTGGCCCGCCCCATGCCCCGCCCGCCACGGCCCGCGGCCCGGCGCGGCACCCGCTTCCACGCCTGGGTCGAGTCCCGGTTCGAGGAACTGCCGCTGATCGCCCCCGAGGAGCTGCCCGGCATCGAGGGCGACGACGAGATCGCCGACGAGCGCGACCTCGCCGAACTCAAGGAGGCCTTCCTGCGGACCCCGTACGCCGAGCGCACCCCCTACCGCGTCGAGGCGCCGTTCCAGATCGACCTCGCCGGGAGGGTGATCCGCGGCCGGATCGACGCGGTGTACCGGGAGGGTGAGGGCTACGAGATCGTCGACTGGAAGACCGGGCGGGCCGGCACCGCCGACCCGCTGCAGCTCGCCGTCTACCGGCTCGCCTGGGCCGAGCGGCACGGAGTGCCGTTGTCGCAGGTCACGGCCGCATTCCTGCACGTGAGGACGGGGGAGCTGACCCGGCCCGAGGCGCTGCCCGGCCGGGCAGCGTTGGAACGCCTCCTGCTGGGCGGCCCGGAGCCCGGGCCGGGGGACGCGCCCGGTGCCGACGCCGAGGGTCCCGGCGTCGCCCGATAGGCTCAAGGGCATGAGCACCACCCCGGACAGCGCCGTCCGCAGTTACGTCGAAGCACATCGTGACGCCTTCCTCGGCGACCTCGCCGAGTGGTTGCGCATCCCCTCGGTCTCGGCCGATCCGGAGCGCTCCGCCGACGTACGGCGCAGCGCCGAATGGCTGGCGGCGAAGCTGAAGGAGACCGGCTTCCCGGTGGCCGAGGTGTGGGAGACCCCGGGTGCTCCCGCGGTCTTCGCCGAGTGGCCCTCCGACGCGGCGGACGCGCCGACGGTGCTGGTCTACGGCCACCACGACGTGCAGCCCGCCGCCCTCGAGGACGGCTGGGACGGCGAGCCCTTCGAGCCGCGGATCCGCGACGGCCGGATGTACGGACGGGGCGCCGCCGACGACAAGGGACAGGTGTTCTTCCACACGCTCGGCGTCCGCGCCCACCTGGCCGCCACCGGCCGCACCGCCCCCGCGGTGAACCTGAAGCTGCTGGTCGAGGGCGAGGAGGAGTCGGGCTCCCCGCACTTCACCGACCTCGTCCGCGCCCACGCCGGACGGCTGGCCTGCGACACCGTGATCGTCTCGGACACCGGCATGTGGGACGAGGACACCCCCACCGTGTGCACCGGCATGCGCGGCCTGGCCGACTGCCAGATCGACCTGTACGGCCCCGACCAGGACATCCACTCCGGTTCCTTCGGCGGCGCCGTCCCCAACCCGGCGACCGAGGCCGCCCGGCTGGCCGCGGCGCTGCACGACGCGGACGGCCGCGTGAGGATCCCCGGCTTCTACGACGGCGTCGTCGAGCTCACCGACCGCGAGCGCGAACTGTTCGCCCGGCTGCCCTTCGACGAGGAGCGCTGGCTGCGCACCGCGAAGTCGCACGCGACGAGCGGCGAGGCCGGCTACTCCACCCTGGAGCGGGTCTGGGCCCGGCCGACCGCCGAGGTGAACGGCATCGGCGGCGGCTACCAGGGCCCCGGCGGCAAGACGATCGTGCCGTCCTCGGCGCAGCTGAAGCTGTCGTTCCGGCTGGTGGCCGGGCAGGACACCGACCGGGTGCAGCGGCTGGTCGCCGACTGGGTCGCCGCGCGCGTCCCGGCCGGGATCCGGCACGAGATCACCTTCTGGGGGGCCACCCGCCCCTGCCTGACCCCGCTGGACCACCCCGCGCTGGGCGCAGTGACCCGGGCCATGGGCCGGGCCTTCGGCAAGGAGGTCCTGTTCACCCGCGAGGGCGGCTCGGGCCCGGCGGCCGACCTGCAGGACGTCCTCGATGTCCCCGTCCTGTTCCTGGGAATTTCCGTGCCGTCCGACGGTTGGCACTCGGTGAACGAGAAGGTGGAACTCGACCTTCTGCTCAAGGGCGTGGAGACGTCCGCGTACCTCTGGAGCGAGTTCACGACTCTGTGAGCATCCGCATCCATCCGCGCGCTACGGGGAGTTGACAGCAATCTTGTCCGATACGTCCGGAACCGGAACCACCTTCGACGCGACGGCCTTCCCGCCGCCCCTCGCCCGCCCGTCGGGCGTGGACCGCGCCGCCGAGCACCGGCTCGACGAGGCGTGGCTGGCGGCGGCCTGGAGCCACCCGAAGACGCAGGTGTTCGTGGTCTCCGGGGGGCAGGTCCTGGTCGAGGACACCCCGGACGGCCGCACCGAGCTGGTCATGATGCCGAGCTTCGAGGCACCGGAGAGCGAGGTGCACCGCTACTTCCTCGGCGTCGACGAGGAGGGGGTGCGCTACTTCGCACTGCAGAAGGACGCGCTGCCCGGACGCCTGGACGAGGCCGCCCGCCCGGCGGGGCTGCGGGAGGTCGGGGCCCTGCTGTCGGACCGCGACGCGGGGCTCATGGTGCACGCGGTCGCCCTGGAGAACTGGCAACGCATGCACCGCTTCTGCTCGCGCTGCGGCGAGCGCACCGTGGTGGCCGCCGCGGGGCACATCCGCCGCTGCCCGGCCTGTGGCGCGGAGCACTACCCACGCACCGACCCGGCGGTGATCATGCTGGTCACCGACGAGGAGGACCGGGCGCTGCTGGGCCGCCAGGCGCACTGGCCGGAGGGACGCTTCTCGACGCTGGCCGGCTTCGTCGAGCCGGGGGAGTCCATCGAGCAGGCCGTGGTGCGCGAGGTCGCCGAGGAGGCCGGCGTGACCGTCGGCGAGGTGGGTTACGTCTCCAGCCAGCCCTGGCCGTTCCCCTCCAGCCTGATGCTGGGCTTCATGGCGCGCGCCACGTCCGCGGAGATCACCGTGGACGGCGAGGAACTGCACGAGGCGCGCTGGTTCTCCCGCGAGGAGTACCGCAAGGCGATGGAGACCGGCGAGGTGCTGCCGCCGTACGGGATCTCCATCGCGGCGCGGCTGATCGAGCGCTGGTACGGGATGCCGCTGCCGGCCCGCCGCTGAGCGCGGGCCCGTGCGGCCCGGCCGTGCCTGCCGCGCGGCCGGGCCGGGACGCTCAGCCGGCGAGGGCCTGCTTGACCTGGGCCAGGCTCGGGTTGCTGAGTGCGACCGGCTCGGCGCCGCTCTTGGGGGACACCAGGAGGGTCGGGACGAGCTGGTTGCCCCCGTTGACGCTCTCGACGAACTTCGCCGACTCCGGGTCCTGCTCGATGTTGACCTCCGTGAAGGTGATTCCCTCCCGGTCCAGCTGACCCTTCAGGCGGCGGCAGTATCCGCACCACGTGGTGCTGTACATCGTCACAGTGCCGGACATCGGTGTTCGCTCCTCAAGGTGGGGGATGACGTCGATCCCGAGAACGCTAACCCCTTGCCTCGGCATTCCTTGCAATCGTTCGCGGTACGACCATCCCACCTCAGCTGTGGATAACTTTCCCGGCCGTCTCCCGGGACCTGGCAGCATGGCGGGGTGACTGCACCAACCCACACCCCGCTCTTCCCGGACTTCCCCGCCGTCCCGGACTCGGCGGACGCCGTGCTCGCCGGGCTCGACCCCGAGCAGCGCGCGGTCGCCACCGCCCTGCACGGCCCGGTGTGCGTGCTGGCGGGAGCCGGCACGGGCAAGACGCGCGCGATCACCCACCGGATCGCGTACGGGGTGCGGGCCGGGATGATGCAGCCCGCCAGTGTGCTCGCGGTCACCTTCACCGCCCGTGCGGCCGGTGAGATGCGCGGGCGGCTGCGGCAGCTCGGCGCGGGCGGCGTGCAGGCGCGCACCTTCCACTCCGCGGCGCTGCGCCAGCTGCAGTACTTCTGGCCGCGGGCCATCGGCGGCGACATGCCGCGGCTGGCCGAGCGCAAGATCCAGCTGGTCGCGGAGGCCGGGGCACGCTCCCGCATCCGGCTGGACCGCAACGAGCTGCGCGACGTCACCGGCGAGATCGAGTGGGCCAAGGTCACCCAGACCGTCCCCGAGGACTATCCGGCGGCCGCCGCCAAGGCGGCCCGCGACATCCCGCGCGACGCCGCCGAGATCGCCCGCATCTACACGACGTACGAGCAGCTCAAGCGCGACCGCGGGGTCATCGACTTCGAGGACGTGCTGCTGCTCACCGTCGGCGTCCTGGAGGACCGGCCGGACGTCGCCGAGGCCGTCCGCTCCCAGTACCAGCACTTCGTCGTCGACGAGTACCAGGACGTCAGCCCGCTGCAGCAGCGGCTGCTGGACCTGTGGCTCGGCGGCCGGGACAACCTCTGCGTCGTCGGCGACGCCTCGCAGACCATCTACTCCTTCACCGGCGCCACCCCGGAGTTCCTGCTCGGGTTCCGCAGCCGGCACCCGGAGGCCACGGTGGTCAAGCTGGTCCGCGACTACCGCTCCACCCCCCAGGTGGTGCACCTGGCCAACGGGCTGCTGTCCCAGGCCCGGGGCCAGGCCGCCCAGCACCGTCTGGAGCTGGTCTCGCAGCGCGAGGCCGGCCCCGAGCCGGTCTACACCGAGTACGCCGACGAGCCCGCCGAGGCCGAGGGCACCGCCCGGCGGATCCGCGAGCTGATCGACGAGGGCGTGCGGCCCAGCGAGATCGCCGTGCTCTACCGGGTGAACGCCCAGTCCGAGGTCTACGAGCAGGCGCTGGCCGACGCCGGCGTGCCGTACCAGCTGCGCGGTGCCGAGCGCTTCTTCGAGCGTCCCGAGGTCCGCGAGGCCGGGATGCTGCTGCGCGGCGCCGCGCGGGCGGGCGGCGGATCCGACCCGGGTCTGGACGACGCGGACCTGCCCGCGCACGTGCGGGCGGTGCTCAGCAGCCGCGGCTGGTCCTCCGAGCCCCCGGCCGGGTCGGGCGCGGTCCGCGACCGCTGGGAGTCGCTGGCGGCCCTGGTGCGGCTCGCCGAGGACTTCGCGCGGGCCCGGCCGGAGGCCACGCTCGCGGACTTCGTCGCCGAGCTCGACGAACGCGCAGGCGCCCAGCACGCCCCGACCGTCGAGGGCGTCACCCTGGCCTCGCTGCACGCCGCCAAGGGCCTGGAGTGGGACGCGGTGTTCCTGGTCGGCCTGACCGAGGGCACGATGCCGATCACCTACGCCAAGACCGACGAGCAGGTCGAGGAGGAGCGCCGGCTGCTCTACGTCGGCGTCACCCGCGCCCGGTTCCACCTCGCCCTGTCGTGGGCCCTGTCCCGCTCGCCGGGGGGCCGCGGCGGCAGGCGGCCCTCGCGGTTCCTGGACGGGCTGCGGCCGGGCTCGGCGGCCCGGGGCAGGGCGGGCGGCCGTTCGGCCGCCACGGGCGGCGTGGAGCGCGGCTCGGGCGGCAGGAAGCGGCGCGGGCCGGTGCAGTGCCGCGTGTGCGGCCGCACCCTGTCCGACGCGGGTGAGATCAAGCTGATGCGCTGTGAGGACTGCCCCTCCGACATGGACGAGGCGCTGTACGAGCGGCTGCGCGAGTGGCGGGTGGAGCAGGCGAAGGCACTGGGCCAGCCGGCCTACTGCGTCTTCACCGACAAGACGCTGCTGGCGATCGCCGAGGTGCGGCCCACCACGGAGGGTGAATTGTCTGTCATCTCCGGGGTCGGGGCCCGCAAACTGGACAAGTTCGGCGCCGACGTCCTCGCCCTGTGCGCGGGGCGGGAGCCCGTCGGTGAGGCCGGTGACGAAGCTGTTGCGGAAGAGCCCGGAAAATAGTTTGCGCGCCCCGAGGAAATCCCCATAGCCTGCGTGAGCGCGAACGGCGCGGCTCTGTGAAGGACCTTCCCGGAGCGGTGCGATCCGTGATGTACTGACCCAGCACCACCTGTCAGACCAGCCCAACGAGACGCCGAGAGGAGGCGAGACCAGTGACCAGGTTCATGACGAAAATGACCGATCGTCCGGTCGCCGCCGCCTGCTCCCTTGGTGCCTCGCTCCGTGGCACCGGTCTGTCCAGCCGCCTGTCCGGCGGTCTGCCCACCACCGTTCTCTCCATCCGGGAGCGCGGCGGCGAGCGACCGACGCAGGCGCCGGCGGTGGCAGTAATGGCTGAGGCCCAGGCCTATGCCTTTGCGGCGACCAATGGTGCCGGAACCCAGAAGCAGCAGCACCCGAAGTGGGCCTCCCGCGGGCTCGAACCCTGGAGCGATCCAGCCTGATCGACGATCAGGCCGGCACCTCCAGGGCCGCGGAATCCCAGACCGGGATCCGCGGCCCTTCTGTTTTCCCCACCCCCCGACAAACAGATGAGGAACGAAGCGATCGTGCATCTCACCCCGCACGCACCGTCCGTACCCGCCCCCGTACGCCCGCCTGACCCGGAGGTCCCCTTGCTGCCCCTCACCGAGCTCGACGACGAGATCGACCGCCTCGGCGTCCCCGTCCCGTGCCGGACCTACGACCCGGAGGTCTTCTTCGCCGAGTCCCCGGCCGATGTCGAGTACGCCAAGTCGCTCTGCCAGACCTGCCCGGTCCTCGAGGCCTGCCTCGCCGGCGCGAAGGACCGCCGTGAGCCCTGGGGTGTCTGGGGTGGAGAGCTCTTCGTCCAGGGTGTCGTGGTGCCGCGCAAGCGTCCCCGTGGCCGTCCGCGCAAGAACGCGGTTGTGGCATGAAGCGCCCTGCCGTCGGAACGATCGACCGTCCCCTCACGCACGACCCCAAGAAGCAGGCCCCGATGAACCCGTCCGCCACCGAACGCCCCGCCCCGCCCTCCGACGCTCCCGCTGAGCGTCAGAACAGGAACCTCGAAATGCAACTCATGCCAGAAGCCATGGCCCGTGCCCATATGCAAGAGCGCCTCTACGAGGCCGAGCACGAACGGATGGCCCTCCGCGTGCTCAACGCCCGGCGCCTGCAGCGCCGCGCCGAACGCGCCTCGCTGCGCGCCCGCCGGGCGCTGGCGATGGCCGTGATGCAGTAGCGCTCACACATCGGCAACGACACACAACCGCGGGGCCGGTCGATTTCGACCGGCCCCGCGGTATCGTCACGAAGTGGACCAGAAGACTCAATTCGAACGGGTCGGGACTGCTCCCACCACGACGACGTGCGCCCGCTGCGGGGCCGTCGCCGAGGGACTCCCCCTCACCTGGACCTGCTCCGTCGAGAACGGCAGTCGCGTGTACTTCTGCGACGACTGCGCCCGCACCAACATCCGCAGTATCGAGGGCCGGCTGGACTCCTCCTGGTGGTAGGGCCGTCCCGGCGGCCCCCCTGTGCCTAGGCCGAGGCGTCCTCGGCCTCGGGCAGCGGGGCCAGGTCCTCCCCGGAGAAGCCCGGTAGCCACTCGAGCAGCTCGTCCCGCAGCCTGACCGTGGCCGCCAGCTGGCACAGCACCCCGATGGTGCTGAGCGTCACCCGGTGGATGAGCAGGTACGAGGGCGGCAGGTTGAGCTGCTTGCCCAACTGGTGCGCGGGTGAGCGCGGGTCGGCGACCCGCGCCGCCTGCGCGCGCATCCAGCCACGCGCGAAGGTGAACTCGTCCACCGCCGCGGGCTCGATGATCGGCCGCAGGTAGTCCAGCACGGCGTCCGGGTCGAGTGCGATCGTCGGCTTGACGAAGCCCTCCTGGCGGAGCATCGAGTGCACCGACTCCGCGTCGTCGGCCAGCGCCAGGCGCAGCGCCGTCCCTATCGGCACCGGCAGGCCCTCCGGCAGGCGGTCGACGGTGCCGAAGTCGAGCACGCCCAGCCGCCAGCCCTCCGCCGGGCCGTCGTCGACGAGCAGCCGGAAGTTGCCCGGGTGCGGGTCGGCGTGGAGCAGCCCCGTGCGGGCGGGGCCGGCGAACAGGAAGCGCGCCAGCAGTTGACCGGCGCGGTCGCGCATCTCCGGCGTGCCCCGCGAGATCACCTCCGCCAGCGGCACCCCGTCCATCCACTCCGTGACCAGCACCTGGTCCGTGCGGTGCACCACGTCCGGCACCTCCACGTCCGGGTCGTCGGCGAACTCCACCGCGTGGGCGTGCTGGGCCTGCGCCTCCAGCTCGTAGTCCAGCTCCTCCGAGACCCGGTCGCGCAGCTCCGAGATCAGCGGCTTGATGTCCATGCCGGGGATCAGCGGCCCGAACAGCCTCGCCACCCTGCCGAGTTGGTTGAGGTCCGACAGCAGGGCGTCCCCCGCGCCGGGGTACTGGACCTTCACCGCCACCTTGCGGCCGTCGTGCCACACGGCCCGGTGCACCTGCCCGATCGAGGCGGCCGCCGCCGGCTGGTCCTCGAACTCGGTGAAGAAGGTGCGCCAGTCCTCGCCGAGGCGCTCGGCCAGTACGGCGTGCACGGTGCGGGCGGGCATCGGCGGCGCCGCGTCCTGCAGCTTGGTGAGGGCGGCGCGGTAGGGGCCCGCGACCTCCTCGGGCAGGGCGGCCTCGAAGACCGACAGGGCCTGCCCGAACTTCATGGCACCGCCCTTCAGCTCGCCGAGGACCTTGAAGAGCTGTTCGGCCGTCCGCTCCTGCAGCTCGGTGGCGACCTCTTCCGCGGGGCGCCCGCCGAGCCGCTTGCCCAGTCCCAGTGTCGCCCGCCCGGCGAATCCCAGTGGGAGCGCCGCCAACTTGGCGGTACGGGTCACCGCTTTGCGCGGAAGATCAGACATGCGCCCCCTCTTTCCGATCGGTCACGTCGTCATTGTCCCCCGCCCCTCCCGGACCATGGCACCGGCCGTGTCACAAACCTCCGGCGTCGTCCGCCGCACCGGCACCCGCGGCGTGCGCACCGCAGCCGCATCTGCGGTCACCCGGCACCGGCCGCACCTCCGTGGTCAGCCGGGCGAGGCCCATCTCGACGCGCCCCCCGCAGCTCGGCGGCCGGCCGCCGTCGACGAAGGCCAGGGCGTGCGCCGCGGCGAGCCCCGCGACCGTGGTGGCCAGCGCGACGTCGCAGGCGGGGACCCCGCTCCGCCCGGACCTCAGCTGCGCCAGCACCCTGGGCCAGGCCGCGTCGGCATCCGCCATCCGCAGTCCCAGACATCCCGCACACCCCGTGCTCCCCGGCACCACCAGGGGACCCACCACGCCCCGGCCTTCCAGCACCCCCGCGTACAGGTGGGGGATCCCGGCGGCCATCAGCGGTTCGGCCTCCTGGGCGTCAGGGGCGTAGGCGGCCAGGCCGTCGCGCGGCGCGACCACCACCAGTGACAATCCGGGCTCGGGCGCGGCGGACGGCCCCCGGCGGCCCACCGCCGCCGCCCGCGGATCGGGCGCCGCCCTGCGCACCAGACCTCGCGCCGCCGCGTCCCGGCGCTCGCCGATGTGTTCGGCGGGGATGCCGCCCGGCGCGGTGTCCCAGGGCTCGACCCGGCCCCCGTCGCGCACGTCGACCCGGCCGACCCCCGCCGCGGAGAGGACCGCCGCGATGGTCGCGCCGACCCGGCCCGCCCCGGCCACCCGTACGCGGGCCGCCCGCCGCCGGCCCATCCGGTCCGCCGCACCACCGGGGTCGGAGTGCACCACGGACAGCGCCGCCAGGTCGGGGCGGAGCCGGTCCAGCGCGGCCGAGTGGTGCCGTATCGTCTCGGACAGCTCGGCGTGCGCCGTCGCGTCGTCGAGCACACCGCCCTCGGCCAGCAATCCGAGCAGCCGCCGCGCCTGCGGGGGCCGCAGCCCCAGCGATTCGGCATCGCGGGCGAGCGGACCGAGTCCGCGCGTGCCGTCGAGCAGGTCGAGGAAGGCGGCGGCCGCACCGTCCACCGGGTCCAGGACCACCGCGTGCGCCGGGTCGACGCCGAATTGCAGGCTTTCCCGGCTGCGCCAACTGCGGCGCATCGCCGGCTTGAGCATGGGACGCATCGCCACCCCCGTGGGCAGAGTTCCCGATCGAGAGATCGTTCCGATTCCGTGTCGGGCCAGCGTGCCCGATATCCCCGCACGGGCCGTGAAAGTTATCCACAGGCGATGCAAATGATCATTCGGTATGACTACGGCCCGGTATCTCTCTGCTCTCCTTTCTCACCGAGCACCCCCGCGGGCGGGACTTCCCGGACCCGGTGCGGGTAACGTCGGGGCGTGTCCGCCGACCCCGCCCAGAGCCTTTCCGGCCAGCCCCCGCGCGCCCCTCGGACCAGCGCGGTCGAAGTGCGCCGAAGCGCCCGTCGACGCCGGACGGTGTCGGCGTACCGCGAGGGCGACGTCACCGTGGTCCTCATCCCCGCCCGGATGTCCGTCGCCGAGGAGAAGCGCTGGGTGACGGTCATGCTGGACAAGCTCGCCGCCCAGGAGAGCCGCCGCAGGATCGGCGACGACGGGCTGGCCGCCCGCGCCGCGCAGCTGTCCGCGCAGTACCTCGGCGGCCGCGCCATGCCGCGGACCGTGCGCTGGGTCACCAACCAGAACTCCCGCTGGGGCTCGTGCACACCGGCCGAGGGCAGCATCCGCCTGTCCCACCGCCTCCAGGGCATGCCCGAGTACGTCGTCGACTACGTGCTCCTCCACGAGCTCGCCCACCTCCTGGTGCCCGGCCACGGGCCGGACTTCTGGAAGCTGCTGGAGTCCTACCCGCGCACCGAACGTGCGCGCGGGTACCTCGAGGGCGTCGCCGCCGCGGCCCGGCTGCCCCACCCGCCCACGGCACGCGAGGAATAACGGGGGAATAGCCCCTGTCACGGCCAGCGGTTAGCCTGGCGCAACGCAGCAAGTACGTACGTACGGATGGGGGGACGGTCCTTAGCGATGGCCAGGGAATTCCAGCGCGGCCACAAGGCCAAGATCAGTGACCTGACCGCAGGGACGGATCTGTACATCGGCGTGCAGATCAGCGGTCCCGGTCTCGGCTTCGACATCAGCTGCTTCGGGCTCGACGCCGAGGAACAGCTGTCCGACGACCGCTACTTCATCTTCTTCAACCAGCCCAAGTCGCCCGAGGAGGCGATCCAGCAGCTGGGGGCGCAGGCCGGGGACACCGAGTCCTTCCGTGTGACGCTGGACCGGATCCCCGCGCAGATCCAGAAGCTGAGCTTCACCGCGACGATCGACGGCGCCGGGCAGATGTCGCAGATCGGCCCGGGCTACGTCAGGATCGTCGCCGGGGGCGAGGAGGTCGCCCGCTACGCCTTCACGGGCGCCGAGTTCAGCACCGAGCGCGCGGTCATGCTCGCCGACTTCTACCTCAAGGACGTCTGGCGCTTCGCCGCCGTCGGCCAGGGCTTCGACGGCGGGCTCGACGCCCTGCTGAAGAACTTCGGCGGCGAGGTCGCCGAGGAGCAGCAGGCCGCGCCGCAGCAGCCCGCCGCGGCACCGGGCTTCGCGCCCCCGGCGGGTGCCGCGCCCGGGTTCGCGCCCCCGGCGGCCTCCGCGCCGCCCGCCCCGCCCCAGCCCGCCCCGGCCTTCGGCGCTCCGCCCGCACCGGCTCCGGCCCCCGTGCACGCCGCCCCCACCATGGTGGCGCCGATGACCACGCCGACGCAGGCCCCGCCGCAGGCGCCCCCGGGCCAGCCACCGTTCGGCCAGGTCCCGCCGCCGCAGGCGCCTCCGGGCCAGGTCCCCGGCCAGATGCCGGGTCAGCCGCCCTACGGCCAGCCCCCGTACGGCCAGCCCGCACCGGGCCAGCCCCCGTACGGCCAGCCCGCACCAGGCCAGTCCCCGTACGGTCAGCCCGCACCGGGCCAGTCCCCGTACGGTCAGCCCTCCTACGGTCAGCCCGTCCCCGGTCAGCCGATGCCGGGTCAGGGCATGCCCGGCCAGCCCGCGTTCGGCCAGCCGCCGCAGGCCCCGCACGCCGGCCAGGTCCCGCAGGCCCCGGGCGCCGGTCTGGCGGCCGCGATGCAGAAGTACCGCGAGCTGCCCACCGGCCAGCGCTGGACCCAGCAGAACCCGAAGCTGATGCGCGCCGACCTCTCGCAGGCCGGCGGCCAGCCCGTGCTCGCCCGTCAGGGCAGCATGGTGCTCTACCAGGGCAAGGTCGAATTCGGCTACAAGGGCGCCGGGTTCACCGGCCGCATCGTCGGCAACATGACCGGCCAGGAGATGCAGCTGATGCGCTGCACCGGCCGCGGCCAGGTCTTCTTCGCCGAGGACGCGTCCTACCTGCACCCCATCGAGCTCCAGGGCGACGCCATCTGCGTCTCCGCCGAGAACGTGCTCGCCTTCGACGAGTCCCTCCAGCACGAGGTGCGTCGCATCGAGGGTCACGGCATCCCCGGCGGCGCCCTGTTCACCATGCAGTTCCAGGGCACGGGCACCGTCGTGGTCAAGACCCACGGCACCCCGGTGGTGCTGCCGGTCACCCCGACCACCTACGCCGACAGCAACGCGATCGTCGCCTGGTCGGCGGCCTCGCAGGTGGTGCTCTCCAGCCAGGTGCGGCTGCGCAGGAACGCCTACCCGGGACACAGCGGGGAGACCGTGAACCTGCAGTTCCGGGGCGCCCCCGGCAACTTCATCATCGTCCAGCCGTACGAGGTCTGAGGGGAGCCCGTCATGGACCAGTCACTGATCTCCGGGTACGCCCCGGCACCGGTCACCGCCCGCATGGAGAACCACGGCAGCAGCATGCTGAAGGTGGCCATGCAGAGCGGCCAGGACCTCTTCGCGCGCACCGGTTCGATGGTCGCCTACGAGGGCTTCGTCCAGTACGAGCCCAACCCGCCCGCCGTCCGCCAGATGGCCTCGCAGTGGCTCACCGGCGAGGGGGCACCGATCATGAAGTGCTCCGGCGACGGACTGCTCTACCTCGCCGACTACGGCGCCGACGTCGTCTGCGTCTACCTCAACAACGAGGCGCTGTCGGTCAACGGCAGCAATCTGCTCGCCTTCGACGCCCACCTCCAATGGGGCGTGGAGCGGGTGAAGGGCCTGGCCAAGTTCGCCGGCCAGGGTCTGTTCAACGTCGGGATCTCGGGCACCGGCTGGGTGGCCATCACCTCGCGCGGCACCCCGGTCGTGGTCGACTGCGGCCGCGGCGAGGACGAGACCTACGTCGACCCGGACGCCCTCGTGGCCTGGTCGAGCGGGCTGAAGACGAAGGCGAAGCGCAGCTTCAAGGCGTCGGCCCTCATCGGGCGCGGCAGCGGCGAGGCCTTCCAGATCGGCTTCTCCGGCCAGGGCTTCGTCGTCGTACAGCCCAGTGAGGACAGCACCGACCGCCTCCGAGTCCGGGGCTGAGGGGGAGCGAGACACCATGCAGAGCCCGCTTTTCGGCTACACCGAGGTCCAGACCGAGGACCAGTACGCACTCCAGAACCCGTACCTGCTGAGGGTCAAGCTCGACGGCCGCACCGACTGCCTGGCCCGCAAGGGCGCCATGGTCGCGTACCAGGGCCTGATCGAGTTCGACGGCGAGTACCAGAGCCACGCCCAGCGCACCGCCCGCTACCGCACCGGGGAGGGCCTGGAGCTGATGCGCTGCTCCGGGCAGGGCACGGTCTACCTCGCCAACCTGGCCCAGCACATCCACGTCGTCGACGTGGACCAGGAGGGCCTGACCGTGGACGGCGCCTATGTGCTGGCGCTCGACTCCGGGCTGCACTGGGAGGTCATCTCCGTCGACAGCCAGTTCGGCATCTCCGGCAGCGGCGCCTACAACCTCAACATCTCGGGGCACGGCAAGGTCGCGCTGATGACCTCGGGCAAGCCGCTGCTGATGCCGGTCACCCCGGACAAGTACGTCTCGGCCGACTCCGACGCGGTCGTCGCCTGGTCGTCCTCGCTCCGGGTGCAGATGCAGGCGCAGACCAGTTCCTCAGGCGTCTGGCGGCGGCGCGGCAACACCGGCGAGGGCTGGGAGCTCAACTTCCTCGGCCAGGGCCACGTCCTGGTGCAGCCCAGCGAACTGATGCCGCCGCAGAACGCCCAGCTCGGCGGTGGCGCCGCCGCCCAGTACGGCTTCGGCCAGCAGGGCGCGCACGGGATGAACCAGGGCAACATCTTCAGCAACCGCTGAGCTCCCGCGGCCGGTCCCGCCCCGCGCGCCGCCTCAGAGCAGCGCGCGGGTGCGGGCCAGCAGCGTCCGGACGGAACCGTCCGCGACGTCGGCGACCTCGTCGTAGGAGAACCACTTCAGGTCCAGCGACTCCTCGCTGATCTCCTCCACCGCGCCGGGCGGCGCGACGGCGGCGTACTGCACGTCGAGGTGCCAGGCGCACGGCGTCAGGTGCCGGTCGAGGTTGACCGGCCCGGGACGCAGCAGGGTGAGTCCGCGGATGCCCGACTCCTCGACGCCCTCACGCAGCGCGGCCCCGGCCAGCGAGGTGTCCTCCGGCTCGCAGTGCCCGCCCATCTGCAGCCACATGCCGAGCTTCTTGTGCAGGGTCAGCAGCACCCGTCCGCGCTCGGGGTCCACCACCAGGGCGCTGCCCGTGACGTGTCCCGCGGCGCAGGCCTTCCACATGCCGTCCGGGTGCGCCTCCAGGTGGGCCAGGTAGGTCTCCCGGAGCCGCTCCTGCCCCGTGTCGGGCGCGGACCAGTCCTTCAGGACGCGTACGGCGTCGTCGTGCAGGCTCACTTCTCGTCGTCGTCCTTGCCCTCGTCGGTGCCGTCGTGCTCGTGCTCGTCCTCGTTGCGCCGGACGTCCTTCCCGTGGCCGCCCGCGGCCTCGCCGAGGATCTTGTCCAGCTCGGAGAAGTCCAGCTGCTCGTGGTGGACGAAGCCGTCGGGGTCGTCCAGGTCGGCGGCGGTCGGCAGCATGTCGGGGTGGGCCCACAGCCCGTCGCGTCCGTCGACGCCGCGCGCGTCGGTGAGCGAGGCCCACAGCCGGGAGGCGTCCCGCAGCCGGCGGGGTCGCAGCTCCAGGCCGATCAGCGTGGCGAAGGTCTGCTCCGCGGGGCCACCGCTCGCCCGGCGCCGGCGCAGCGTCTCGCGCAGCGCCCCGGCCGACGGCAGGTGCGGGGCGGCGGCCGCGTGCACGACCGCGTCCACCCAGCCCTCGACGAGGGCCAGGGCCGTCTCCAGACGGGCCAGCGCCGCCTTCTGCGCCGGGGTGTCCTCGGGCTGGAACATGCCCTGCTGCAGGGCGTCCTGGAGCGCCTCGGGGTTCGACGGGTCGAGCTGGCCGACCGCGTCCTCCAGCTTCGCGGTGTCCACCTTGATACCGCGGGCGTACCCCTCGACGGCGCCGAACAGGTGTGCCCGCAGCCACGGCACGTGGGCGAACAGCCGCTGGTGCGCCGCCTCGCGGAGCGCCAGGTAGAGCCGGACCTCGTCCTGCGGCACGCTCAGGCCCTCGCCGAAGGCCTCCACGTTGGCGGGGAGCAGCGCGGCCTTGCCGGCCGGGCCGAGCGGCAGGCCGATGTCGGTCGAGCCCACGACCTCACCGGCGAGCGTGCCCAGCGCCTGCCCGATCTGCGTGCCGAACATGGCGCCGCCCATGGAGCGCATCATGCCGAGCAGCGGGCCCGCCATGGCCTGCATCTCCTCGGGCAGCACGTCGCCCATCGCCGTCCCGACGCGCTCGGCGACCGGGTCGACCAGCTCCTTCCACACGGGCAGGGTCGCCTCGACCCATTCGGCCCGGCTCCACGCCACGGCCGAGCCGGCGCCGGAGGGCATCGACGTCACCCCGTCGAGCCACAGGTCCGCCAGCCGCAGCGACTCCTGGACCTTCGCCCGGTCCGCGGGACCCACGCTGACGTCCTTCGAGCCCTCCGGGGTGCCCTGGGCCACCGTCTGCCGGGCGATGTCCTTGGCCATGTCCCAGTTCACCGGGCCGCCCTCGTACGAGAGCATCTGACCCAGCTGCTGGAAGGCCGCGCCCAGGTCGTTGGGGTTCAGCGAACCGAACATGGCGGCGAACGGGTTGTCCCCGCCGGCGCCGCCGAAGGGACTCCCGCCGCCGTAGCCGAAGGGATTGGCCGGTCCCCGGGAGCCGCCGCCGGAACCGCCGGACTTCTTGCCGTCGTCCCCTTCCTCGGGCTCCTCGGGAGGGACTCCGAATCCGAATGGGATGTCGCTCACGGTTTCCTCGGCTCTGTGTGTTGTGGGCTGTACCTCCAGCCTAGACACCCGTCAGGCAGGATGGCTGCGTACGGACCGCGGTTGCGGACCGCGCACCCGGTACCAGAGACAACCGTGGGAGACACCTGGTGAGTTCCCCAGAACCGACCGTTCGCCCAGAGCGGAGCGGCGGCAGGGCCCCCGCCGGACCTGTGGTCGCCGTCACCGGCGCCGCCTCCGGTGTCGGCCTGCTGCTGGCCCTGCGGCTGGCCGAATCCGACCAGGTCAAGAAGGTCGTGGCGATCGACGAGCGCCGCGGCGACGTCCCCGGTGCCCAGTGGGCGGTGCTCGACGTTCGGGACCCGGCGATCGCCGAGCGGCTGCGCGGCGTGGACGTCGTCGTCCACCTCGCGCTCGACCTGGACCTGGAGTCCGACCCCAAGGCGCGCAGCGCCTTCAACGTGCGCGGTACCCAGACGGTGCTCACCGCGGCGGCCGCCGCCGGCGTGCCGCGCGTGGTGCTGTGCACCTCGGCCATGGTCTACGGCGCCCACCCGGACAACGACGTCCCGCTCGCCGAGGACGCCCCGCTGCGCGCGACCGCGGAGGCGTCCTTCGTGGGCGACCTGCTGGAGATCGAGCGGCTGGGCAAGCGCGCCCCCCGCGCGCACCCCGGACTCAACGTGACCGTCCTGCGTCCGGCCGTGCTGGTCGGCGGCACCGACACCGCGCTGACCCGCTACTTCGAGTCGCCGCGGCTGCTGGTGGTGGGCGGCAGCCGCCCCTGCTGGCAGTTCTGCCACGTGGAGGACCTGGTGACGGCGCTGGAGCATGCGGCGCTGGAGAAGGTGGACGGCGAGATGACCGTGGGCTGCGACGGCTGGCTGGAGCAGGAGGAGGTCGAGGAGCTCTCGGGCATCCGCCGCATGGAGCTGCCGCCCGCGGTGGCGCTCGGCGCGGCCTCCCGGCTGCACCGGCTGGGGCTCACCCCCTCCCCGGCGGGGGACCTGGCGTACACGATGCACCCGTGGGTGGTCAGCGGCAGCAGGCTGCACGAGTCGGGCTGGCGGCCGAAGTGGACCAACGAGGAGGTGCTGGCCGTCCTGCTGGAGGAGGTCTCCGGCCGCAACTCCGTCGTCGGGCGGCGCCTGGGCCGCAAGGACGCGGCCACGCTCGGTGCGGCCGGCGCGACGGTCGCCCTGGTCGGCACGGCGGCGATGGTGCGGAGGGCGCGCAAGCGCCGCGGTGTCTGAGCGTCGCCGCGCGAAATCGCTCCGGAAGGGGGTTTCCGCATGGCGGGTGATGGGGCAGCATGAGCGGCATGGCACAGACGCACGACGAACCCGTCCGGCTCATCGCGGTCCGGGACACGGAGCTGTCCGTGGACGAGGTCTTCCGCGCCGTGGGGCACGATTCCGCCGGGGGCACCGCGCTGTTCGTCGGCATGGTCCGTGACCACGACGGCCCGTCGGACGCGGAGGTGACCGGGCTCGGCTACTCGGCTCACCCGGGCGCGGAGGCCGAACTGCGCCGGGTCGCGGAGAAGGTCGTCGCGGACTTCCCGGTCAAGGCACTGGCCGCCGTCCACCGGGTGGGCGACCTGCGCGTCGGCGACCTCGCGGTCGTCGTCGCCGTCTCCTGCCCGCACCGGGCCGAGGCCTTCGCCGCCTGCCGGCGGCTCATCGACGACCTCAAGCGCGAGGTCCCGATCTGGAAGCACCAGGCCTTCGCCGACGGCACCGAGGAGTGGGTCGGCGCCTGCGCCCACTGACCCGCGGGGAGGGCGGTCGCCGCCCGCCTCGCCACTGAGTGGCCCACCTGCGGTTGCGTAACCTGCCACCCGCTCTGAACGTTGTAGCAGCAGAAGATTAGTCTGCTCATAGTTCTTGATCGGCATGCGCGTCCAGGAGGCCGAAGTGGCAGCGCTCGCATGGTTGCTCATCCCGCTGGTCGCCGCGATCGCCGCGGCCGTCTGGGGAGGCTGGGCGGCGCGTACGCGGTCCACCGGGGACGGCGCCTCGCTCGCCGACTACGAGCGTTTCCGCGAGGCCATGCAGCGCACCGGATCGGGCGGCCCGGCCTGAGGCCCCACGGGGCGGCTGCGGGTTCCGTACCGTACTGTCGTTCCATGCCACGCCGCACCGCGACGCTGCTCGCATCGACCCTGACCCTGATAGCGCTGCTGTGTGTCGCGCTCCTGTGGCCCGTGCCGTACGCGGAGATGTCGCCGGGTCCGACGGTGAACACGCTCGGGTCGCACGGCGGGGATCCGGTGCTGCAGATCTCGGGGCACAAGACGTACCCGACCAGCGGTCACCTCAACATGACCACGGTGCGGGTGACGAGCGCGGACTACTCGATGAACCTGGTGGAGGCGGTCGTCGGCTGGCTGGCGCACGACCAGAAGGTCGTCGAGCACGACACGCTCTACCCCAAGGGGCAGACGGCCGAGGAGGCCGACCAGGAGAACGCCGAGGAGTTCACGCAGTCCCAGGACAGCGCGAAGGTCGCGGCGCTCGACGAGCTCGGCATACCCGTCGGCTCCCGGGTGATCGTCTCCGCCGTGGTCAAGGGCGCCCCGGCCGAGGGCGAGCTGCACGCCGGAGACGTGATCAAGGCCGTGGACGGCGAGCCGGTCAAGGCGGCGGGCGACGTCGCATCGCTGGTCACCAAGCACCAGCCGGGGCAGAAGGTGGTCTTCACCGTCGTGCCCAAGGGCGCCAAGGGCGACGCCACCCAGGACGTGACCATCACCACGGCGAAGTCGGACGACGACGGCGAGGCCCGGGCGGTCGTGGGCATCCAGGCCGGCGTCGAGCACACCTTCCCGTTCAAGATCGACATCAAGCTGGCGGACGTCGGCGGCCCGAGCGCCGGCCTGATGTTCGCGCTGGGCATCGTCGACAAGCTCACCCCGGAGGACCTCACCGGCGGCAAGTTCGTCGCGGGCACCGGCACGATCGACGACGAGGGCAAGGTCGGTCCCATCGGCGGCATAGACATGAAGACCATCGGCGCGCGGCAGAAGGGCGCCGAGTACTTCCTGACCCCCGCCGACAACTGCGCGGAGGCGGCGACCGACACCCCGAGCGGCCTCACCCTGGTCAAGGTGAAGACCATCGACGACGCCCTGGACGCGCTCAAGGACATCCGCGACGGCAAGACGTCGGCCCTGCCCTCCTGCACGAAGGGCTGAGCGACGGACGCATCCGTACGGCCCGACGGCCCCGGGGAACTCCCCGGGGCCGTCCGCGTCACTCCTCGAAGGTCGCCGCCAGGGCGTCGGCCAGCCCCGGCACCAGCGCGGAACCGGTCAGCACCTCGGTGGGGGAGTCCTTCTCGCGCAGCCGCACCGCCGACTCCCGGGACCCGTCCCGCAGCACGCCCACCGTCATGCGGACCTCCTGGCGGTCAGGGTGCCCGGCGACCCAGCGGGCCAGCGCGGCGTCGTCCAGCCCCTGCGGGATGGACTCCTCCGCGGACGGCGGCAGCATCAGCCGCTCGACGGTGAGCGCGCAGCCGCTGACGACACCGGGCCAGGCGATGGTGGCCAGGAACTCGTCCAGCGCGGCGCCCGGCGGCAGCTCGTCCTGCTCGATCGGGGTCAGCCCCGCGGCCGCCCCGTCTCCGAGGCCGAGTTCCTCGGCCAGCTTGGGCTCCTGTACGCGCAGCGCCGCGGTGTCGACGAGGGCGAAGAGCCGGGCGGGCTGGTCCCAGCCGAGGCCGGACGCGTAGTCGTCGATTTCCAGGACGGCACGGGTGAGCGGGTTCGCGGTGAGCGGCGCACCCTCGGACGTGTTGTTGGACATGCTCATCATCCTGCCTGTTCTGTGACCCGCATCCCCAATCGGGAGCCTTGGGGAACTGAGTAAACGCTGAGTAAGTTGCATCAGTGGGCGCCGGTAGGGCGTCCGACGGAGACCGACACTTCGAGGTGCGCACCTTGGTATTCCAGATGCCGGACCGCGGCGGGGGTCCGCACGGGCCGCGGATCAGAGTGGGCCGCCCGTCGCGGCGAGCCCGGACACTGCTCATGACCCTGGGCGTCCTGGCCGTGCTGGCCATGGCCTTCGTCATGTTCTCGGGTTTCTGGACCGACTGGCTCTGGTACCGCTCCGTCCACTATTCCTCGGTCTTCACCACCACCCTGTGGACCAAGATCGGCCTGTTCTTCGTCTTCGGTCTGCTGATGGCCGCGGCCGTCGGCGTCAACGTGTACCTCGCGCACCGGCTCCGGCCGCCGCTCAGCGCGATGTCGATGGAGCAGCAGAGCCTCGACCGCTACCGGATGGGCATCGCCCCCTACAAGAAGTGGGTGCTGCTCACCGTCTGCGCGCTCGTGGGGCTGATCGCCGGAGCCTCCGCCTCCAGCCAGTGGCGCACATGGCTGCTGTGGACGAACTCCACGTCGTTCGGCACCAAGGACCCGCAGTTCCACGTGGACATCTCCTTCTACGCCTTCGACCTGCCCTGGTACCGCTTCCTGCTGAGCTTCGGCTTCGCGGCGGTCGTGCTGTCGCTGCTGGCGGCGGCGCTGGTGCACTACCTGTACGGGGGCCTGCGGCTCACCTCCCCGGGCGGCCGGGCGACGGCGGCGGCGACCGGGCACCTGTCGGTGCTGCTGGGCCTGTTCGTCACCTTGAAGGCCGTCGCGTACTGGCTGGACCGCTACTCGCTGGCGGTGAAGTCCGGCAACCTCAGGTCGGGCGACTGGACGGGCCTGCGCTACGTGGACGCCAACGCCTACCTGCCGGCCAAGACGATCCTGTTCGCCATCGCCATCATCTGCGCGCTGCTGTTCTTCGCCACCCTGTGGCGGCGCACCTGGTCGCTGCCGCTGATCGGCTTCGGCCTGATGGTGCTGTCGGCGATCCTGATCGGCGGCCTGTACCCGGCGATCGTGCAGAAGTTCCAGGTGCAGCCGAACGAGGCCGCCAAGGAGCAGCCGTACATCCAGAAGAACATCGACGCCACGCGTGAGGCGTACGGCATCGACCACGCCGACGTGACGGACTACTCGGGCACGAGCGGTGACGGCAAGGAGAAGCTGCGCAGCGACGCCGACACGGCGGCGTCCATCCGCCTGCTGGACCCGAACGTGGTCTCGCCGACCTACCAGCAGCTGCAGAAGGTGCGCGGCTACTACGCGTTCCCGTCCACGCTCGACGTCGACCGCTACACGATCGACGGCAAGGAGCAGGACACCGTGGTGGGCCTGCGGGAGCTGAACCTCGAGGGCATCCCGCAGCACAGCTGGATCAACGACCACTTCAAGTACACGCACGGCTACGGCATGGTGGCGGCCAAGGGCACCACCACGACCGCCAGCGGCGAGCCGGACTTCACTGAGTACAACCTGCCGACCAAGGGCGACCTCGGGACGTACCAGCAGCGGATCTACTACGGCGAGCAGACCAAGCAGTGGTCGATCGTCGGCGACAAGACCACGCCGGAGATCGACTACACCGACGACAGCGGCGAGAAGCCGTACACGTACACCGCCAAGAGCGGCGTCGGCCTGAAGAACCCGGTGACCAGGCTCGCCTACGCGGTGTCCTTCGGGGAGCCGCAGATCTTCTACTCCGGCGCCGTCGGCGACGACTCGCAGATCCTGTACAACCGCATGCCCAAGGAGCGGGTCGAGGCGGTCGCGCCCTGGCTGACGATCGACGGCGACTCCTACCCGGCGGTCGTCGACGGCCGGATCGTGTGGATCGTCGACGCCTACACGACGAGCAACGGCTACCCGTACTCGTCGCGCACGACGCTGGGCGACACCACCGCGGACTCGCTGACCGACGGGCAGCGCGCCGTGCTGGCGCAGCAGAACCAGGTCAACTACATCCGCAACTCGGTGAAGGCGACCGTCGACGCGTACAGCGGCAAGGTCACGCTCTACCAGTGGGACACCGAAGACCCGGTGCTGAAGACCTGGATGAAGGCCTTCCCGGACACGGTCGAGCCCAAGACGGCGATCGACGACGCGCTGATGGCGCATCTGCGCTACCCGCAGGACCTGTTCAAGGTGCAGCGCGAGCTGCTGACGCGCTACCACGTCACCAAGGCGTCGACCTTCTACAGCGGCAGTGAGGTGTGGGCGGTGCCCAACGACCCCGCCGCCAAGACCGGCAAGTCGGTGCCGCCGTACTACCTGAGCCTGAAGATGCCCGGCCAGAACGACCAGGCGTTCTCGCTCACGACGACCTTCACGCCGAACAAGCGCGAGAACCTCAGCGCCTTCATGGCGGTCGACGCGGACGCGAAGAGTCCGGAGTACGGCGCGATCAGGGTGCTGAAGCTGCCGTCGAACACCACGGTGTCCGGACCGCAGCAGGTGCAGAGCCAGTTCAACTCCGACCCCGACGTGGCGGAGAAGATCAGGCTACTCAAGGGCGGTGACTCGGAGGTCGAGTACGGCAACCTGCTGACCGTGCCCCTCGACGGCGGGCTGCTGTACGTCGAGCCGGTCTACGTCCGCGGCGCGGGCACCAACTACCCGCTGCTGAAGAAGGTGCTGGTGAGCTACGGCGGCCAGACCGAGTTCGAGGACACGCTCGCGCAGGCGCTCGACGCGGTGTTCGGCTCGGACGGCGGCACGCCCGAGACGCCACCGGAGACGGGCGGGGGCACCCAGCCGCCGGCCTCCGGCAATCCGACGGTCGCCCAGGCCCTGGAGGACGCCCAGCAGGCGTACGACGCGGGCCAGAAGGCGCTCAAGGAGGGCGACTGGGGCGCGTACGGCCAGGCGCAGAAGGATCTCGCCGACGCGCTGAAGCGGGCCCAGGAGGCCGAGCAGCAGGCGGGCAGGCAGGGCTGACGGGGCCCACCCCGCGTCGTGGTACTGTTGTTCCACCGACGCGGGGTGGAGCAGCTCGGTAGCTCGCTGGGCTCATAACCCAGAGGTCGCAGGTTCAAATCCTGTCCCCGCTACTGTTGGAGAGGGCCCGGAGTCAATAGACTCCGGGCCCTTTCACTTGTAGGGGGGAACTGGTACCGCAGAGGTTTCGGTTGGCATCATGTCGGGAAGTCGACAAAACGCTGTAGTGACCTACGAAGTGACCAACTGGGATCGGCTGAACTCTGCAGGTTTGCCGCATACCAGGTGTACTGCGGGTACGGGTGATGCGACGATGGACCTCATGGGGGATGGTGCAAGGCTGCTGAAGACTCGTCAGATCCGGGATCCCGGGTCCACGGGGCGGACGACCGTGCCCGCGGCCGGGGCCGCGCTGGTGCCGGCCGTCGCCGACCTGCTGCCCGCTCCGCGGATGGGCGGTCTCGACGAGGAGCGCCTCATCGAGTCCGACCTCCCGGACGAGGAGACCCTGGAGGCCCGCGAGGAGGCCGAACTCGAGGCGCGCCACCGGCGGGCCGCCGAGCACGGCGACATCGGGGCCATGAGCGTCCTGGGCACCCTGCTGCTGCGCCGCGGCGACCTCGAGGGCGCCGAGCCCCATCTGCGCGGCGCCGCCGCCGGAGGGGACCGCCCGGCCGCCAACAACCTGGGCCTGCTGCTGCACCAGCGCGGCTACGCCGACGAGGCCGCCGCATGGTGGCGCATCGCGGCGGTCGCCGGTTCCGCCGCGGCCGCGCACGCGCTCGGCCGGCACTTCCGCGAGCGTGGCGACGAGCCCGGCGCCGAGTACTGGCTGCGCCAGGCCGCGGAGTCCGGGCACACCCTGGGCGCGTACGCGCTGGCCGACCTCCTGGACCACCGGCGTGACGTCGGCGCCGAGCGCTGGTTCCACGCCGCCGCCGAGCACGGCCACCGCGAGGCCGCCTACCGGCTCGCCGGCATCTGCGCCGAGCGCGGCGAGGAGCGCGAGGCCGAGCAGTGGTACCGGCAGGCCGCCGCCCGCCGGCACCGCAGGGCCGCCCTGCGCCTCGGCACGCTCCTGGAGGAGCGCGGCGAGTTCGAGGAGGCCAAGCGCTGGTACCTGACCGCCGCCCGCGACGGGGAGCCGCGCGCCGCCTGCGCCCTCGGCTTCCTGCTGCGCGACGCCGGCGACGTCGACGGGGCCGCCACCTGGTGGCGGCGTGCCGCCAACGCCGGCGACGGCAACGCCGCGAACGCCCTGGGCGCGCTGCACGCCCAGGAGGGCGAGACCCAGACCGCCGAGCGGTGGTACCGGGCCGCGCTCGAGGCGGGGGACATCAACGGCGCCTTCAACCTCGGTCTGCTCTGCGCCGGTCAGGGCCGCACGGCCCAGGCCGAGCAGTGGTACCGCAAGGCCGCCTACACCGGGCACCGCGAGGCGGCCAACGCGCTCGCCGTGCTCCTGCTGCAGCGCGGCGACGCGGCGGGCGCCGAGCCCTGGTTCTCCAAGGCGGCGGAGGCGGGCAGCGTCGACGCCGCCTTCAACCTCGGCATCCTGTACGCCGGGCGGGGCGACGACGCCACCGCGCGGCGCTGGTACGAGCGCGCCGCGGCCAGCGGCCACGGCGAGGCCGCGCTCCAGGTGGCCATCGCCTTGCAGAAGGAGGGCGACGCGCACGGCGCCGAGCGTCACCTGCGCTGCGCGGCGGGCGGCGGCAGCCCGGAGGGCGCCTTCCGGCTCGGCGCGCTGCTGGACGGGCAGGGCACGCAGGAGGCCGAGGGCGAGGCCGAGGAGTGGTACGCCCGCGCCGCAGGCCAGGGGCACCGCCGTGCCCAGGTGCGGCTCGGCATGTGCGCCGCCAAGCGCGGGGACGTCGTGGACGCCGCCCACTGGTACCGGGAGGCCGCCGAGGGCGGCAGCCGCAACGGTGCCTTCAACCTCGGGCTGCTCCTCGCCCGCGAGGGCGCGGAGCCGGAGGCCGCCCTCTGGTGGACGCGTGCCGCGGACGCGGGCCACGGACGCGCCGCGCTGCGGCTGGCGCTGCTGGCCGCACGGCACGGACAGCTCGCGGACGCCCAGGCGTGGTGCGCCCGCGCGGTGGAGTGCGGCCCCGCCGAGGTGGCCGAGCGGGCCGCCCGGCTGACCGACGCCCTGGAGCACGAGCTGTCCGCGTGAGAAGCGATTTGCGCTGCTCAGCGCCGGGAGGGTAGTCTAAAGACACAACGACGCGGGGTGGAGCAGCTCGGTAGCTCGCTGGGCTCATAACCCAGAGGTCGCAGGTTCAAATCCTGTCCCCGCTACTGAAGAGAGGGCCCGGAAGCCATGGCTTCCGGGCCTTTCTCGTATGCGTTGGGTACAGGCCAGGCATGGTTCGGGCAAAAGGGTGCCGACGATCCTGGGCCCGCCGGCGCCGGCGCGCGATCCTGAGGACAGGCCCTCAGGCGGCGCGAGGAGGCGGGGTTGCTGCGCAGGCGGCGTAAGCGGCGGCCGACGGAACTCAGGGATGTGACGCGGTGGGGTCGGCTGTGCGCGGCCGCGGAGGTGGAGGGCCTGCTGCGCGAGCTGCGCAGCGCCGCCGACGACGAGGAGGCCGCCTACGACCGGGCGGCGGCCCTCAAGGCGCTGGCCGCGGCGCCGCCCCGGCTGTGGCTGCTGCTGGACCGTGCCGCCCGGGTGCAGGAGGGCACGCCCCCGGCGCCCGGCGAGAGTGAACCGCTGCGCCTGTTGCTGGCCGCGATGGACCGGGACGGCCGCATCCGGCAGGCCGCCGTGGAGGAGCTGGCGGTGCACGGCGGGCCGCTGGTGGCCTCCGCCCTCGCGCTGCGGACGGCGGACTGGGTGGACCAGGTCCGCGACCGGGCGCTGGAGGCGCTGCTGCGCCGTACCGCCCCGGACGAGGCCGCCGCGGCCGTACGGCTGCTGCTGAGGCTGCGCGGACGGAGCCGGGCGAGGCACACCCCCGAGGCGTACCGCGGGGTGCTGGCGGCGCCCGAGGCCCGGCGGGCGGTGCGTGCGCTGGCCGCCGACACGGACCCGCTGACCCGGCGCTTCGGGGTCGAGCTGGCCCTGGAACTCGGCGAGTTCGTCCGCGGGGACCTGGTGCGCACGGCGCTGCGCGACCCGGACCAGGTGTGCCGCAGACTGTGCGCCGAGCGGCTGCTGCAGATGGACCCGGACCAGGCGGGGCGGCTGCTGTGGGCCCGCTCGGCGGCCGTGCGGGAGCTGGCGGTCGCGGCGCTGCCGGACGACGTGCCGGCGGCCCGGCTGACCGCGCCGCTGGCCGACCCGGCGCGGATCGTCCGCGCCCAGGCCCGCTGGCGGCTGTACAGCAGGGGAGAGCCCCCGGCGCTGGCGTACCGCAGGCAGCTGTTGCGCTGCGGCCCGCAGAGCCCGCCGCGGCTGGTGGCCGGGCTGGTGACGGGGCTGGGGGAGTGCGGGGACGCCTCGGACGCGCCGCTGCTGCTGCGGCTGGCCCGTGAGGTGCGCACTCCGTGGCCGCCCGTGGTGCGCCGTGCCGCGGTGCGCGCGGCGGGACGGCTCGTCCCGCGGGAGGGGCTGCTGCGGCAGCTGGCGCCGTTGGCCGTGGATCCGGACCCCGGGGTGGCCAGGGAGGCCTTCGAGGCGCTCTCCAAGGTCGCCGGCCAGGTGCCGGTGGAGACGGTGTGGGTGGGCCGCACCCGGCCGGAGCCGGGGGTGCGCAAGGCCGCGGAACGTGTGCGGCGGGCCGCGCAGCGTCAGGCGCAGGCGGGGCACAGGCCCCGGTAGGTGACGTCGACCTGGGAGACGGTGAACCCGAAACGCTCCGCGTCGGGCAGGTCCGCCAGCGGGTTGCCGTGCGGGTGGACGTCCCGGACGGTGCCGCAGCTGGAGCACACCAGGTGCTGGTGCGGGCGGTGGGCGTTGGGGTCGTAGCGCTTGGCGCGGCCGTCGGTGGCGACCTCTATGACCTCGCCGAGCGACACCAGTTCGCCCAGGGTGTTGTAGACGGTCGCGCGGGAGATCTCGGGCAGTCGCGCCGCCGCGCGGGCGTGCACCTCGTCGGCGGTCAGGTGGACGTGGTCGCCGTCCAGGACCTCGGCCACGACGCGCCGCTGCGCGGTCATGCGCCATCCGCGGCCGCGCAGTCGTTCCAGCAGGTCACTCATTCCATTTCACCTATCAGTGGGATGGCAACAGCTTAACAGTGACAGTCCGTGTTCCGACCGGGTACGAGTTTGGGGCTCTTCTTGACTTGGACTCTGTCTATCGTAGGATCGCTTCCGGCGTAAGCCACGGCACAGCACCAACCCAGGGAGAAGCACGTGACGGTTCAGGAGACCGGCCCGCTGACCACGGAGGCGGGCGCCCCGGTCGCGGACAACCAGAACAGCGAGACCGCGGGCCCCGGGGGACCGGTCCTGGTCCAGGACCAGCAGCTGCTGGAGAAGCTCGCCCACTTCAACCGCGAGCGCATCCCGGAGCGCGTGGTGCACGCCCGTGGCGCCGGCGCCTACGGCACCTTCACGGTGACCGCCGACGTGACGAAGTACACGCGGGCGAAGTTCCTCTCCGAGGTCGGCAAGCAGACCGAGACCTTCCTGCGGTTCTCCACCGTCGCCGGCAACCTGGGCGCGGCGGACGCGGTGCGCGACCCGCGCGGCTGGGCGCTGAAGTTCTACACCGAGG
>NZ_JBEXSX010000013.1:0-176536 GCF_040613835.1 Streptomyces sp. NPDC006207 | reverse complement strand
ACACAACCAAGTGGGGGGGGGCGGAGGGGGGGGGGGGGGGGGGGCGCGCCCCCCCCCCCCCCCCCACCCCGGGTGCGTCAGCCCTGCGGCAGCGAGGACAGCTGCGCGGTGATGCGGGCCATGTCCGCCTCGGCCGCCGCCAGGCGGGTGCGGATCTTGGCGACGACGGGCTCCGGTGCCTTCGCGAGGAACGCCTCGTTGCCCAGCTTCGCCGTGGCCTGCGCCTTCTCCTTCTCGGCGGCGGCCAGGTCCTTCGCGAGCCGCTTCCGCTCGGCGTCGACGTCGATCGCCCCGGAGAGGTCCAGCGCGACCGTCGCGCCCGCGACCGGGAGGGTCGCCGTCGCGGTGAAGCCCTCGCCCTCCGGCTGCAGGCGCAGCAGCTGGCGGACCGCCGCCTCGTGGGCCTCCAAGCCGGTGGAGCCGAGGTCGAGCCGGGCCGGGACCTTCTGGCCCGGCTGCAGGCCCTGGTCGGCGCGGAACCGCCGGACCTCGGTGACCAGCGACTGCACCGCCGCGATCTCCTTCTCGGCGGCCGCGTCGCGGAAGCCGGAGTCGGCCGGCCAGTCGGCGATGACGACCGACTCGCGCCCGGTGAGCGTGGTCCACAGCGTCTCGGTCACGAAGGGGACCACCGGGTGGAGCAGCCGCAGCAGCTTGTCCAGGACCTCGCCCAGCACGCGCCGGGAGACCTCGGCCGGGCGGCCGCCCGCCAGGAAGGTGGTCTTGGACAGCTCGACGTACCAGTCGAAGACCTCGTCCCACGCGAAGTGGAACAGGACGTCGCTGAGCTTGGCGAACTGGTAGTCGTCGTAGAGCGCGTCGGCCTCGGCGACCGTGGCGTTCAGCCGGGACAGGATCCAGCGGTCGGTGGCCGACATCTCCTCGGGCGCGGGCAGGTCGCCCTCGACCGTGGCGCCGTTCATCAGCGCGAAGCGCGTGGCGTTCCAGATCTTGTTGGTGAAGTTGCGGGAGCCCTGGACCCAGTCCTCGCCGATCGGCACGTCGGTGCCGGGGTTGGCACCGCGCGCGAGCGTGAAGCGCAGCGCGTCGGAGCCATAGGTGTCCATCCAGTCCAGCGGGTTGACCGCGTTGCCGAAGGACTTCGACATCTTCTTGCCGAACTGGTCGCGGACCATGCCGTGCAGGGCGATGGTGTGGAACGGCGGGGTGCCGTCCATCGCGTAGAGACCGAACATCATCATCCGGGCGACCCAGAAGAAGAGGATGTCGTACCCGGTGACCAGGACGGAGTTCGGATAGAACTTCGCGAGGCTCTCGGTCTCCTCGGGCCAGCCGAGCGTGGAGAACGGCCACAGACCGGAGGAGAACCAGGTGTCGAGGACATCGGTCTCCTGGGTCCAGCCCTCGCCGCCCGGGGGCTCCTCGTCGGGACCGACGCAGACGATCTCGCCGTCCGGTCCGTACCAGACGGGGATGCGGTGACCCCACCACAGCTGGCGCGAGATGCACCAGTCGTGGAGGTTGTCGACCCAGTCGAAGTACCTCTTCTCCATCTCCTGGGGGTGGATCTTGACCTGGCCGTCGCGGACGGCGTCACCTGCGGCCTTCGCCAGCGGGCCGACCTTGACCCACCACTGCATGGACAACCGCGGCTCGATGGTGGTCTTGCAGCGCGAGCAGTGGCCGACGGAGTGGACGTACGGGCGCTTCTCGGCGACGATCCGGCCCTCGGCGCGCAGCGCGGCGACGATGGCGGAGCGGGCCTCCAGCCGGTCCAGTCCCTGGAAGGGACCGTGCGCGGTGATGACCGCGCGCTCGTCCATGACGGCGAGGTTCGGCAGACCGTGGCGCTGGCCGATCTCGAAGTCGTTCGGGTCGTGCGCGGGCGTGACCTTGACGGCCCCCGTGCCGAACTGCGGGTCGACGTGCTCGTCGGCGACGACCGGGATGCGGCGGCCGGTCAGCGGCAGCTCGATCTCGCGGCCGACGAGGTGCCGGTAGCGCTCGTCCTCCGGGTGGACGGCCACGGCGGTGTCGCCGAGCATCGTCTCGGCGCGGGTCGTCGCGACGACGATGGAGTCCTCGCCCTCGCCGTAGCGGATCGAGACCAGCTCGCCGTCGTCGTCCTGGTACTCGACCTCGATGTCCGAGATGGCCGTCAGACAGCGCGGGCACCAGTTGATGATGCGCTCGGCACGGTAGATGAGCTCGTCGTCGAAGAGCTTCTTGAAGATGGTCTGGACGGCCTTGGACAGGCCCTCGTCCATGGTGAAGCGCTCACGCGACCAGGCCACGCCGTCACCGAGGCGCCGCATCTGCCCGGAGATCTGCCCGCCGGACTCCGCCTTCCACTGCCAGACGCGCTCGATGAACGCCTCGCGGCCGAGGTCGTGGCGGGACTTGCCCTCCTTGGCGAGCTCGCGCTCGACGACGTTCTGCGTGGCGATGCCGGCATGGTCCATGCCGGGCTGCCACAGCGTCTCATACCCCTGCATCCGCTTGCGGCGGGTGAGGGCGTCGATCAGCGTGTGCTCGAAGGCGTGGCCCAGGTGGAGGCTGCCGGTGACGTTCGGCGGCGGGATGACGATGGTGTACGGCTTCTTGTCGCTCTTGGCGTCGGCCTCGAAGTAACCGCGCTCTACCCAGCGCTCGTACAGGGGCCCCTCTACCTCGGCCGGCGCGTACTGGGTCGGCAGTTCGGGGGTCGCGCTGTTCGGTCCGCTCTCGGCGGCCTGCTGAGTGTTGTCGGTCACGGCGCTCAGTTTACGGGCGGGGCGGGCCCCGTTACGAATCCGCCGGTGCCCGGGCGCGAGACGCGGGGACGGGCCCCCGAGGACGCGCGCCCGCCGCGGGGCCCGGCGGGGGCCCTCGCGGTCCGGTTCCGGGGGCGCGTGGTGCCGGGAGCCGGGAGACCCCCGCCGGTCCCCGGGGATGGGCCACCGCCTCCGAACCACCGGCGGACGAGCGACTCCTGACGGGAAACCGGCAGACCGGACGGGTCGGCGGTACCCGTCCGCACCGGTGGTCAGGGTGATCAACCGGGCATCTGCACCGTCTTGTTACCAAGTCCTGACGACGTCGGTGTAAAGACGGCCTAAACAATCCGCAAGGATGAGTACGAGGAGACAGCAGTTCAACGAGGGGACTCACCGATGAGCTTCAACCAGCCGCCGCCGCAGCCGGGTTACGGCGGCCAGCCTGGCTACGGGGGCCAGCCCGGCCACCCCCAGCAGCCACCGGTCCCGCCCGGCCCGCCCCAGCAGCCCGCACCGGGCTACGGCTACCCGCAGCAGCCCACGGCCCCGCAGCCGGCCCCTGGCTACGGCTACCCGCAGCAGCCCGGCCCGTACGGTCAGCAGTCCGGCCCGTACGCCCAGCAGCCGGGTCCCTACGGTCAGCAGCCCGGCGCCTGGGGTGCCCCGCCGCCGCCGTCCGGGGGCAAGGGCAAGATCATCGGCATCGTGGTCGGCGTCGTGGTCGCCGTCGCGGTCATAGGCGGCGGCATCCTCGCCCTCACGGGCAGCGGCGGCAGCGGCGGTGACCACAAGCTCGCCATGCCGGCCACGCTGCTGGACGGTCAGTACACCAAGTCCGGCAACGACCCCGGACTCAGCAACGGCGAGACCGGGGACGACACCGGCATCGACGACGCCACCACGGTCTCCGGAAACTACAAGAAGGGCGCCACCGAGCAGCTGATCGTCACCGGCGCCTACGGTGACGTCAGCGACCCGGGCAGCGTGCTGGACAAGATGCTCGCCGCCTTCACCTCCAAGGCCGGCAGCTCCGGCGGCGAGGCCCCGAAGGAGGTCCACCCCACCGGCTTCGACGGCGACATCATGAAGTGCGGCACGATCGGCTCGGCCGGGGTCAGCTTCCCGTACTGCGCATGGGCCGACGACAGCACGGTCGCCATGGCCATGGACATGAACGTCGACATCACCGGCGCCACCGAGCCCCCCTCCCTCTCGGAGTGGGCGGACAGCACCGTGAAGATCCGCGACGAGGTCCGCGTCAAAAAGTGACCCGCCCCGTACGGCGAAGGGGGCGCCCGGCAGCTGCCGGGCGCCCCCTTTCGTGTGCCGGGGTGCGCTACGCGCTCTTCTGCTCGCCCTTGCCGATGATGCGGGGCTCGCGCGGGACCAGGGTCGGGTTCACGTTGGAGTGGACGACGTCCTCGCTGATGACGACGCGGGCGACGTCCTTGCGCGAGGGCACCTCGTACATCACCGACATCAGCACCTCCTCCATGATGGCGCGCAGGCCGCGGGCGCCGGTCTGGCGGAGGATGGCCTGGTCGGCGATGGCCTCCAGGGCGCCGCGCTCGAACTCGAGCTCGACACCGTCGAGCTCGAAGAGCCGCTGGTACTGCTTGACCAGGGCGTTGCGCGGCTCCACCAGGATCTGCAGCAGCGCCTCACGGTCGAGGTTGTGCACGCTGGTGATGACCGGCAGACGGCCGATGAACTCGGGGATCATGCCGAACTTCACCAGGTCCTCCGGCATGACCTCGGAGAACTGGTCGGCGGAGTCGATCTCCCGCTTGGAGCGGATGGTCGCGCCGAAACCGATGCCCTTCGCGCCGGCCCGTGACTCGATGATCTTCTCCAGCCCGGCGAAGGCACCGCCGACGATGAAGAGCACGTTGGTGGTGTCGATCTGGATGAACTCCTGGTGCGGGTGCTTGCGCCCGCCCTGCGGCGGCACCGAGGCGGTGGTGCCCTCCAGGATCTTCAGCAGCGCCTGCTGCACGCCCTCGCCGGAGACGTCGCGGGTGATCGACGGGTTCTCGCTCTTGCGGGCGACCTTGTCGATCTCGTCGATGTAGATGATCCCCGTCTCGGCCTTCTTGACGTCGTAGTCGGCCGCCTGGATCAGCTTGAGCAGGATGTTCTCGACGTCCTCGCCGACGTACCCGGCCTCGGTCAGCGCGGTGGCGTCCGCGATGGCGAACGGCACGTTCAGCATCCGGGCCAGGGTCTGGGCGAGCAGGGTCTTGCCGGAGCCCGTGGGACCGAGCAGCAGGATGTTGGACTTGGCGAGCTCGATGCCGTCGTCGTGGCCGCGGCCGCCGCCGTTCTCGCCGGCCTGCACCCGCTTGTAGTGGTTGTAGACCGCCACGGAGAGCGCCTTCTTCGCCGGCTCCTGGCCGACGACGTAGCTCTCGAGGAACTCGTAGATCTCGCGCGGCTTCGGCAGGTCCTCCCACCGCACCTCGGAGGACTCTGCGAGCTCCTCCTCGATGATCTCGTTGCAGAGGTCGATGCACTCGTCGCAGATGTACACACCGGGTCCTGCGATGAGCTTCTTCACCTGCTTCTGGCTCTTTCCGCAGAACGAGCACTTGAGCAGATCGCCGCCGTCACCGATGCGTGCCACGAGGTGCTTCCCCTTCGCCTGGGTCCCGTCAGTTCGACGAGTCCTGGTGCTTGCCTATCGACGGTACCTTGCCGCGCCCCCAGTGCGGGCCCCCCTTGGAGCTACTGGGCCGTGACCTGCACAACCCCGCGGCTCCAAGAGGGGACTTCTTGTCGCAGAATGCCCTGCCGGGCGTCAGACCGCGACCGCCGAACCCTTGCGGGTCGAGACGATCTGGTCGACCAGACCGTAGGAGAGGGCCTCCTCGGCCGTGAGGATCTTGTCGCGCTCGATGTCGTCGCGGATCTTCTCGATCGGGGTGCTGGAGTGCTTGGCCAGCATCTCCTCCAGCTGGGCCCGCATCCGCAGGATCTCGTTGGCGGCGATCTCCAGGTCCGAGACCTGGCCGCGGCCGGTCTCGCTGTACGGCTGGTGGATCAGGATGCGGGCGTTCGGCAGCGCCATCCGCTTGCCGGGCGTGCCGGCGGCGAGCAGCACGGCCGCGGCGGAGGCCGCCTGGCCCATGCAGACCGTCTGGATGTCGGGCTTCACGAACTGCATCGTGTCGTAGATGGCCGTCAGCGCCGTGAAGGAGCCGCCGGGGCTGTTGATGTAGACCGAGATGTCGCGGTCCGGGTCCATCGACTCCAGGCACAGCAGCTGCGCCATGACGTCGTTGGCGGAGGCGTCGTCGATCTGCACCCCGAGGAAGATCACGCGCTCCTCGAAGAGCTTCGCGTACGGGTCGTACTCGCGGATGCCCTGCGAGGTGCGCTCCACGAAGCGCGGCACCACGTAGCGGGCCTCGGCGGCGTTCGTGCGGTCGTACATGCCGCTGCCGGGGAAGTTCTGGGTGGTCACGTTCACCGTCCTGAAGATGAGCAGTGGGCTGGGGTCGGTCCTGCGGGGCAGTACGGGCGTCAGGCCCGGTCAGGCCCCGGTGCCGCCGCCGCCCGGCACGTTCACGGCGTGCGTGATGACGTCGTCGATCAGGCCGTACTCCTTGGCCGCCTCGGCGGAGAACCAGCGGTCGCGGTCGGAGTCACGGGTGATCGCCTCGACGCTCTGGCCGGAGTGCTCCGCGATGAGCTCGGCCATGCGCTTCTTCGTGCGCAGCAGCTGCTCGGCGTGGATCTTGATGTCGGAGGCCGAGCCGGCGAGGCCGGCGGAGGGCTGGTGCATCAGGATGTCGGTGTTCGGCAGCGAGAAGCGCTTGCCGGGGGTGCCGGCCGTCAGCAGGAACTGGCCCATGGAAGCCGCGAGGCCCATGGCGATGGTGACCACGTCGTTCTTGATGAACTGCATGGTGTCGTAGATCGCCATGCCGGCCGTCACGGAACCGCCGGGGCTGTTGATGTAGAGGTAGATGTCCTTGTCCGGCTCGGCGGCAAGGAGGAGCAGCTGCGCGGTGATCTTGTTGGCGATGTCGTCGTCCACCGGCTGGCCGAGGAAGATGATCCGCTCGCCGAGCAGCCGGTTGTAGACCTGGTCGCCGAGGCCACCGATGGTCGGCTCGCCGGCGGCGGAAGGCATCGGAGTCGTCACGTATCCACCTGCTCGTTGTCGGACGGCGCGGACGCCGTCACAGGGTCTTCTCGTAGGGCACGGGCCCTCGTACTTACGGACCCTAACGCGCAGGTGGGGCCCAGCAATCCCCCACGCGGAACTGTTCGCTGTCAGCGCAGGCAGGGTGTAAGCGGAGAGCGAAACCGAACAGAACGGGCCCGGACGAACTGGTCGTCCGGGCCCGTCGGATGGTGCTGCGGGGCGAGGCTCAGGCCTCGGAGCCCTCACCCTTGGCGGTCTCGGCGTCCGTGTCCTCGGAGGTGGCCTCGACCGTCTCGCCGGTCTCGTCCTCCTCGTCCTCCAGGTCGACGACCTCGCCGTTGGTGTCCTTGACCGTGGCGGCCTCGACGACCAGGGCCAGCGCCTTGCCGCGGGCGACCTCACCGACGAGCAGCGGCACCTGGCCGCCCTCGACGACCGCCTGGGCGAACTGGTCCGGGCTCATGCCGGAGGAGGCGGCACGGCGCATGAGGTGCTCGGTGAGCTCCTCCTGGTTGACCGAGAGCTTCTCGGTGGAGACGAGCTCGTCCAGGACGAACTGGGTCTTGATGCCCTTCTTCGCCTGCCCCTCGATCTCCTGGTCGTACTCCTCGCGGGTCTTGCCCTCGTTCTCCAGGAAGGAGTCCCAGTCCAGGCCCATGGCCGGGAACTGGTGGTGCTCCAGGTTGTGGACGCGGGTCTCGATCTCGTCCTTGAGCAGCTTCTCCGGCAGCGGGATGTCGACCAGCTCCAGGAGGGCGTCCAGCACCTTCTCCTGCGCCTGGGTGGCCTGGTCGTACTGCTTGATGCGCTCCTGGCGCTTCACGGCGTCGGCGCGGAGCTCCTCGAGGGTGTCGAACTCGCTCGCCAGCTGGGCGAAGTCGTCGTCCAGCTCGGGCAGCTCACGGGCCTGGACGGTGGTGACGTCCACCTTGACCTGGGCCTGCTTGCCGGCGGCGGAGCCGCCCTTGAGCTCGGAGGTGAAGGTGGCCGAACCGCCGGCCTCCAGGCCGGTGACGGCCTCGTCGATGCCGTCGAGCAGCTGGCCGGAGCCGATGGTGTAGGTGACGCCGCTGGCGACGCCGTCCTCCAGCACCTCGCCCTCGACCGAGGCCTCCAGGTCCACGACGACGACGTCGCCGTCGGCGGCGGCACGCTCCACGACGGTGGTGGAGGCGAAGCGCTCCCGCAGCTGCTCCAGGGCCTTGTCGACGTCCTCGTCGGACACCTCGACGGCGTCGACGGTGACCTCGATGCCGGAGTAGTCCGGGATCTCGATGACCGGGCGGATGTCCACCTCGGCGGTGAACTTCAGCTCCTGGCCGTCGTTGAACTCGGTGATGTCCACCTCGGGCTGGCCGAGGACGTTGAGCTCGCCCTCGTTGACCGCCTCCGTGTAGAACTTCGGCAGTGCGTCGTTGATGGCCTCTTCGAGGACCGCGCCACGGCCGAACCGCTGGTCGATGACGCGCGCGGGGATCTTGCCCTTACGGAAGCCCGGCACCGTGACCTGCTGGTTGATCTTCTTGTACGCCGCGTCGAGGCTGGGCTTGAGCTCCTCGAAGGGCACCTCGACAGTGAGTCGAACCCGGGTCGGGTTCAGAGTCTCGACGGCGCTCTTCACGGTTGGGTCTCCTTGGGGGCTTTACGTTGATGGGCGGCCGCTCGGCGATCGTGCGGGGCGGCTGGTGTTCGACCTGGCTTTTCCGCGTTTCAGTGGCCGACGACCCATCCTACCGGTACCACAATCCTGCGGCCGGGCCCTGCTCGGCACAGGGCGGCCGAGCACTGGTCGGGGTGGCCGGATTCGAACCGACGACCTTCCGCTCCCAAAGCGGACGCGCTACCAAGCTGCGCCACACCCCGTCGGTGCGACACGTAGAGTACATGCCTCCGCACACCCTGACGGCCATATGTGCCGTGCGCGGGAGCCGGGTCGATCGGCTACGATCTGATGTGCCAGAATGACTGGCCGTTGCGGGCGTAGCTCAATGGTAGAGCCCCAGTCTTCCAAACTGGCTACGCGGGTTCGATTCCCGTCGCCCGCTCTGCAGGACGAAGGCCCAGGTCAGGGGATGTATCCCCGAGCCTGGGTCTTCGTGTTCCCGGCAGCGGTCCCGGGCGGTGTGCCGGCCGCGTGCCTGTTCCGGCGGGAACCGTGTCCCGGAGCCCTTTATGATCATGACGTCGATCGCGTCGGCGATCTCGCGCTCCCGTTCCCGGTTGCCGGGCTGGTAAATCGGCGACGCCAGCGTGTCGCCCGTATGCCGAAGATCGTGGAATCGCGGACCCCCGCCGGTCGCTGGTGAGCTCCGCAATGGAACCGCGTACGCGAATCGTCCCGTGGTCGAGGTCGACATCCTGACGGGACAGACCGATTCAGCTCAGGGGTATGGACCGCGGATCAGATCGTGATCCACCGCCGTGGCCATGATGCAGTCGAAGGAGTGACGAATAGAGCTCCGCCGTACGGAGGCGAGCGGACGCTCGCGCACCCTGCAGCGGCGTAACTCGCGAAAAGCGCCTTGCCCGTATCGGGGTAGCGCCAGTCCGCCGGCCAGTCGCCGGCCTCCCGCTCCGCGCGAAATGTCATCGGAGCGGGGGGCGACGCATGGTCAACGACGGCTCGTGGTGGTCGAGATGACCGGCTGAGTACCGTCAACGGCCATGACCATCAGGGCTGCGACGCGGTCGTCCCCACAGTGCGAGCGCCCTCCCGGGTTGTCCGGGGCTGTGGAAGAGCGCGCACACCGCCCACAAGGGGCGATGACACATGGGTGCCGGCTGCGGCAAGCACGGAAGGCTCCTCAGCGGAGTACGTTGGACACACCGAAGGCATTCCGAACCCCGGCTTCCGTGCCGGCGTCGTTTTCGGCGAATGCCTAGCCGGGCCAGTGAACGCATGGGCTTGATCCTTGATCACACGACGCACGATGAATCCCTCGGCCCTGACGGCGTACGACTCTCCCTGAAGCCGGTCACGGCCGCCCCGGGTCCCCTCGACGGAGCCTGGTGGCCCCGCTCACGCGATCTGGCGGCGGAACTCTCGGCACTTACGGCCACTCCGGACGCCCCATGGGGGCGGATCGCCCGTGTCGCCGTGAACCCGCACTTCTGGCCGGCCGTCCCCCGGAGGGTCGCCGTGGCCGGACATGTGGTGCCCGTCGATTGGTTCACAGCGGACCAGGACCCTCACAAGCTCCTGCTGCTCTCCCGCGACACCGGACGCTGGGACCTTCTGGTCATTCCGCCGGAGACGGACTCCGCCACCGCCGCCCGCCTGTTGTCCGCCGCGGCCGATCCCCGCATCACCGCCACCGCCGGCCGCTTGTTGGCAGTGGAGCGCTCGCACGTCGCAGGAACCATATGAGGGTCTCGGACGCCCCCGTCACCGCTGCCCTCGCTGATGCGGCGAGCACCCTGGGAGCACTCATGAATCTGCGCGACACACAGCACGGGGGAACATACGGTTACGGCCCGCGCCTCCCGGTCGGGACCGGTCCGACCACACCGGCGGCGCCGGCACCGCCTCTCGTCAGGCACGACCGCCGTGACCACCGTGACGGGGGCCGTGGGCGACTGCGCCCGCCACGGCGCCGCCGGTCCCGCCGAGCACGGGTGTGAGAAGCATCGGCCTCGGCAGGCGAATGGTTCGCGGACGTCGCCGAAGCCGCAGATCCCCCAGGGGGCGCCCCTTGTTCGGGGCGCCCCCTGGAAGTCTTGCTTCCTCAAGGCGATGAGGATGGGGCTTGTTTCAGTCCTGGCACGTCATCTGGAAGCTCCATGCCATCTCGTCGTCGTCCGGTTCCTTCCACGGCGGCTTGGCGTGGCAGTTGCTGCCGTGCTCGTCATCGTCGTACTTGCCATGGTCATCGTCGTACTTGCCGTGGTCGTCGTACTTGCCGTGGTCACCGCGGTGGTCGTGAGGGCCAGGACCGCCGGGGTAGCCGGGGTAGCCGGGGTAGCCGGGGTAGCCGGGGTAACCGGGGTAGCCGGGGTAACCGGGGTAGCCGGGACGCCCGGGAGGACCGGCTGGACCTTCAGGACCTTCAGGACCGGTCGGGCCGGCGGGACCACTCGGCCCGGCAGGACCACCAGGACCGGCAGGGCCGGACGGGCCGGCAGGACCACCAGGACCGGCAGGACCGGACGGGCCGGCAGGACCACCAGGACCGGCAGGACCGGTCGGGCCGGTGTCACCGGGAGGACCAGAGGGTCCGGCAGGACCCGAGGGACCAGTGGGTCCGGCAGGGCCGGTCGGGCCGGTGTCACCGGGAGGACCAGAGGGTCCGGCAGGACCGGACGGACCAGTGGGTCCGGCAGGGCCGGTGGGTCCGGTCGGGCCGGTGGGTCCGGTCGGACCAGCCACACCGCAGGTCGGGACCGTGATGTTGTCCCTGATCAGGGTGACCTGGCCATTTCGCGCCAGCAACCGGCCCGCGATCGCCGCGTCGGCGCCCACGGAGATGTCCGTCAGGGCCATGATGGTGCCCTTGAAGTCGGCATTGGTCCCGATGGTGGCGGAGCTGCCCACCTGCCAGAACACGTTGCAGGCCTGCGCTCCGTTGATGAGCCGGACGGTGCTCCCCACGTTCATGACCAGGGTGGAGCCGACCTGGAAGATGAAGACGGCGTTGGGGTCGCCCTGTGCGTCGAGAGTGACAGTCCCGTTGACGGCGAGATCCAGCGCCGTCCCGGCGGAGTAGACGCCGGGAAAATAGGCTTGGGTGTCGAGCTGGGGTCCCGCGACGCCGTCGGACGGCCTGCCGGCCGCGTCGTTGTAGGCGGTGACCAAGTCTGACTTCGCCTGACCGGCGACAGCGTCGGCTACGTGCGTCGCTCCGATGACACGTCCGGGCGGAAAGCCCGTCACCGAGGTGCCGGGGCTGAGCCCCAGATCCCCGATGATGATGGTTCCGAGCGTGTTGGTGACCGTTGATCCGGCCAGGACCCCGTAGGTCTTGGCGGTTCCCAGTCCCACCGCCGGAGGTGATACGGCGTGGGCGAGGGTCGTGATCATGGTGAGCGTCGCCATCAGCACAGCGATGGGGATCAGGAGCATTGGCGCCTTGAGCCCCTTGTGTAGGCGTATACGTCGCCTGCCTGGCGGAGAGGCCAGGACGGAATCCTCTGACATAGGGAGAGACCCTTTCTTGTGGCCGAGCCCGGCCACCCCTGCGAGGGGACTTCGAACTTGGGTAGTGAGCTCCGGTCGCCGAACCTCAGTCGCGTGCCAAATCAGCGGTCCCAAACCAAAGGGGGCCGGCGAGCAAGTGCTCACCGAAGGAAGCGACAAACCGCTGCTCACCAGCCAAAAGCTAGCAATGATCCTATAAAGGGCATATGCGCGGAGAGCCAAAGGAGTTATGGGGCGCGCCTGGTTCACTCTGCTGGTGGCGTCTACGCGCAACCGGGGGCATTGGGCCAGGCCCGGCAGACGGGAGCCCGGGCACCGCGGTTGTCCTCTGCCGGCGTGGCCGGACATCGAACGGGCACGGTGGGCCGCCGGCCAAGGGTTAACTGCTCTGCCGTGCGTGGCGGCGCTGGCACAAGCACGCCTCCCGGGCTCTCCTCCAGCGCCGCCATCAAATCCACCGCTGATACCGGCTCTTCCGGCTCCTGCAGCCCCGCGACGGTCAGCTTCGCGGCTCCCAGCTGCTCAAGCGCTGCCGCCTAACCGTCGGGTAGATCGCCGATTTTGACCCCTGCCAGCTGGTCCGTCAGCAGTTCTGCGAGCTCCAGCTCCCGCTCGGTCACCGGGGCCGCCGAGGACAGGTCACCTGGCTCGCGGATCTCCTCCGGCCACAGCAGCGTGTGCAGTACGAGCATCCCTCGGCACGGCCTCAGCACCGCCGGCCGCTCCCGGGTGCGCAAGGTGACCCTCGCGACCGCCCCGTCCCGTGCCGAGCAAGCACCGGATCGGCGTCGCGCTCGTCGACGAAGCCGAGGACGCCGACGTTGCGCTTCGTCGGAAGGGGAGTACAGCCGGGTCCTCATCGAGGAGCACCACGGCCACCCTGCCGCCGGTACTCCGGGATGGGCTCGACGTATACGGGAGGCTCCCCGGGCGGCACCTCCACCGCATCACGCCCCGGCGCTCACACGTTCGTCTCCAAGACTGCGGGCGGGCCCGGCCAAGTCCGTCACCCCCGGCCATCCGACCGGCCTGCTCCCGGGTTCGCCCCTGCCGCCCGCCCGGCTCCCTCGACTGGCAGCCGCGACCAGCGGGGATCGGGATGGGACCGCCCGGACGAAGCCCCTGGACGCGCGGGCCACTTGCCGGGCCACCCCAACGGAGTGGCGCGGCCGGGGTGGAGGGCCGGCCGCGCCAGGGGGGTGAGCTCAGGGGTCAGTTGTTGAAGACCGGGATGTTGTTGTTCACCCCTCCCCCGAAGAGACCGCCACCGCCGTTGTTGAAGACCGGGATGTTGTTGTTCACCTGGCCCCCGAAGAGACCACCGCCACCGTTGTTGAAGACCGGGATGTTGTTGTTCACCTGGCCCCCGAAGAAGCCACCGGTGTTGTTGAAGAGGGGGATGTTGTTGTTCACCCCGCCGCCGTCACTGACGTGAAGGCTGTGCTGCTGGGGTGCGGCCTGGACGGCGCTGACATGGGCGGGGGCGGCCGCGAACGCGCTGGTCGGGAGCAGGGCGCCACCGGCGGCGAGGGTGGTGGCGGCGGTCAGCATGACGATCTTGCGGGTGCGGGACATGGCGGTTCTCCTCAGGCGATGCGGGGCGGGGATTCCGGACGACCCCTTTTCGGGTATTCCGGCACCGGGGGGAATGTCCCGGTGGTTCCTTTCGGTCGGTATTGCGCGACCTCTTGACTCCAGTAAGCCCCGGCGTTCCGCCCGCGTCACGTCGCTGCATTTCGGGGCTTGACATGTGACCGGGGGCTGGTTAGAAGACGGCCCGCCGGTACCGCGGATCCCCTGGACCGGGCACCTCCGCATGCGTGGACGCCGGAGTCTGCGCAGGCTGGGAGGTGTGCCGGTGATCCACGGTGAGGAACGATGATCGTTACGGTGGTGTCGATGCCCGAGGGCACCGTCGCCCGCGCCGCCGTGTCGGAGGCGCGGGAGCGGCTCGCGGCGTCGCGCTTCCTGCTCGTGGACATCGAGGTGCCCGGGGAAGGACGGCCCGACGAGGCGCCGATCGCCCACAAACTCGGCTTGGAGGCCGAGGACCTGGCGTGGCTGGGCAGGGAGGGCGAAAGCGCGCGGGCGGAGTTCCACGGGGACAACGCCCGGTTCGTCGTACCGGTCATCGAGGACGACGAGGTCGCCCACCTCCACGTCTTCGTGACCGGGCGGTACCTGGTCACGGTCCACCGGGGGCCGAACACGCTCGTCGGGCGGTTCATCCCCCGGCTGCCGCACGAACGGCCCGCGGACACCACCGCCGCGCTCTTCCTGCTGCTGGAGGACGCCCTGGAGACCTTCCGCAAGTCCGCCTTGGAAGCGCTGCTGCAGGTGGAGGACCTCGAGGACGAGATGTTCGAGAGCCGGAACCCGCAGCAGGTGTACCGGCTGGCACAGCTGCGGCGGCGCGCGGCGCTGCTGCACCACGCCCTGCTGCCATACCTGCAGGCGACCGACGAGACCATCACCCGGCGGATGATGAGCGGCAGCTTCCCGGAGGAGCGGCAGCGGCTGGCCGCCTCGTACCAGCGGGCCGCGCGGATGGTGCTCTCCAGCATCGAGTCGCTCCAGGACGCCGCCCGGCGGGCGTTCGCCAGCTACTCCTCCCTGGTGTCCGGCGAGCAGAACGGTGTGATCAACCGGCTGGCCATCGTGTCGACGATCTTCCTTCCGCTGACCTTCCTGACCGGCTTCTTCGGCATGAACTTCACCTACGTGACCGACGAGTTGGAGAGCAAGGTCGTCTTCTGGCTGCTCGCCGTGGGGCTGCAGGCGCTCGTCCTGTCCGTCGCCGTCTACGTGCTCCACCGCACCCGCATCTGGCGCAGACTGCGCGACGACGGGCGCGACGACCGCTGAGCGCCTCACTACATTGGCGGCATGGAGATCTGGATCAACCCCGCGTGCTCGAAGTGCCGCTCCGCGCTGCACCTGCTGGACGACGAGGGCGCGCAGTACACCGTGCGGCGCTACCTGGAGGATCCGCCCGACGCGGACGAGATCCGGGCGGTGCTGGAGCGGCTCGGGCTGGAGCCGTGGGACATCGTGCGGACCCAGGAGGCCGAGGCGAAGGAACTGGGACTGAAGGAGTGGCCGCGCGGGCCGGGTGAGCGGGACCGCTGGATCGGCGCGCTGGCGGCGCACCCGCGGCTGATCCAGCGTCCCATCATCACCGCCGAGGACGGCACGGCGGTGGTCGCGCGCTCCGAGGAGGCGGTGCGGGACGCGCTGGGCCGCGCCCCGGGCTCCGTCTAGAACACCGACAGCCCGGTGGCGGTGGTGAACGCGTCGAGGGCCGCCATGGCGCCGACGGAGTTGCCGGCCGGGTCGAGGCCGGGGCTCCATGCGCACAGGGCGCCCCGGCCAGGGAGGACGGCGAGGATGGCCCCGCCGACGCCGCTCTTGCCGGGCAGGCCCACGCGGTAGGCGAACTCCCCCGCGGCGTCGTAGGTGCCGCAGGTGAGCAGCACGGCGTTGAGGCGTTTGGCGTCGGTGCGGGACAGCAGCCGGCCGCCGTCGGCGCGCAGTCCGTGCCGGGCGAGGAAGCCGCCCGCAAGGGCGAGGTCGCGGCAGGAGGCCTCGAGGGCGCAGTGGCCGTAGTAGTGCTCCAGGACGGTGTCCACGGGGTTGTGCAGGTTGCCGAAGTGCGCGAGGAAGTGCGCCAGGGCGGCGTTGCGGTGGCCGTGGGCGGCCTCGGAGGCGGCGACCGCCAGGGCGGTGGTCAGGGCCGGGTTGCCCGACTCGGCGCGCAGCAGTTCGCGTACCGCGCCCGAGGCGTCGCCGGTGAGGGTCAGCAGGGCGTCGGTGACGACCAGGGCTCCGGCGTTGATGAAGGGATTGCGCGGGATGCCCTGCTCGGTCTCCAGCTGGATGAGCGAGTTGAAGGGGTTGCCGGAGGGCTCGCGGCCGACACGGCGCCACAGGGCGTCGCCGCCGTGGTGGAGCGCCAGGGCGAGCGTGAAGAGCTTGGAGACGCTCTGGACGGAGAACGGCTCGGCGAAGTCCCCGACGCCGTGGACCTCGCCCCCGACGGTGGCCAGGGCCATGCCGAAGGCACCGGCCTCGGCGGCCGCGAGGGCGGGGATGTAGTCGGCGACCTTGCCGCGGCCGAGCTCCGGAAGGGCCGCGGCCATGGCCTGTTCGAGGAAACGCTGGTAGTCCACCGGCCCATTGAACCCGGACCCCGGCGAACCCCGGCCCTAGCCGACCGGCACGCCCTGCGGGCCCTTGATCCGCTTCATGATCATCTGCGAGTTCACCTCGCTCACGCCCGGCAGGGCGATCAGCTTCTCGGTCCAGAAGCGCTCGTAGGCGTCGCTGTCGGCCACCGCGATCCGCAGCAGGCAGCCGGGCGCGCCGTAGAGCCGATAGGCCTCGACGATGTCGGGGATGGCCTGCACCTGCTCCTCGAAGGCGGCGACGGACTCGCGGTCCCGCCGTACCTCGACGGAGGCGAAGACCTCGAAACCGCGGCCGACGGCGGCCGGGTCGACGACGGCCCGGTAGCTCTGGATCACCCCGTCCTCCTCCAGCTGGCGCACCCTGCGCAGGCACGGGGAGGGGGTGAGGCCGACGCGGGCGGCCAGTTCCTGGTTGGTGAGCCGGCCGTCGGCCTGGAGCTCACGCAAGATTCTTCTGTCGATGGCATCCATGAGGGCGATAGATACCACGCTTGGGCGATCTACGCGGGCTGATTGGCAATCCGATGCCGGGGTTCACCGCATATCCTTGCCGCGGAGGAGTCAGACGAACACGCGAGTGAGGGACACGTGAAGCACATCGTCGTGATCGGCACCGGCGGCACGATCGCCAGCCGGTGGCAGGGGGCCGGGTACGCGGCCGAGGCCGCCGGCCACGAGGTGCTGGCGGCGGGCGCGGTCCCCGAGGGCGTCGAGGTGACCGTGCGCGACCTGTTCACGGTGAACAGCTCGCGGCTGACCTCCGCCCACCAGCTGGAACTGCTGCGGACCGTCCACGAGGTGCTGGCGGACCCGGGCGTGGACGGCGTCGTGGTGACCCACGGCACCGACACCATGGAGGAGTCCGCCTTCCTCCTGGACCTCCACCACGGCGACCGGCGCCCGGTGGTCCTCACCGGCGCCCAGCTCCCGCTGGACGCCGTGGACGGGGACGCGGCGGGCAACCTCTACGACGCGCTGCTGACCGCCGCGACCGGCGAGGACATCGGCGTGGTCATCACCTTCGGCGGCTTCGTGCACGCCGCCCAGGGCACGGTCAAGGCGCACACCCTGGACGTCCAGGCCTTCGCCGACCCCTCGGGCCGGCCGCTGGGACGGGTGAAGTTCGGCGAGATCGCCTGGGGCGCCCCCCGGCCGCGTGCCACGGCGCTGCCGCTGCCGGACGCACACGTCACGGCGCCGCGCGTCGACGTCGTCATGCACCACGTGGACGCCGACCCCGTGCTCTTCGAGGCCGCGCTGGGTGCGGGGGCCCAGGGCATCGTGCTGGTCGGCACCGGCGCGGGCAACGCGACGCCCGATTTCGTGGCGGCGGTCCGCCGCGCGGTCGACGCCGGGGTGCTGGTCGCCGTGAGCACCCGGGTGGCGGCCGGGCCGGTGGCGCCGATGTACACCGGGGGCGGCGCGGTGGACCTCGCCGCGGCCGGCGGTGTGCTGGCCGGGACGCTGCGCGCGGGGCAGGCCCGCATCGCCGTACTGGCGGCGTTGCTGTCCGCCCGGGACCCGCAGGAGCGGGCCGCCGCGCTGCGCCGCATCATCGGGACGGCCGAGGACCGCACACCGGCCGTCGCCTGACTCCCCGTCACTCGGCGCGGCCACCGCGCCGGGTGACGGGTGACCTGTGCCATGTGACGGGGACCGCTCAGAGGTTTATCTGGTTGATGGTGTCCGCCAACGAGTCGAGGAACTTGTTGATCGCCGGCGCCATGCCCGTGGAGGCAAGGAAGAAGCCGAAGAGCGCGGCGACGATGGCCGGACCAACCTTGAGCGTCTTGCCCCTTATCAGGACGATCATGATGATCGCCAACAACAGCACCACGGACAGGGAGATGGCCACTGGGGATCACATCCTCGGTCTGACGCCTCACCGTTCCGGGGGAGCAACGCAGCCGCACCCCCGCGACGTCCATCGTGCCACCTGCCACCTGCCACCGTGACCCCGCGGGACACCTCTTCCCCGCGCGCCGGGGTCGCACACCTGTGACGCAGGACATCGCGATCACTTCTGATCACTTCGGATGAGGACAATCTCGCAATTGCACGGCACGTTCGAGTGAATTTCCCCCAAACTATTTCCCCGCACATGCACTTGCCACACAAACGATCATCAAAAAACCTGCACAGACGCCAACCCGTGTGCCGATATGCCCCGTTCAACCCTTATATGACTGCCCATAGCGTCACGGAACGGGCAGTGGCATGACACATGCATTCCGGGGTAGCAGCGCCGCTACCGCCATTCCGATCGAGAATTTACTCAGGCAGAGGCGCCCGCTATGGTGCATCAAATGTTCCAGCCCCACCGCACGAACACCCTGTCCCCCGGCAGGACCCAGACCGGGAATTCCGTTCTCCCCGCTCCCCGCACGGAAGCCGCCCCCGCCCCCGGGCCGGCCGCCCCCGCGGGGTCCGCCGCCCCCGCCACCGCCTCCGCGCCCTCCGCCGGGCGCGACCCGTTCTTCGACAACGCCAAGTACCTCGCGATCGTCCTGGTCGCGATGGGCCACGCCTGGGAACCGCTCACCGGGCACAGCAGGGCCGCCGGCGCGCTCTACATCCTCGTGTACGCGTTCCACATGCCGGCCTTCATCGTCATCTCCGGCTACTTCTCGAAGAGTTTCGACGCCCGCCCGGACCGCGTCAGGAGACTGATCACCGGCATCGCCGTCCCGTACCTGCTCTTCGAGGCCGCCTACTCGCTCTTCAGGAACTGGGCCGACGACGCGGCGCCGCAACCGCTCAGCCTGCTCGACCCCTGGTACCTCACCTGGTTCCTCGCCGCCCTCTTCATCTGGCGCCTCACCGCCCCCATCTGGCGCATCGTCCGGCAGCCGGTCGCCGTCGCCCTGGTGATCGCGGCCCTCGCGTCCGTCACCCCGACCATCGGCGACGACCTGGAACTCCAGCGCGTCCTGCAGTTCCTGCCCTTCTTCGTGCTCGGCATGTGCCTGAAGGCGGAGCACTTCCACCTCGCCCGGCGCCGGGTGGTGCGCGTGCTGTCCGTTCCGGTGGGGCTCGCCGCGCTGGTCGTCTCCTACTGGGTGGCGCCCCGGATGGACCGGGCCTGGCTCTACCACCGCACGAGCGCCCAGGAGCTGGGCGCGCCCTGGTGGACGGGGCCCGTCATGACGCTGGCGCTGTTCTGCTGCTCCCTGGCGCTGACGGTGTGCTTCTTCGCCTGGGTGCCGCGCCGCCGCATGTGGTTCACGGCCCTCGGCGCCGGCACGCTCTACGGGTACCTGCTGCACGGCTTCCTCGCCAAGGGCTCCCGCTTCGGCAGCTGGTACGACCAGGCCTGGATCCACACCCCGCTGGGCCAGGTCGTGGTCACCGCGATCGCCGTCGTGGTGGTCACCGCGCTGTGCACCCCTGCGGTGCAGCGGCTGTTCCGCTTCGCGATGGAGCCGAAGATGTCCTGGGCGTTCCGGCCGGCGGCTAGTCCCGGCACACGATGAGCAGGGCGCGGTCGTCGTTGACGTCCTTGGCGACCGCCTCGATCAGCTGCCAGGCCGCGCCGCGGAAGCCGTGGGCGACGTACCGGTCGGCCTCGCCGATGAGCCGGTCGATGCCTTCGGTGATGTCGCGGCCGGCGGCCTCGACCAGGCCGTCGGTGAAGAGCAGCAGGACGTCGCCGGAGCGCAGCGTGCCCTTCACGCTGTTGAACTCGGCGCCGTCGTACACCCCCAGCAGCGGCCCCTCGGCCGCCTTCTCCTCCCAGCGGCCGGTGCCCGCGCTGAGCTGCATGCCCGGCAGGTGGCCCGCGGAGAGCAGCTCGTAGTCGCCGGTCTCCACGTCCAGCACCAGGTGGACGGAGGTGGCGAAGCCCTCGTCCCAGTTCTGCCGGAGCAGGTAGCCGTTGGCGGCGGTGAGGAAGGCGTGCGGCGGCAGTGAGCCGAGCAGGCCGCCGAAGGCGCCGGAGAGCAGCAGGGCGCGGGAGCCGGCGTCCATGCCCTTGCCCGACACGTCGGTGAGGACGGCCTCCAGGATCCGCCCGCCCGAGGTGCGGGTGGCCACCACGAAGTCGCCGGAGAAGGACTGGCCGCCGGCCGGCCGCAGCGCCATCTCGGCGTGCCAGCCGTCGGGCAGCCTCGGCAGCCTGCTCTGCACCCGGATGCGCTCGCGCAGGTCGAAGAGCATCGTGCCGCCGCGCATCCAGGGCACGCCGACCCGGGCGCGGAACTGCGCGACGATCAGCCCGGCCAGGGCCACGGCCGCCACCACCAGCACGGTGCCCGGGGTCACCCGGCCGACGCCGTCGCGGTACGGGCCGAGGACGGCGGACTCCACGACCATCGCGGCGGCACTCGCCCCGTACAGCAGCAGAAGGCTGGAGGGGCGCAGCAGCAGGCCGCCGACGAGGACGGGCAGCACCAGGGTGGTGGGCGGGCACCATTGCGGCGCCAGCACCGTGGCCCAGGCGATCAGCGGGACACTGATCGTCAGGACGGTCAGGGCGAGCCAGTCGGCCGCGTCGCCGCGGAAGTAGTCCACGGCGGATTTGCGCAGGCCTACGCGGGCCCGGTGGACCGTCCTGCGCCACCGGGCCCCGAATCCGTCTCCTACCGGGCGTCGTGCCATGTTCCCGGCGACCCTATCCACCCTCACCCGTTCTCCGCATCGGAGGTGCCCCTCATGGTGCGCCGATTCGCCGCCACGACCGGCGAAAACCGTTCGCCCGCCCTTGGGGCGACTGGTAGGCAGGGCACATGACGGTGGAGTTGCGGGTTCTCGAGTCCGAACAGTGGGACGAGTGGTTCAGCACGCTGGAACGCGCGTTCGGCAGCGCGGTCTGGCCGGCGGAGGAGCGGGAGTTCGACCGCGGGGTGACCGAGTTCTCCCGGTCGATCGCGGCCTGGGACGGCGCGGAGGTCGTCGGCACCGCGGGGGCGTTCTCCTTCCGCATGGCGGTGCCGGGCGGCGCCGTGGTCCCGGCGGCGGGCGTCACCATGGTCAGCGTCGCCTCGACGCACCGCCGCCGCGGGCTGCTGACCTCGATGATGCGGCGGCAGCTGGACGAGGTGCACGAACGGGGCGAGCCCCTTGCGGTGCTCACGGCGTCCGAGCCGGCGATCTACGGCCGGTACGGCTACGAGGTCGCCACCCGCCAGACGACCTTGGAGGTCGACACCCTGCGCGCCGGCCTCACCGTGCCCGCGGGCGCCGACGGGGTCACCTTGCGCTTCGCCGACCCGCAGGAGGCCCTGGCGGCCTGCGAGGAAGTCTACGCGCGGCAGGTGCCCACCCGGCCGGGCATGCTGGAGCGGCGGCCTAACTGGGAGCGCAAGGGCGTGCTCGACCCGGAGGCGTTCCGGGACGGCGCGTCGAAACTGCTCTGCGTGGTCGCCGAGCGCGACGGGGAGGTGCGGGGCTACACGCGCTACGCGGTGAAGTCCGCCTGGAATGCGGCCGGACCGGACGGAACGGTGGTGCTGCGCGACCTGGAGGCACTGGATCCGGACACATACGCCGCCCTGTGGCACTACCTGTTCGGCATCGACCTCACCTGCCGCATCACCGCGCGCAACCGTCCCGCCGACGACCCGGTCCTGCACCTGGTCGACGACGTGCGCCGCTGCGGCGTGCGCGTCAGGGACGGCCTGCTGCTGCGCCCGGTCGAGGTGGGCGCGGCCCTGTCGGCCCGTACCTACGCTGCCCCGCTGGACGTCGTACTGGAGGTCTCGGACCCGTTCTGCCCCTGGAACGAGGGCCGCTGGCGGCTCGGCGGCGACGCCAAGGGCGCCACGTGCGAGCGGACGACGGACACCGCGGACCTGGCGCTGTCGGTGCGCGAGCTGGGCGCGGCCTACCTGGGCGACGTCTCGCTGACCGCACTGGCGCGGGCGGGACGCGTGCGGGAACTGCGGCAGGGCGCGCTGCGGGAGGCCACGGTGGCTTTCGGCGGCGACGTCGCCCCCTGGCTGCCGCACGGCTTCTAGGTCCCCGCTCGGGCCCGTGTCCACCGGCCGGGGCGCTCCCTTGGGCGTGTCCCCGGCCGGCCCCTGGTCCGAGCGGGGCGTCAGCCCCGGACGGGCTGGCAGACGGGGCACCAGAAGAGGTTGCGCGCCACCAGGGAGGCGGCGCGCACCTCGGTGCCGCAGACGTGGCACGGCATCCCCGCACGGCGGTAGACGTAGACCTCGCCGCCGTGGTCGTCGATGCGCGGCGGACGGCCCATGGCCTCGGGGGTGTGCTCGGGGCGGACGGTGTCGATGCGGTTGTTCCGCACGCCCTCGCGCATCAGGGCCACCAGATCGGCCCAGATCGCGTCCCACCGCGCGCGGTCCAGGTCGCGTCCCGCCAGGTACGGGTCGACGCCGTGGCGGAAGAGGACCTCGGCGCGGTAGACGTTGCCGACGCCCGCGACGACCTTCTGGTCCATCAGCAGTGCGGCGATGCTGGTGCGGCTGCGTGCTATGCGGGCCCAGGCGCGCTCCCCGGTGTTGGCGGGCCGCAGCGGGTCAGGGCCGAGCCGGTCGTGTATGGCCTGCTTCTCGGCCCCGGTGATCAGCTCGCAGGCGGTCGGCCCGCGCAGGTCGGCGTGGTGCTCGTCGGTGGCCAGGCGCAGCCTGACCTGGCCGACGGGGGCCCCGCCCGGCCCGGTGCCGAAACCGGACTTCCCATACAGCCCGAGGTGGACGTGGACCCAGCCGACCGGGCCGAACCCCAGGAAGAGGTGCTTGCCGTGGGCCTCCGCGGACTCCATCACGGCGCCGTCCAGGAGGGCGGCGCCGTCGGAGAACTTGCCCTGCGGACTGCTCGCGCGGACCACCCGGCCGGCGAAGCGTGCCTCGTGGTCCGCGGCGAGGCGGTGGATCGTATGCCCCTCGGGCATGCCCGGATCAGCCCTCCTGCGGGTGGTGCGGCGGGATCGGGGGCAGCTCGCCGGTGGTCTCGTACGCGGTGAGCATGTCGATGCGGCGGGTGTGGCGCGGCTCACCCGAGTAGGGCGTGCCGAGGAAGACCTCGACGAACTTGGTGGCCTCGTCGGTGGTGTGCATGCGGGCGCCGACGCTGATGACGTTGGCGTCGTTGTGCTCGCGGCCGAGGGTCGCGGTCTCCTGGCTCCAGGCGAGCGCGGCCCGGACGCCCTTGACCTTGTTGGCCGCGATGGCCTCGCCGTTGCCCGAGCCGCCGATCACGATGCCGAGGGAGCCGGGGTCCGCGGCGGTGCGCTCCGCGGCGCGCAGGCAGAACGGCGGGTAGTCGTCCTGGGCGTCGTAGATGTGCGGGCCGCAGTCGACGGGCTCGTGCCCGTTGGCCTCGAGCCACTCCACGAGGTGGTTCTTGAGTTCAAAGCCGGCATGGTCGGAACCGAGGTACACGCGCATACGGACGAGTGTCGCACGGGCACGCTGGGCGACATGCCGTGGGTGCTGCGTGAGGGGGATTTGAGGGTGGCTTGAGGATAAGACAACAAAACGGAATCAAAGGTTCCCCGGCCGCGCCGGGCCCTGTTTCATGCCACCCCATGAGTACACGTCCCCCCACCCCAGTGGCCGGCTCCACCGCTGCGGCCCACGAGGCCACGACGGAACCGCAGGACGGCTCGGGCCTGAAGGCCGGGCTCAAGAACCGCCACCTGTCGATGATCGCGATCGGCGGCGTGATCGGCGCCGGCCTCTTCGTCGGCTCCGCGTCCGGCATCGCCGCCGCCGGTCCCGGCATCCTCCTGTCGTACGCCCTCGTCGGCACCATGGTCGTCTTCGTCATGCGCATGCTTGGCGAAATGGCGGCCGCGAACCCCACCTCCGGCTCCTTCTCCGCCTACGCCGACCGCGCGCTGGGCCGCTGGGCGGGCTTCTCCATCGGCTGGCTGTACTGGTTCTTCTGGGTCGTGGTGCTGGCGGTCGAGGCGACCGCCGGGGCCAAGATCCTGGAGGGCTGGGTCCCGGCCGTGCCGCAGTGGGGCTGGGCGCTGATCGTGATGGTCGTGCTCACCGCGACCAACCTGGCCTCGGTGGCCTCCTACGGCGAGTTCGAGTTCTGGTTCGCCGGGATCAAGGTCGTGGCCATCGCCGGCTTCATCGTGCTCGGCGCGCTCGCGGTCCTCGGCGTGCTGCCCGGCAGCCACGACGACGCCGCGGGGCTGGACAACCTCACCGCGCACGGCGGCTTCCTCCCCAACGGCCCCGGCAAGATCCTCACCGGTGTGCTGCTGGTCGTGTTCTCCTTCATGGGCAGCGAGATCGTCACACTGGCGGCCGGCGAGTCCGCCGACCCGGAGCGCGCGGTCACCAAGGCCACCAACAGCGTGATCTGGCGGATCGGCGTCTTCTACCTCGGCTCGATCTTCATCGTGGTGTCGCTGCTGCCGTGGAACGACCCGTCGATCATCAAGGACGGCTCCTACGTCGCCGCGCTGAACTCGATCGGCATCGCGCACGCCGGACAGATCATGAACGTGATCGTGCTCACGGCCGTGCTGTCCTGCCTCAACTCCGGCCTCTACACGGCCTCGCGCATGGCCTTCTCGCTGGGCCGGCGCGGTGACGCGCCCAAGGCGTTCGCCCGCACCACCAGGCGCGGTGTGCCGCAGGCGGCGATCCTGGGCTCGGTCGTCTTCGGCTTCGTCGCGGTCTTCTTCAACTACAAGTACCCCGACACCGTCTTCCTCTTCCTGCTCAACGCCTCCGGTGCGATCGCGCTGTTCGTGTGGCTGGTGATCTGCTTCTCGCAGCTGCGCATGCGGAAGATCATCCTGAAGGAGGCCCCGGAGCGGCTGCGGGTGCGGATGTGGCTGTACCCGTACCTGACCTGGGCGACGATCGCGATGATCGTGTTCGTGCTCGGCTACATGCTCACCGACACCGCCGACGGCGGCGGCCGGGACCAGGTGGTCGTCTCGGTGCTGGTGGGGCTCGGCGTGGTCGCCGTCGCGGTGGTGCGCCAACTGCTTCACAAGGGCCGGAAGGACTCCCCCACCCGGTCGTAGGCGGCCAGCGCGGCGGACCCGGCCGAAGCCGCGTACCAGACGTTCAGCTGGTACGACTTGCCCCCCTCGGTGAAGCCGAGCTGCCGTGCCCGCCAGGGCGCGCCGGCCTGGGTGAAGGCGTACTCCCACACGACGGCGGGACGACCGCGGAACGACGTCCGCTCCAGCCGGGTCTTCCGGTAGCCGGGCACGTCGTGGGAACCGGCCTCGAAGGCGCGCCACTGCTCCAGGAGATCGCCGCCCCGTGCGAGTGCGTACGAGGCGGCGATCTCCTGCTGTCCGTCCGGGGCGTGGTAGTGGACGTTGGACGGGCTCTTGGCGCTGCGCGTCCAGCCCCGCGGCGGCTCCCAGGCGAAGCCGGTCTCGTTGCGCTCCCCGGGGGCGGGCGCGCCGGTGGACGTCCCCGTGGACGAGGTGGCTCCGGTGGACGGGGGACGGCTGGTGCCCGCGACCACGGGGCCCTCGCGATGGCCGGTGCGCGGCGCGGTGAGCAGAACGACGGTGACGGCGACGGCCGCGGCGGCCGCTCCCGCGGTGGTCGGTTTCGACGCCCTCGCGGTGACCGCCGTGCAGGGCTGCGACCCGATTCCGAAGGCACAACTCCCGGACGGTTCGAACAGCGGATTCAGCTGCGCCGTCGGAAAACTGGCCGCGGGGAAGAGCAAGACATACACCGTGTCCGCGACCTACGACCTCCAGGGCAAGGGCAAGATCTGCCTGCCCGTGATGCTCGGCGACACCGGCACCCTGCTGTGGCAGCAGGGACCGGTCCCGTTCGGCACCAGCAAGCCCACGCCGAACGCACCCGACACCCCGCTGCTGCTGGGCACCGACAACGTGCCCTTCGGCCCCGACACCTCCGCGGGCGCCAGTCCCTCCGCGCCCGGCACGCTGCCGGACACCGGCGCTCCCGGCCGCACGGCCGTCCTCCTGCTGGGCGGCGGCCTGTTGCTGGCGGCGGGCGGCGCGGGCCTGTGGCTGACCCGGCGCGGGCCGGCACCGCGGCACTGACGGAGAACGGGTGGGGGCGGGGCCTTCGCCCCGCCCCCACCCGGGTGCGCCGCAGGTCGTAGCGGGTCAGCCGCGCCGGCCGACCAGCTTCCAGGCGGCGGGCAGCGCGCCCATGGCGAGGGCGGCCTTCACCGCGTCGCCGATCAGGTACGGCGTCAGGCCCAGCGCCACGGCCTGGCCCAGCGTCAGGTGCGCGGCCAGCGCGAGGTAGGGGACGCCCACGGCGTAGGTGACGGCGCTGCCGGCCACCATGACGCCGGCCATCCGCCACACGCTGCGGTCCGCGCCCCGCCGGGCCAGCGCGCCCACGAGCGCCGACGCCAGCGCCATGCCGAGGATGTAACCGAAGCTCGGCGCCGCCGCGCCCGACGAACCCTCCGCGAACCACGGCACGCCGGCGACACCGGCGACCGCGTACAGCGCGAGCGCCAGGAAGCCGCGGCGAGCCCCGAGGGCGGTGCCCACCAGCAGCGCGGCGAAGGTCTGGCCCGTCACGGGCACCGGCGACCCGGGAACCGGGACCGACAACTGCGCGGCCAGACCGGTCAGTACGGCGCCACCGGTGACGAGGGCCGCGTCGCGCAACCGCGAAGCGGGGATGAGGTCGGCGAGGACCGGGTGGGTCCGTACGGCGGAAGCGGCGGGAACTGCGCTGGCCATCGGGTGACTCCGCGGGGTGAGGGTCGGTTCGGGACACCGTGACGTTAACCCGCGTCGCCCCCGCCGATCATCGTCCGCCGATCACAAAGGCCTGATCACGGCGTTGGTCGGCTTCCTACAAGGATGCGGCGCCGGGCGTGAGCTTCGTCACCCGGGCCTTAGTGGGGTTTCTCCAATCGCCGCCGGAGCAGCGCCACCGGCCGGGTCCGGCACCGCTCCGACACCGCTCCGGCGCCCGTACGACGGCCTCCTATGCTGCCCGCATGAGCGCTCCGTCCTCCCCCTCCCGCGTCGGCGTCGTCGGCGAGGTCCTCGTCGACCTGCTGTGGCGTTCCGGGGAGCGGCAGGTCACCCCCGTGCCGGGCGGCAGCCCGGCCAACGTCGCGGTCGGCCTGCACCGGCTCGGGCGGCCCACCACCCTGGTCACCACGTGGGGCGACGACCCGCCCGGCGAGCTGGTGCGGGCGCACCTGGAGTCCACCGGGGTCGAGGTCGTCCGCGCCACGAGCCCGGCCGGGCGCACCACACTGGCGATGGCCTACCTGGACCGGGACGGCTCCGCCTCCTACGACTTCCTGGCCGCATGGGACCCGGAGCGGCTGCCGCTGCCCGCGGACACCGCGGTGCTGCACACCGGTTCGCTCGCCGCGGTGGTCGAACCGGGTGCGACGCGGGTGCTGGAACTCTGCCGCGACCTGCACGCCCTGCCGGGGCGCACCGTCGTCGCCGACCTCAACGTGCGGCCGGCCGTCCAGCCCGACCGGCTCGCCTACCGCCGGGCGTGCCTGCGGCTGGCCGGGGTCACGGACGTGGTCAAGGCCAGTGACGCCGACCTGGCCTGGCTCTTCCCGCGGCTCGCCCCGGAGGAGGCCGCCCGGGCGCTGCTCGCCGAGGGGCCGCGGCTCGCGGTCGTCACGCTGGGTCCGGACGGCGCGTTCGCGGTGACCGACGGCGCCCTGGTACGGGTGGCCGCGCCCGAGGTCGACGTCGTCGACACCATCGGCGCGGGCGACGCCTTCCAGGCGGCGCTGCTCGACGCGATCGCCGGCGAAGGCGTCCCGGCCTCGCGGGAGGAGCTCGCCGCGGTACTGGAGCGCTGCGTCACGGCCGCGGCGCTCAACTGCACGCGAGTGGGCGCCGATCCGCCGTCCCGCGCGGAGCTGGACGCGGCCCTCGCCGGACGGCACGCGTAGCGCCGCGCGGAAAATGCGCGGCCCCCGGCGGCAGGTGCTGGATACGCTCGCGGGATGGACGAGGCACGGCTGACCGGACAGGTACTGGTCTTCGACGCGGACGACACGTTGTGGGAGAACAACGTGGTCTTCGAGCGGGTGATAGAGGACTTCCTGGACTGGGTGGACCATCCCCTCCTGGACCGCGCGCAGATCAGGGCGCTGCTCAACGAGATCGAGGCGGCGAACGCGGTCGTCCACGGCTACGGCAGCAAGGTCTTCCTGCGCAGCCTCGGCGAGCTCCTGGAGCGGCTGCGGGAGCGGCCCGTCACGCAGGCCGAGCTCCGGCGGGTGGACGAGCTGGCGGTGGCCTTCGTGGAGCACCGGGTGGAGCTGATGCCCGGCGTGGCGAGCACGCTGGAGGAGCTGGGCACCCGCCACGAGCTGCTGCTGCTCACCAAGGGTGACGAGGATGAGCAGGCGCGCAAGGTGGCCGCCTCGGGGCTGGCCGACCGCTTCCGCGGGGTGCACATCGTGCCGGAGAAGGCCGCGGACACCTACCGCGCCCTGCTGGCGGAGTACGGCTACGCGCCAGGCAGGAGCTGGATGATCGGGAACTCCCCGAAGTCGGACATCCTGCCCGCGCGCGAGGCGGGGATGAGCGCGGTGTTCATCCCCAACGAGAACACCTGGGTGCTGGAGCAGTCCGAGCTCGACCCGGCCGACGGGCGGGTGCTGCGGCTGACGGCCTTTCCCGAACTGCTCCGGCACTTTTGAACCGGACCGGCAGCCTCAGTCGAAGACCGGGCCCTGGTCGCGGGTCCGCTTGATCTCGTAGAAGCCGGGGGTCGACGCGACGAGCAGGGTGCCGTCCCACAGGCGAGCCGCGGCCTCGCCCTTGGGCGCCGGGGTGACGACCGGACCGAAGAAGGCGATCTGCTCGCCGTCGGCGCCGGGCACCGCGATGACCGGGGTGCCGACGTCCTGGCCGACCTTGGAGATGCCCTCCTGGTGGGAGGCGCGCAGCTCCTCGTCGTAGGCGTCGCTGCGGGCGAAGTCGGCGAGGTCGGCGGGCAGGCCCGCCTCCTCCAGCGCGGCGACGATGACGTCGTGGTCCTTGTGTCCCAGGCCCTGGTTGTGGATACGCGTGCCCAGCGCGGTGTAGAGGGGGCCGAGCACCTTGCTGCCGTACTTCTGCTCGGCGGCGATGCAGACGCGGACCGGGCCCCAGGCCGTGGTCAGGAACTCCCGGTACTGCTCGGGCAGCTCGTCACGGTTCTCGTTGAGCACCGCGAGGCTCATCACGTGCCAGCGCACCTCGACGGGGCGCACCTTCTCCACCTCCAGCATCCAGCGTGAGGTCATCCACGCCCAAGGGCAGGCGGGGTCGAACCAGAAGTCCACCGGGGTGGGGGTGGTCGTGGTCTCGGTCACGGTTCTCTCCTCTGGGCATGATGCGGTGACACGTGGTCCGCAACGCGCAACGCCCTCGGTGCCATCCCCATTCCCGTGCGCCGCCGTCAGGGCCGACGTGCGAAGATGCGTGGCGTCCACAAGACAGATCCCACGACGGCGTGCGAAGGATGGAGACCCCGTGCCCGGTGAGAACCTCACGCGTGACGAGGCCCGAGAGCGGGCACGGCTGCTGGCCGTGGACGGTTACGAGGTCGCCCTCGACCTGCGGTCGGCGCTGCGTCCGCAGGAGCCGACGTTCCGGTCCGTGACCACCGTCAGGTTCCGCTGCACGGAGCCCGGCGCGTCCAGCTTCGCGGACCTGCTGGCGCCCTCCGTCACGTCGGTGACGCTCAACGGCCGGGAACTGGACCCCGCGGTGGTCTTCGACGGGACACGGATCGCGCTGGACGACCTGGCCGCCGAGAACGTCCTGGTCGTGGACGCGCAGTGCGCCTACAGCCGGACGGGCGAGGGCATGCACCGCTTCACCGACCCCGAGGACGGCGAGGTCTACCTCTACACGCAGTACGAGCCCGCCGACGCCCGCCGGGTCTTCGCCGACTTCGAGCAGCCCGACCTGAAGGCGCCGTTCACCTTCTCCGTCACGGCGCCCGAGTCCTGGGTGGTGCTGGGCAACGAGCGTGTCACCGAGGTCCGCGACGGCGGCGAGACCCGGCACTTCGCGCCGACCCGCCCGATCTCCACGTACATCACGGCCGTCGTCGCCGGGCCGTACCACATGGTCCACGACACCTACCGGCGCGCGCTGCCGGACGGTTCCGAGCTGGAGATCCCGCTGGGGGCGCTGTGCCGCAAGGGCCTCGCCCGGCACTTCGACGCCGAGGAGATCTTCACCGTCACCAAGCAGGGCCTGGACTTCTTCCACGACCACTTCGGCTACCCGTACCCCTTCGGGAAGTACGACCAGGCCTTCGTGCCCGAGTACAACATCGGCGCGATGGAGAACCCGGGGCTGGTCACCTTCCGCGAGGAGTACGTCTTCCGCGGCAAGGTCACCCAGGCGTCCTACGAGGGCCGGGCGAACGTCATCCTGCACGAGATGGCGCACATGTGGTTCGGCGACCTGGTCACCATGCGGTGGTGGGACGACCTGTGGCTGAAGGAGTCCTTCGCCGACTTCATGGGCGCGTTCTCGCTGGTGGAGGCCACCCGCTACAAGGAGGGCTGGATCACCTTCGCCAACCGCCGCAAGGCCTGGGCCTACCGCGCCGACCAGCTGCCCTCCACCCACCCGGTCACGGCCGACATCCGCGACCTGGAGGACGCCAAGCTCAACTTCGACGGCATCACCTACGCCAAGGGCGCCAGCGTGCTCAAGCAACTGGTCGCCTACGTCGGACGGGACGCCTTCCTGGAGGGCGCGCGCCGCTACTTCCAGCGCCACGCCTACGGCAACACCGAGCTGGGCGACCTGCTGTCGGTGCTGGCCGAGACCTCGGGGCGCGACATGGCCGGGTGGTCCCGGTCCTGGCTGCAGACCGCGGGCGTCAACTCGCTGACCCCGCAGGTGACGTACGACGCCGACGGGCGGATCGCCGAGCTGGCCGTGGTGCAGGAGGCCGCGCCCTCGCACCCCGAGCTGCGCCCGCACCGGGTCGTGGTGGGGCTCTACCGGCACACCCCGGACGGCACCGTGGAGCGCTACGCACGCGCCGAGACCGACGTCGCGGGCCCGCGCACGGTGGTGGGCGAGCTGGCCGGGGCGGAGCGGCCCGACCTGGTGCTGGTCAACGACGACGACCTGACCTACTGCAAGATCCGCTTCGACGAGGACTCCCTGACCACGGTCCGGGAGCACCTGGGCTCGCTCACCGACCCCATGGCCCGCGCCCTGGCGTGGTCCGCGGTGTGGAACATGACCCGCGACGGCCTGATGCCCGCCCGCGACTACCTCGGCCTTGTGCTGCGCTTCGCCGGCGCCGAGACCGACATCGGCGTCCTGCAGGGGCTGCACATGCAGGCCCGTACGGCCCTGAACGACTACGCGGCACCCGCCTGGCGCGGGCAGGGCGGGCGGGAGCTGGCGGACGGCGCGCTGCGCGAGCTGCGCGCGGCGGCCCCGGGCAGCGGCCACCAGCTGGCCTGGGCCCGCTTCTACGCGGCCGTCGCCTCCGGGGACGCCGGGGCGGACGTGCTGCGCGGGCTGCTCGACGGCACCGGGAAGATCGACGGGCTCGAGGTGGACCAGGAGCTGCGCTGGACCTTCCTGGAAGCGCTGGCCGCCGGCGGCGCGGCCGACGAGGCCGCCGTCGCGGCGGAGCTCGCCCGCGACGACACCGCCTCGGGCAAGCGGCACCAGGTGCGCTGCCTGGCGGCGCGGCCCTCCGCGGCCGTCAAGGAGCAGTGCTGGGCGTCGGTCGTGGAGTCCGACGCGCTGTCCAACGCGCTCGTCGAGGCCACCATCGCGGGCTTCGACCAGGCGGGCCAGCGCGAGCTGCTCGCCCCCTACGCGGACCGCTACTTCGACGTGATCGGGAGGGTCTGGAAGGAGCGCTCGATCGAGATCGGCATGGCCGTCGTCCGCGGGCTCTTCCCGCACCACCAGGACCGGCCCGCCACCCTCGACGCCGCCGACGCCTGGCTGGGCGGGCACGCGGACGCGCCGCCGGCGCTGCGCCGGCTGGTCGCCGAGTGCCGTGACGACCTCGCCCGGGCGCTGCGGGCCCAGGAGCGGGACGCGGCGGCGGTCTGAGACCCCCTCCCGGAAGGGAACAGGTGACCGGTCACCCCAATGGCGTACGTGGGGTACCGCCCGGCCCCGGTGGTGCGGCAGCATCGCCAGGGCCGGGGGCAGGTGAGGCAAGGCCGGTCACTCGAATAGGTGAAAAATGCCGCTCGGCAACCGAACGTCTGAACTTTAGTGCGGGGATGTCCGCATTTGTCGACGGTACGGTAACAGCCGTTAGGCTCCCTGAGGGATGCGGGAATCCACCCGGCATGAACCACAACATCCCCCTCAGCCCCCGCCCCCTCGACCACCTCTCCCGTACCCGGCCGACGGTGCTGTCGGCCCGGCAGTTGCGGGAGCACGGCGTCACCCCCGAGACGCTGGCCGAGCGCTGCCGCCCCGGCGGCCCCTGGCAGGAGGTGCTGCCCCGGGTGTACGTCCTGCACCGCGGGCGGCCCACCGGCGACGAGCGGGTCCGGGCGGCGCTGCTCTACGCGGGCCGCGAGGCGATGGTCACGGGCCTCGCGGCGCTCGCCCTGCACCGCTTCTCCTCGGTGCCGCCGCTGGTCGGCCTGGACCGGATCGACCTGCTGGTGACCCGGCAGCGCAGGCTGCGCGCCGTGGGCGACGTGGGGCTGGTGCGCACCACCGCGCTGCCCCGGCCGCGGGAGGTGCAGGGCATGCCGTGCGCGCCGCTGCCCCGGGCGCTGGCGGACGCGGTGGAGGAGCTGGACGACGCCCGGGCGGTCCGCCAGGTGCTGACCGAGGCGGTGCGCGGCGGCCACTGCGAGGCGACGGCGCTGGTCGGGGAGCTGAGCCGGGCCCGTCTGCTGTCCCGGCCGCACGTGGTGGAGGCGGTCGACGCGCTGGTGGCCGAGGGCCGGGCGATCGCCGAGAACCGGCTGTACACGATGGTGCGCTGCTTCGGGCTGCCCGATCCGCTGTGGAACGTCGACCTGCGGCTGCCGGGCGGCCCGCACCTGGGCGGCGTGGACGCGTACTGGCCGGAGCACGCGGTCGCGGTGGAGCTCGACGCCCGCGTGCCCCGGCAGGAGGACGACGCCCTGTGGGGCGAGTACGCCCGCAAGCGCGAGCATCTGGAGCGGCTCGGCATCTCGGTCGTGCACATCACGCCGCGCAAGCTGCGGGAGTCCCTGGAGCAGCAGGCCACCGTCGTCCGTACGGCCCTGATGGCCGCGGCCGACCGCAACCCCGCGTCGTGGGTGGTGGTGCTCCCGCGGTGAGCGCGGCGGTCAGCGCTTCTTCAGCAGCAGCTCCACGTTGCGGTCGCCCGGCTCGCCGGAGAGCGTCGCGCGGGCTCCCGGGGAGTTGAACGCGAGCTCGCGGTAGAGGGCGGCGAGTCCGGTCTGCGACAGGTCGGTGAAGTCGGTGCGGTAGGGGGCCGCGGACTCCACGAGCGTGCAGAGCAGCGAGAGCGTGCCGTCGTGGTTGTCGGTCAGCTCGACGATCCGGGCCAGCTGCGGGTGGTCGACGTGGGAGGCGGTGGAGACCTCCCAGAAGGTGCCGTGCGGGACGATCTTGTTCTTGTGGCTGTGCCCGTTGATCCAGGCGGCGACGTTGCGGTGCCTGCGGAGCAGCGCGAGCACCTCGTCGCCACCGTGCCGTCGCTCGCTGGGGCGGGCGGGGTCGCGGACCAGGTTGGTCATCGACCAGCTGGCGTGGTGGCTGAAGACCAGGACGGTGTCGTCGGCGTGCGTGGTGAGCGTCCGGTCCAGCCAGTCCATCTGGGCCGTGCCGAGGGAGCCGCGGTAGTCGCCGCCCCGGTCGGTGGTGTCGAGGCTGACGCCGAGCACGCCGCCGGAGATCCGGAACGTGTAGTGGAGCAGGCCGGAGTCGAGTTCGGCCGTCGTGTAGCCGTGGCCGACGGGACCCGCGCCGGCGTGCGCCGGGTCCAGGTGGGCGGCGATGTACCCGCGCGGGGTGACCGGTGCCCGGCGTTCGTCGGGGGTGACGGTGCGGGCGCCGGACTTGTAGCGGTTCCAGGCCTGGCGGAAGCGGGTGCCCTGGGGGTCGGGCCCCTCGCGCAGGAACGCGTTGACGGCTTCGGCCTCGGCCGGGGGCAGCGAGAACAACTTGCGTGAGCCGAGCGCGAGGTCGTGGAAGAAGGACGAGGCGGCGTACGAACCCCCGTACAGCTGGTCGTGGTTGCCGATGGTGGAGTACCAGGGGACGTTCAGCCCGGGGCTGTTGAGCTCGCGGACCGCGGCCGCCAGGAAACCGGGCAGGCGGGGGTAGCCGAGCGCCTTGTCGACGTCGCGCAGGGCGCCGTCCGGCTGCCAGAAACCCTTCAGGCCGGAGTCCTGGACGCCCTCGTAGTGGCCCGGGTCGCCGGAGTCGGGGGTGAAGCGGCCACCGCTCATCACCGTGAGGAACCAGTCCAGTTCGATCCGCGAGTTGTTGTCGGTGTTGTCGCCGGTGGTCATGACGAAACCGATGGGCGTGCCGGTGGCGGGCCCGTGCCGCAGGGCGTTGACCCGCTCGACCAGGGAGACGGCGCCGGCGTTGGTGAGGGCCTCCTGGGGACGCCAGCCCGTGGAGGCGGCGGAGCGCAGGAACTCGTAACGCTGCGGGTTCTGCACGTCCGTGAGGTGCAGGTCGGTGAAGTGCACGAAACAAGACAGGGGCGTACGGCGCGCGGCGCGGCCGCTCTTGGCGGCGCCCAGTTCGGTGCGGACGACCCGCTGCCACCCCGGGCCGTCGCCGAGCCGGCGATAGCCCCCGCCGCCGAGCGGCGAGGCGACGGACTGGAGGGTCGTGCCGGCGGTGAAGGGCTCGGCGGCGGCCGGAGCGGACGGTGCTGACGGGGCGGCACCGTCGACGGGTTCGGCGCCGGGTTCGGCGGGCGGCTGTGCCTTCGCGTCGCCCGAACCGGGGACGAGGGCGAAACCGAGCCCCGCACCCAGGGCGGTCGCACCCGAGGCGATCAGGACGTTGCGGCGGCTGAGGACGGCAGCGGACACGGGACCAGACATGGCGGGTTCCCCCGGTTGACGGTGGCTGCGGCGGCACCGCGGTGCCGCTCCTCACCGGATCGTTGGCACCCGGGATGGCCTGCGGTGCAACGGAAACGGAACGTCCGGCACCCATCTACGGACATGGATCAGCAGTCCTCCCGCCGGTCACCGGCGGCCGGTCCGCAGGCGGCCGGACGCTCATCCGGTGTTCACCGACCGCCCCGGCGCCGCGCGCCGTCGCGAGCCCCGGATCATCGGACGGCCGGACGCAATGGGCCGGTTCGGGATGCTTCGCGCCCCGTGACGGGTCCCGGCTTCTTGACGTATTCGCGTCATGTCGGTCTTACGCCATCTACGGCACTCCCCAACAACCCCGCGGATGGCGCAATGTGTCGGTCAACTGGCGCCCAAATCTTGAACAGGATGCCCATGTCTCTCGATCACATACGCGGGAAGAGACGCGTGGTCCGTGTCGCGCTCGCGGCGGGCCTGGTGGCCGCGCTGACGACGACCGGAATCTCCGCCTCCACCGCTTTCGCCGACGCGACCGGCGACCCGGCGGACGCGGCGGTCAAGACCGCGCACAACAAGCTCGGAACGGCCGACGCCGAACTGCTCGCCGAGGCCAAGGCCGGTGGCGACAAGAACGTCACCCTCATGATCGCCACCAAGAAGGGCTCCACCGAGCAGGTCTCGGACGAGCTCGGCGCGCTCAAGGGCGCGTCGGTGGACCGGACCTACGACAACCTCGGCTACGTCCGCGCCACGGTCCCGACGGGCAAGGCGGACGCGGCGATCGCGGCGGCGCAGAAGCTCTCGTCGGTGCAGGCGATCGACCTCAAGCAGGAGATCGTCCTCGACGACCCGTCCCCGTCGGCCGACGGCGACAAGGGGTCCTCGAAGGGTCACGGCCACGGCTCCACCACCTACCCGGGTCCCGACGCGAAGACCCCGGCGAAGAACCCCTACCAGCCGGCCTTCGAGACCGGCGCGGTGGACTTCGTCAAGGACAACCCGAAGGCCGACGGCCGCGGCGTCACCATCGGCATCCTCGACTCGGGCGTCGACCTCGGCCACCCGGCGCTGCAGAAGACCACGACCGGCGAGCGCAAGATCGTCGACTGGGTCACCGCGACCGACCCGATCACCGACGGCGACGCCACCTGGCGCCGCATGACCAACGGTCCGCGCGTCACCTACCAGGGCCGCACCTGGACCGCCCCCGAGGCGACGCAGCAGGTCACGGTCTTCTTCGAGTCCGCCACCGTCGGCGGCGACATGGCCGGTGACCTCAACCGCGACGGCGACACCACCGACTACTGGGGCGTGCTGTACGACCCGGCGAAGGGCACCGTCCGCCTCGACCTGAACGACAACGGGGACTTCACCGACGACACCGAGATGAAGCCGTACAAGGACGGCTTCCAGATCGGCTACTTCGGCACCGACAACCCCGCCACCGCCATCTCCGAGCGGATCCCCTTCGTGGTGCAGGTCCGCAAGGACGTCCCCACGGACCCGTACGGCGGCACCTGGGTCGGCAAGAAGGCCGACTTCGTCAACATCGGCGTCATCGAGTCCGAGCACGGCACCCACGTCGCGGGCATCACCTCCGCCAACGGCCTGTTCGGCGGCAAGATGAACGGCGCGGCGCCGGGCGCGAAGATCGTCTCGTCGCGCGCCTGCACCTGGTCCGGCGGCTGCACCAACGTGGCGCTGACCGAGGGCATGATCGACCTGGTGGTCAACCGCGGTGTGGACATCGTCAACATGTCCATCGGCGGCCTGCCCGCGCTGAACGACGGCAACAACGTCCGCGCGCAGCTGTACACCCGCCTCATCGACGACTTCGGCGTGCAGCTGGTCATCTCGGCCGGCAACAGCGGCCCCGGCGCCAACACCATCGGCGACCCCGGCCTGGCCGACAAGGTCCTGAGCGTCGGCGCCACCATCTCCAAGGAGACCTGGGCGGCCAACTACGGCTCGCAGGTGACCAAGGCGTACGACATGATGCCCTTCTCCTCGCGCGGTCCGCGTGAGGACGGCGGCTTCGCGCCGATCATCTCCGCGCCGGGTGCCTCCATCAACACCATCCCGACCTGGGAGCCCGGTGGCCCGGTCGCCGAGGCCGGCTACACCCTGCCGCCCGGCTACGCCATGCTGCAGGGCACGTCGATGGCCTCCCCGCAGGCGGCCGGTGCCTCCGCGCTGCTGCTGTCCGCGGCCAAGCAGGCCCGCATCGCGCTGACCCCGGCGGCCCTGCGCACGGCGCTGACCAGCACGGCGCACAAGATCAAGGACGTCCCGGCGTACGCCCAGGGCTCCGGCCTGATCGACATCGAGGACGCCTGGCGGCTGATCAGGGCCGGTGCCGGCGCCCACACCTACACGGTCAAGGCCCCGGTCTCCACGGCCCTGTCGCAGTTCCTGGCGACCCCGGGCTACGGCACCGGCATCTACGACCGCGAGGGCGGCCTGAAGGCCGGTCAGAGCAGGACGTACGACGTCACCATCACCCGCACCACCGGTCCGGACCGCTCCGTCCGGCACGACCTGGACTGGGTGAACAACGACGGCACCTTCCGCTTCGCCGACGGCGACGACGTGCGGCTGCCGCTGAACAAGCCGGTGACCGTACGCGTCAAGGCCAAGCCCGGTTCCAACGGTCTGCACAGCGCGATCCTGACGGTCGACGACCCCTCGACGCGCGGCACCGACCAGCAGATCCTCAACACCGTGGTCGTGGCCTCCGCGCAGGCCAAGCCGTCGTTCGCGGTCAAGGCGTCGGGCTCGGTGCAGCGCAACGGCACCAAGTCCTACTTCGTGACCGTCCCCGAGGGCGCCAAGACGCTCGAGGTCAAGATGGGCGGCCTGGCCACCGGCAGCCAGACGCGCTTCATCGCGATCACCCCGTGGGGCGTCCCGGCGGACAACACCACGACGACGTTCTGCTACCCGAACTACACCACCACCAACGGGTGCCGTCCCGACCTGCGCTCCTACGCCAACCCGATCCCGGGCGTGTGGGAGATCGAGGTCGAGGCGCGCCGTACCTCGCCGGTGCTGAACAACCCGTACAACCTGACCGCGACCGCGCTCGGCGTCTCCTTCGACCCCGAGGTCCAGACCGTCGAGGAGGCCACGGTCGGCACCGCCGCCCCGGTCTCGTGGAAGGTCACCAACGGCTACGCCCCGGTGCAGGGCAAGCTGAAGGGCGGTGCGCTCGGCTCCGCCGCGGCGGCGCGCAAGACGATCGCCGACGGTGACAGCGTCACCAGCACGGTCGTCGTCCCCGCGGGCGCGTCCCGGCTGGACGTCGCCATCGGCGGCACCTCCGACACCTCCGCGGACCTCGACCTGACCGTGTCCCTCAACGGCGCGGTGGTCGGCCAGTCCGCGGACGGCGACTCGGAGGAGGCCGTGAGCATCGCCAACCCGGCGGCCGGCACGTACACCATCACGGTGGACGGCTACTCGGTCCCGGCCGGCACCACCGAGTACGACTACCGCGACGTCTTCTACTCGACGACGCTGGGCTCGGTGTCCGTGGACGAGGCGGCGACCGTGCCGCTGGCCAACGGCGCCTCCGCGAACGTCGCGGCGAACGTCCTGGTCGCGGCCCCGGCTCCCGAGGGACGTCAGTTCTTCGGCGAGGTCCAGCTGCTCAACGCCGACGGCACCGCCGCCGGCACCGGCAGCGTGCTGATCAACAAGGTCAACGCGGGCTGACCCGCGGCCACGGCCTGATCACCGCCTGAAGGGGCGGGCGCTCCCCGGAGCGCCCGCCCCTTCAGCTCTGCCGCCACTCGTACTCCTGCTCCCCGCAGCGCAGCGTGCGCGAGCGGGGCAGCGCCCGCTCCATCCACTCCCGCGCAGGGGCGATGTCCTCGCCCTGGCGGACGAAGGTGTAGCCCGCGGGCCGCAGCATCACGCTGACGAGCAGCCGACTCCCCACGGCCATCTCGGGCTCCCCCTCCTCGTCGCGGTCGACGGGGAAGGTCAGCCGGCGGTCTGCTCGCTCCCCCTTGAGGTAGCGGTCCACCTCCATCCGCACCGACACCCGGTCCGGTCCCTCCGCGGGCGTCACCCGCAGCACCGTCCCCTCGGCGACGAGTTCGGTGCAGGCCAGCACTTCCGCGTCGGTGCTGCGGACCGACTCGGAGCCGGTCTCGCCGCTGCCGGCCCCGCAGCCGGCGAGCGCGGCGAGCGCGAGCAGCGCCGCCGCAGTGAGGGCCGGTCCCGTCCTGCGTCCCATGTCCTTCACCCCTCTCATCCGGTGTCGCTCTCGCACGGCAGGCCCCGGGAGGCCGCAAGTGCCTTCTCCATCCAGGCGCGGGCGGAGGCGATGTCCGCGGCGCCCTCGTACAGGTCCACCGGCTCGCCGGGGAGGACGGAGACCATCGCCAGGACCCGGGAGCCGGGTCCGGGGGGCGGGGCCACGTCGTCGTGGTCGTCGTCGACGTGGATCGTGAACGTCAGCCGGGGGTCGCCCACGGCGGGCTTGAGGCGGCGGTCGACGTCCATCACCACGCGCAGGTCCCCCGGCCCCCCGGTGGGCGTCACCTCGCGCACGGTGCCCTCGGCGATGTCGCGCGCGCAGGCGACGATGCCCTCCGGCGTGGGCTTCGCGTCGCCCGCCGCCGAGCGGTCGCCCACGGCCGCGTTCCTCGCCAGGACGACCCCGGTGACCGCCACCACGCCCGCCACGACCGCGGCCAGGCACAGCGCGAGCGCCCTGCGCCCGCGGGGGCGTCGTTCCACGGCCGGTGCGGGCCGTGCGGCGAGGGCGTCGCCGATCAGCCGCACTTGCGTGCGCAGCAGGGCCACGTCGGCGCGCGCGGCGTCGTACGCCCGGTACGCCTCGCTGTCGGCGGACACCTCCGGCGGCACGTCCGCGAGGGCGGCCGACAGTGCCTCGTCCGTCTGATCCGCCGCGTATGCCCTGTGCTCGTTCCCGCTCATCGTCACACCACCTCCTTGGTGTGCAGCCGGCCGCGCAGCGCGCGGACGGCGGCGTGCAAACGGCTCTTGACCGTGCCCTCCGGGACACCGAGCGCCGTGGCGATCTGCGCCACGGGCAGATCCGCGTAGAAGCGCAGCGTCAGCACCTGCCGCTGCTGCGGCGGGAGTTCCTGCAGGCCGTCGGCGACCGCCAGGGCCAGCACGTGCGCCTCTCCCCCGCCGTGCCGGGCCTCGTCCCGGGGCGCCAGGGCCGCCAGGCGTTCGCCGAGCCGCTGCTGACGGCGTCGCGAACGGTGCCAGTCCATCGCCACGTTGGAGGCGGCGACGGCCGCCCACGCCCCCGGGTCCCGCAGCGGCTCGCGGCCGCCCGCCCGGTGCTCCAGCAGCTTCAGCCGCACCTGCTGCACCCCGTCCTGCAGGTCCCCCGCCGGCACCCCGCCGAGGGCCAGGACCGCCCGTACGCGATCGAGGTGCTCCGGCGCGAGGGGGTCCTCCCCCTCCCCCGGCCGGGACCTCCGTCTCAGCAGCGCCACGCCCCTCCCCTTCCGCGATTTCCCCTATGACGCAGCAGCGGCGGAAAACGTTCACCTCACCGTTCACCTCGCGTCCGGTCCCGGGGCAGGCCCTAACCTGGCGGGGTGTCCGCCCCTCATGAACTGACGATGCTGGAGCAGGCCGCGGCCATCCGGGCGGGTGCGTTGTCGCCCGTGGAGCTGACGGCCCACTACCTCGACCGGATCGAGCGGCTCGACCCCGTCCTCGGGGCCTACCTGACCGTCACGCCCGAACGGGCCCTGGCCGACGCGCGGCGCGCCGAACGCGTGCTCAAGAAGGGCGGGCGGCTGCCTCCGCTGCTCGGCGTGCCGGTGCCGGTGAAGGACCTGACGCCGGTCGCCGGGGTGCGCTTCACCTCCGGATCGGCGGTCTTCGCCGACCGGGTCGCCGACCAGGACGCCCACCTCGTCCGTCTGCTGCGGGACGCGGGGACCGTCCTGACGGGGAAGACCAGCACCCCCGAATTCGGGCTGCCCGCCTACACCGAGGGCGCCGTGGGCCCGCCCGCCCGTACCCCGTACGACCTCGCGCGCGGCGCCGGCGGCAGCAGCGGCGGCGCGGCTGCGGCCGTGGCGGCCGGGCTCGCGGCGGCGGCGCACGGCAGCGACGGGGGCGGCTCGATCCGCATCCCGGCGAGCTGCTGCGGGGTCGTCGGGCTGAAGCCCAGCCGGGGCCGGGTCAGCCCCGCGCCGTGGGGCGACGGGAGCGGACTGGCCGTCAACGGGCCCATCGCGCGCACGGTCCGCGACACCGCCGCCCTGCTCGACGTGCTGGCGGTGCCCGCGCCCGGAGACCCCTTCCGGCTGCCGCCGCCGGAGCGGTCGTTCCTGCAGTGGTGCGAGCGGGAGCCGCGCCGGCTGCGGATCGCCCGCTGGGCGGTGCCGGACGTCGCGGGCGTACGGGTCGACCCTCAGGTGCTGGCGGCGTACGAACGCACCTCGGCGCTGCTGGCCGGGCTCGGTCACGAGGTCGTGGACGTGCCGCAGCCGCTCGCCCCCGGCGACCGCGACGCTTTCACCCCGGTGTGGGCCGTACTGGCGGCGCTGACGCCCGTGTCACCGGAACGGGAGCGGGACATGCTGCCGCTCACCCGCTGGCTGCGTGCCCAGGGGCAGGACGTGGGCGGCCTCGACTACGCCCGCACGCTGGGGGTGATGCAGGGCGTGGGCCGCAAACTGGCCGAGGCCGCCGAGCCGTACGACGCGGTGCTCACCCCGACGCTGGCGCAGCTCCCCGCCCCGGTGGGCGCCCTGCGCGACGACGCCGACCCGGAGGCCGACTTCGCGGCGCAGCTGGCGTTCACGCCGTTCACCGCGCCCTGGAACATCGCCGGGCTGCCCGCGGTGTCGCTGCCGCTGGAATGGTCCCCGGCGGGGTTGCCCATCGGCATGATGCTCGGCGCCCGGCACGGCGAGGAGGGCCCCCTGCTCGCACTCTCCGCCCAGCTGGAGGCCGCTTCCCCCTGGCGGGCCCGCACGGCCCGCGCGTTCGACGTGCCACCCACGTGAGCAGCGGCGGCCCGGGGTGCGTTCGGGTACGGGCCGGTTGTTCGTGTGCGGGTCCGTTGCGCCTGCGGCGGGCGGATTTCCCGCCCGCCCGCCCAGTGCCCCGGTCGGTCGGTGCGGGCCTCGCACCGTGTGCCTGAGTCGGGGCTGCGCCGGCGCGCTCCCCCAGCCTTCGGCCGGGGGAGCGCCCCGACACACCCCCTCCCGTCGTATGGGCGCATGACGGGTACCGACGGAGGAGGTAGGTGAGGGCGGGCGGCTTCGCGGCACAACCCGGGATCACGACGTGCCGCCACTCCTGGGTGGGAGCACGTGCACGGAATGCGACTGTGCGGCCACGCAGTGGGTATGGCTGAGGCTGTCCGGAGAAAGCGCACCCGCGATGACGCCCCAGGAGGGCATCCCATGACCGAAGCCGCCGACCGGGACAGACTCGCCGCGCTGCACGGCGTGGACGTCACCTACCGTCCGTCGCCGGACCGCGAGGTGCGCGTGCCGGACGGGACGGTCGTGGCGGTGCTGGCCGCGCTGGGCGTCGACGCCTCGACCCCGGCGGCGGTGCGGAACGCGCTGGCGGAGCACGATCACCGTGCGGGGCGGCGGCTGCTCCCCCGCAGCATCGTGATGCGCAGGGGACGTCCGCTCCGGCACCAGCTGCCCGAGGGCACCGCGCTGCGGCTGACGACGGAGGACGGCGGCGGGACCACCTGGGACGGCGGCACGCCGCTGCCCGTGGGGCGGCACGTGCTGCGCGCGCAGGCCCCCGACGGGCGTACGGCGCAGGCGCAGCTCGTCGTGGCGCCGGAACGGCTGCCCGGGCCCCCGGAGCGGGTCCTGGGCTTCATGGCGCAGCTGTACTCCGTGCTGTCCTCGCGGTCCTGGGGCATGGGCGACCTCGGCGACCTCGCGGACCTCGCGGCCTGGACGGGCCGGGCGCTGCACGCGGGCTTCCTGCAGGTCAACCCGTTGCACGTGGCCGTGCCAGGGCATCCCACGGACCCGTCGCCGTACCGCCCGTCCTCTCGGCGCTTCCCCGATCCGGTGTACCTGCGGGTGGAGGAGATCCCGGAGTACGCCTACCTCGACCCCGACGACCGCGAGCGGGCCGCGGACCTGCTGCGCAAGGCGGCCGTGCTGCGCGACTCGGTGCTGCTGAAGGACGCCCTGATCGACCGTGACGCGGTGTGGGAGCTGAAGCGCGAGGCGCTGGCGCTGGTCCGCAAGGTGCCGCTGTCGCCGGGACGGCGGGCCGCGTACTGCGACTTCCTCGCGGACCAGGGGCAGGCACTGGACGACCACGCCACCTGGTCGATGCTGGCCGAGCTGCACGGCCCGCAGTGGCGCGGCTGGCCGGCGGGGCTGCGCGACCCGCGCTCGGGGCAGGTCGCGCGGCTCCGCGGCGAGCGGCTGGACCAGGTCGACTTCCACTGCTGGCTGGCCTGGCTGACGGACGCGCAACTGGCCGCAGCCCAGCGTTCGGCGCGGGACGCCGGCATGGCGGTCGGCATCGTCCACGACCTCGCGGTCGGCGTGCACCCCTCCGGTTCCGACGCCTGGGCGCTGCAGGACGCCCTCGCCCACGGGATGTCGGTCGGCGCGCCGCCGGACGCCTTCAACGCCCACGGCCAGGACTGGGGCCTGCCGCCGTGGCGTCCGGACGCCCTGGCCGCCACGGGGTACGCGCCTTACCGCGACCTGCTGCGCAACGTGCTGCGGCACGCGGGAGGCCTGCGCATCGACCATGTGATGGGGCTCTTCCGCCTGTGGTGGGTGCCCGAGGGCGAGCCGCCGACGCGGGGCGCGTACGTCCGTTACGACGCCGAGGCGATGCTCGGCGTCCTCGCGCTGGAGGCGCAGCGCGCCGGTGCCGTCGTCATAGGGGAGGACCTCGGCACGGTCGAGCCGGGCGTCCGCGAGGAACTGGCCGACCGGGGCATCCTCGGCACGTCGGTGCTCTGGTTCGAGCGCGACTGGGAGGGGGCGCACGGCTCCGCGCACGCCCGTCCGCTGCCGCCCGCGGCCTGGCGGGCGGACGCGCTGGCGACGGTGACCACCCACGACCTGCCGACGACGGCGGCCCGGCTGACCGGGGAGCACGTCGGGCTGCGGCACCGGCTGGGCCTGCTGACCCGGCCGCTGGAGGTGGAGCAGGCCGAGGACGCCGTGGAGGTCGCGGAGTGGCTCGCGCTGCTCGGCCGGCTGGGGATGCTACCGGAGGGCACCCGCGACGAGGAGGCGGTCGTCAAGGCCGTCCACCGCTTCCTGGCGCGGACGCCGGCCCGCATGGTCGGCGTCTGGCTGCCGGACGGGGTCGGCGACCGCCGTCCGCAGAACCTGCCGGGCACCTGGGACCAGTACCCCAACTGGCGGCTGCCGGTGGCGGACGCCGAGGGCCGGCCGCTCACCCTGGAGCAGCTGACCGCCTCGCCCCGGCTGCACGCGCTGGCGCACGAGGTGCGGACCGCGATGGCGGCGCCCGGCGGGCTGTAACACCACCCCGGACGCGCGGGCCGCCGGAGCGTTCGCTACTTTGAGAGCGTGGACAAGCTCAACAAGAACGCCCTGCGCGCCGGTGCCGTCACGGCCGGTACGGCGCTGATGCTGCTGATGTCGTCCCCCGCGTTCGCGAACACCCGCGACGACGGCGACGACCCGGGTTCCGGTCTGAGCGTGCTCCAGACGCTGGGCCTGTACGTCGCCCTGCCGATCGCCCTGTTCCTCGTCATCGCGGGTCTGGTCGTCGCGACCGACAAGTCCCGCAAGGCCCAGGGCTGATCCCCTTCCCACCTCGCTGACCGGGCCGCGGAGCACCGCGGCCCGGCTTCAGGTGTTCCCCGGCACCTCGTGCCGGTCGTACCGCCCGCGGGAGCGTTCCGGCCCGTCCGGCGGCCCCGGCGCGCCCCCGTCGTCAGGCATCCGCATCGCCGGCGACCGGCCCCGCGACGGCGCGTAGCGCTCCCCGAACGGCCCAGCGTTCCTCGGCACGTCGCGAGGCGGCAGCCCCCGCGGCGCCCCGCGCGCCCCCGGGTCAGAGCGCGGAGGACTCCCGGAAGACCCGAGGGCCCCCGCGGCGGTGCGCCGCGGGGGCCCTCACAGTGCTGTGCCCGCCGGTCAGCCGGCCGCCGCGTCCGCGGCCTGGGCCTTCAGCGCACGCTCGACCCCGGCCCGGCACTCCGTCACCATGCGCCGCAGCGCCGGCGCCGGATCGGCCGCCGCCAGCCAGGCGTCGGTGGCGTCCAGGGTGTCCTGGGAGACCTGGAGCGCCGGGTAGAGCCCGACGATGATCTGCTGGGCCATCTCGTGGCTCCGGGAGGCGAAGACGTCCGAGACCGCCGCGAAGTACCGCTGCGTGTACGGCGCCAGCAGCTCGCGCTGGTCCGGCTCGTGGAAGCCGGCGATGACCGCCTCCTGGACGGCGTTGGTGAGCGTCTCCGCCTCGACGACCGAGGCCCACGCGCCGGCCTTCGCCTCCGCCGTCGGACGCGCGGCGCGCGCGGTCGCCGCGTGCCGCTCACCGGCCGCCGTGGCGTCCCGGCCGAGCTCGGCGGCGATGGCCTCCTCGTCGGCGCGGCCCGTGGCGGCCAGCCGCTCCAGGAGGGACCAGCGCAGCTCGGTGTCGACGGCCAGGCCCTCGATCGTCTCCGTACCGCCGAGCAGCCCGGCGATCAGGTCCAGCTGGTCCTTGGTGCGGGCCGTCGCGGTGAACGCGCGGGCCCAGGCGAGCTGGTGGTCGCTGCCGGGGGCTGCCGCGCGCAGGTGCTCCAGCGTCGCCTCGGTCCAGCGGGCGAGGCCGGTCTCGCGCCACTCGGGCGCGGCGTACAGCTCCAGCGCCGTCTTCACCTGGCGGTGCAGGGACTGCACCACGCCGATGTCGGACTCCTTGCCGATGCCGGAGAGCACCAGCTCCAGGTAGTCACGGGTGGCGAGTTCGCCGTCGCGGGTCATGTCCCACGCCGAGGCCCACACCAGCGCGCGCGGCAGCGACTCGGTGAAGTCGCCGAGGTGCTCGCGGACGGTGTCCAGCGAGACCTCGTCGAGCCGCACCTTGGCGTACGACAGGTCGTCGTCGTTGAGCAGCACGACCGCCGGGCGCGTGACGCCGACGAACTCGGGCACCGCGGTCAGCTCGCCGTCGACGTCGAGCTCGACGCGCTGGACGCGGACCAGCTTGCCGTCCTGGAGCTCGTAGGCGCCGATCGCGATGCGGTGCGGCCGCAGGATCGACTCGCCCTTGGCGCCGGCCGGCAGCGCCGGGGCCTCCTGGCGCACGGCGAAGGAGGTGATGGTGCCGTCGGCGGCGGTCTCGATCTCCGGGCGGAGGATGTTGATGCCGGCGGTCTCCAGCCACTTCTTCGACCAGGTCTTCAGGTCGCGGCCGGAGGTCTCCTCCAGGGCGGACAGCAGGTCGGCCAGACGGGTGTTCTTCCAGGCGTGGCGCTTGAAGTACGCCTGGACGCCGGTGAAGAACTCGTCCATGCCGACGTAGGCCACCAGCTGCTTCAGGACGGAGGCGCCCTTGGCGTAGGTGATGCCGTCGAAGTTGACCTGGACGTCCTGCAGGTCGTTGATCTCCGCCATGATCGGGTGGGTGGACGGCAGCTGGTCCTGCCGGTACGCCCAGGTCTTCATGGAGTTGGCGAAGGTGGTCCACGAGTGCGGCCAACGGCTGCCGGGCGCGTAGGCCAGGCAGGCGATGGAGGTGTAGGTGGCGAACGACTCGTTCAGCCACAGGTCGTTCCACCACTCCATGGTGACCAGGTCACCGAACCACATGTGGGCCAGCTCGTGGAGGATCGTCTCGGCGCGCACCTCGTAGGCCGCGTCGGTCACCTTGGAGCGGAAGACGTACTGGTCGCGGATGGTGACCGCGCCCGCGTTCTCCATCGCGCCGGCGTTGAACTCCGGCACGAAGAGCTGGTCGTACTTGGCGAAGGGGTAGGGGAAGTCGAACTTCTCCTCGAACCAGTCGAAGCCCTGCCGGGTGACCTCGAAGATGGCGTCGGCGTCGAGGAACTCCGTCAGTGAGGGACGGCAGTACAGGCCCAGCGGCACGCTGCGGCCGCCCTCGCCCTCCCAGGTGCTGTGCACGGCGTGGTAGGGGCCGGCGATCAGCGCGGTGATGTACGTGGAGATGCGCGGGGTGGCCGCGAAGCTCCAGACGTTGTCGACCGGCTCGGGGGTCGGGGAGTTCGAGATGACCGTCCAGCCGACCGGGGCCTTCACGGTGAAGGTGAAGCTCGCCTTGAGGTCGGGCTGCTCGAAGTTGGCGAAGACCCGGCGGGCGTCCGGCACCTCGAACTGGGTGTAGAGGTAGGCCTGCTTGTCGACCGGGTCGACGAAGCGGTGCAGGCCCTCGCCGGTGTTGGTGTACGCCGCGTCCGCGACGACCCGCAGGTCGTTGGCGCCGGCCTGCAGCGACGGCAGGGCGATGCGGCTGTCCGCGAAGACCTCGGCCGGGTCCAGCGCGGTGCCGTTGAGCACCACCTCGTGGACCGTGGGGGCGACCAGGTCGATGAAGGTCGAGGCACCCGCCTCGGCGGAGTCGAAGCGCACCGTGGTCACCGACCGGAAGGTGCCGCCCTCCTGGGCCCCGCTCAGGTCGAGCTCGATGTCGTACGCGTCCACGGTGAGCAGGCGCGCTCGCTGCCGCGCCTCCTCACGGGTGAGGTTGGTGCCGGGCACGTGTCCGTCTCCTTCGTCGGGTTTTCGGCCATCCTCGCACGCGGGAGGGGTGGGACGGCCGGGGGTTTTCCCTCGACCGGCCGGTCGTGTCCCCGAGCGCCGCCGGCTACCGGCGGTACGGCCCGCGGGCACCGGCCGGAAGGGGCGCGTCGCTGCGTTGACACGCGCTCCGTGCGGGTGATGGGCTGTCGGACCATGACCCCGGGCAGGAGAACCGCCGCGACCCACACGGCAGCGCTCGTCGCCGCCGTCGTCGGCGGGGTGCTCGGGACCACGCCGGCCGCCCTGGCCGCTCCGCCCCTCGTCCCGACGACGGCGCCCGGCACCACGGACGGCACCGTGACGGCGGACGCCGCGCCCGCCGTCCACCCCAAGCCGCAGTCGCTGCGCAGTCGCGGCGGCACCCTCGCCGTACCGGACACGGCGACCCTGGTCGCCGGGCCCGGGGCCGACCCCCACGCCCTGGACGCCCTCCGCGCCATCCTGCGCGGCGCGGGCGTGACCGCGCTCCACGAGGGGGCTGCGGACCCGCGGGGGCTGGTGGTCTACGCCGGCGGCGCGCGGGCCGACACCGCGCTGCGCGCCCTGGGCGCCGCGCCCACCGGGGACCTGCCCTCCGGCGGCTACCGGCTCGCCGTGGGACGCACCGGCGGCCGCACCGTCGTGGCGATGGACGGGGCGGGCGAGGACGGGCTGTTCCACGCGGCGCAGACGCTGCGGCAGTTGACGACCGCGCGCGGCCTGGCGGGCGTCGTCGTCCGCGACTGGCCCGCGGCGGCGACGCGCGGCGTCACCGAGAGCTTCTACGGCGAGCCGTGGACCCAGGAGCAGCGGCTCGCCCAGCTGGACTTCCTCGGCCGCACCAAGCAGAACCGCTACTTGTACGCCCCCGGCGACGACCCCTACCGCCAGGAGCGGTGGCGCGAGCCCTACCCCGCCGCGCGCCGCGCGGAGTTCCGCGCCCTGGCCGAGCGGGCCCGGGCCAACCACGTGACGCTGGCGTGGGCGGTGTCGCCGGGCCAGGCGCTGTGCTTCTCCTCGCAGGAGGACCGCAGTGCGCTGCTGCGCAAGGCCGACGCGATGTGGGCGCTGGGCGTGCGCGGCTTCCAGTTGCAGTTCCAGGACGTGAGCTACAGCGAGTGGCACTGCGACGCCGATGCGGACGCGTACGGCGACGGCCCGCAGGCCGCGGCCCGGGCGCAGGCCGACGTGGCCAACGCGCTCGCCGCCCACCTGGCGGAGCGCCACGGGGCCGCCGTACCGCTGTCGCTGCTGCCGACGGAGTACTACCAGGACGGCGCCACCGACTTCCGGGGCGAGCTGGCCCGGGTGCTCGACCGGGGCGTGGAGGTGGCGTGGACGGGCGTCGGCGTCGTCCCGGGGGAGATCACCGGGCGGCAGATCGCCGACGCCCGGGCGGCGCTGCAGCACCCGCTGCTGACGATGGACGACTACCCGGTCAACGACTTCGCCGAGGACCGGATCTTCCTCGGCCCCTACACCGGACGTGAGCCCGCGGTCGCGACGGCGTCCGCCGGACTGCTGGCGACGGCGATGCGCCAGCCCGCCGCCTCCCGGATCGCACTGTTCACGGTGGCCGACTACGCGTGGAACCCGCGTGGGTACGACCGTGCGGCCTCCTGGCGCGCGGCCGTCGACGACCTGGCGGGCCGCGATCCCGGAGCCCGTGACGCCCTGCGCGCCCTCGCGGGCAACGAGGCCTCCTCGGCGCTGGACGAGGGCGAGTCGGCGTATCTGCGGCCGCTCATCGCGGAGTTCCTGGACGCCTACGCGAACGGCGGCCGGGAGCGCCTGGAGAAGGCGGCCGGGCGGCTGCGCGGGGCGTTCACCACGATGCGCGGCGCCCCGGAGCGCCTGGACGGCCTGGCGGACGGCTCCTTCGGCGGCGAGGTGCGGCCGTGGCTGAGCCAGCTGGCCCGGTACGGTTCGGCGGGCGAGCACGCCGTCGACATGCTGGTGGCGCTGCGCGCGGGTGACGGCACCGGCGCGTGGCGGGACCGGCTGGCGCTGGAGCGGGCCCGCCGGCGGATAGCGAACAGCCCGGCCACCGTGGGCCACGGGGTGCTCGACCCGTTCCTGGCGAAGACGCTCGCCACGGCGGACGCGTGGACCGGCGTGCGCACCGCTGGCCGCAAGGCCACCGCCACCCTGGGTTCGGCCCGGTCCACCGACCCGTCGCTGATGACCGACGGCAAGGACGGCACCGCCTGGGCCAGCGACGCCCCTCCCCAGCAGGACGACGCCTTCGGGGTCGACCTGGGCGGCACCCGCACGATCCGCAGCGTGCGCGTCGCCATGGGGGCCGCGCAGCGCGGCCCCGAGCGGGACGACTACCTGCGCGAGGCGGTGCTGGAGTACTCAGCGGGCGACGAGGGCGGCTGGCGGACCGTCGCCACGGTGCACGACGACCGGAGCGTGACCGTGCGGCTGCCCGAGGGCACCCGGGCCCGGTACGTGCGGCTGCGCGCGACCGCCGCTCAGGAGAACGCCGTGACGGTGCGGGAGTTCACCGTCGGCACGGAGGACGACGGCACCTCCGGTGTCCTCGCCGCCGACCCCGCGTCCCTGGCGGCCGCCGACGGCGACGCCACGACCACCGTCCGCGTGCCCGCCGGGGGGCTGACCCTGGAGTACGGCTCGGCCCGCCCGCTGGAGGCGCTGACCGTGCTCACCGACACCGGGCCGGGTACCGCCGGGTCGGTGGAGGTGCGGGTGCCCGGCCAGGGCTGGCACCGGCTCGGTTCGCTGGGCGGCGGCTGGACCGAACTGCCGGCGCAGGGCCTGCGGGCGGACGCGGTGCGGGTCACCCCGTCGGCGGGGGCCCACCCGCCGGTCGTCCACGAGATCGTGCCCTGGTACGCCGACCGGCCGGCGGCCCGGATGACCCTGGACCGCACCGAGACCGACCTGGAACTCGGCGGCGCCCCCGCGACCGTCACCGCGGAGCTGACCGACGCCTCGCCCGCCGCCGCCAGGGTGTCGCTGACCGCCGAGGCCCCGGAGGGCGTCGAGGCCGTCACGCCCGGTGAGGTGGAACTGCCGCGCGGCGGCAAGGTCGTGGTGCCGGTGCGGTTGTCCCTGCCCGCGGACGGGGTGCCGGGCCTGTACGAGGTGCCGCTGGCGTTCCGCGCCGAGGGCCGCACCGTGCGGCAGACCGTCACGGTGCACGCCTATCCGCGCACCGGCGGCCCCGACCTCGCCGCGGGCGCCCCGGCCACCTCCTCCGGTGACGAGACCGCCGACTTCCCGGCCTCGGCGCTGACCGACGGTGACCCCGGGACGCGCTGGTCCTCCCCCGTGCGGGACGACGCCTGGGTGCAGGCCGAGCTCCCGCGGGCCGCCAGGATCGGCCGGGTGGTGCTGCGCTGGCAGGACGCGTACGCCTCCCGCTACACAATCCTGACCTCGGCCGACGGGCAGAGCTGGCACACCGCGGCGGTGATCTCCGACGGCCGCGGCGGCACCGAGTCCGTACGGCTGGACGCCCCCTCCGACACGCGTTTCCTGCGCGTGCAGGGGTTGGAGCGCGGCACGAAGTACGGCTACTCGCTGTACTCGTTGCAGGCGTACGCCGTCACCGACTGACCCGGGACCGCCCACCCCCGCAGCCCACCCCTGCCGCCCGCCGTGCGCCCGCGGACCGTTGCGGACCGTTGCGGGGTGGTCGCACGTCTGCCACTATTCACTGAGTACATGTATTGAGTGAAGAGAGGGGGGGTCGCGTCGCATGAGCACCGGCAACGTCCTGCTGGGGCTGCTCGCCGCCGGTCCCGGCCACGGCTACGACCTGAAGCGGCGGCACGACGAACGCTTCCCCCAGGCCCGCCCCCTCGCCTACGGCCAGGTCTACACCAGCCTGCAGCGCCTGGTGCGCGACGGCCTCGCCGAGGTCGACGCCACCGAGAGCGACGGCGGCCCGGAGCGCACCACCTACCGGCTCACCGAACAGGGCTCGCTGGCACTGCGGAGCTGGCTCGGCGAGCCCGTACCGCCCGCGCCCGTCAGTGCGGCCAACGAGATCTTCGCCAAGGTCACGGCGATCATGGCCTCCGGCCACGGCGACCCCGCCGCGTTCCTGCGCCTGCAGCGCGCAGCCCACCTCGCCCGGATGCGCGAGCTCACCGCGGTGAAGACCGCGCCCGGCGCCCCGCTGTCGGCCGTGCTCTCCGCCGACTACGCCCTCACCCATCTCGACGCCGACCTGCGCTGGATCGACAACGCCGCGCAGCGCCTCGGCGCCCTGGCCGAGGAGGTCACCTCAGCATGACCACATCCCTGATCGAGGCCCGCGGCCTCGTCAAGCGGTACGGCACCACCGACGCCCTGCGCGGCGCCTCGCTGCGCCTGCTGCCCGGGGAGGTCCTGGCCGTCACCGGCCCGAGCGGCAGCGGGAAGTCCACGCTGCTGCACTGCATGTCGGGCATCGTCCGGCCGGAGGAGGGCGAGGTCCGCTACACGGGCGGCGAGGCCGGCGCGGAGCGGCTCGACCAGGCCGGGGAGACCCGCCGCTCCACGCTGCGGCGCACCGACTTCGGCGTCGTCTTCCAGTTCGGCCAACTGGTCGGCGAACTGACCGCCCTGGACAACGTGGCCCTGCCCCTGCTGCTGGCCGGGACCTCCCGCGCCGCCGCCCACGACCGTGCGGGCACCTGGCTGGAGCGCTTCGGCGTGCGCGGTCAGGCCGCCCTGCGCCCGGGCGAGATGTCGGGCGGGCAGGCACAGCGCGTCGCCCTGGCCCGTGCGATGGTCACCGGCCCGAAGGCGGTCTTCGCGGACGAGCCGACCGGGGCCCTGGACTCCCTCGCCGGTGAGCAGGTCATGACCGCCCTGGTCCACGCCGCCCGCGAGTCCGGTACCGCCGTGCTCCTGATCACGCACGACGCCCAGGTCGCGGCGTACGCCGACCGCGAGGCGACGGTGCGGGACGGCGTCGTCGAGTCAGAGGACGAGCCCGCCGCCGAGGTGACCCGGTGAGGGGCCTTCGGGGGGACGCCCTGCTGGCCTGGGCACTACTGCGGGGCTCCCCGCGCAGCGAGTGGTGGCGCCTGGCGCTCACCGCGCTCGGCGCCGCCATCGGCACGGGCTTCGCCCTGGCGGCCGCCGTCGTGGCCGTGATCGGCACCCGGTACGCGGACGGGCCGCCCCGCTATACCAACGACCTGCTCAACCTCGCCGGGCTGCGGCCGGGGGTCGTCGCCGTGCTCCTGCTGCTCCTGGTCCCGGTGGTCGCCTTCCTCGGCCAGTGCACCCGCATCGGCGCGCTGCGGCGCGAGCGGCGGCTTGCCGCGCTCCGCCTGTCCGGGGCCACCCCGCGGCAGGTCCGGCGGATCGCCGCACTGGAGGCGGGCGCCGCCGGCGGCCTGGGGGCGGTGGCCGGACTGGTGGGCTTCCTCGCGCTGCGGGCCGTGGTCGCGGCGGTGCAGGACGACCGCGGGACGCTGACCTGGCCCACCGACGCGCCGGTGCCGTGGCTTCCCGCCGTCCTGGTCGTCCTGGGGGTGCCGGTGCTGGCCACCTTGGAGGCACGGTTCGCCCTCCGCCGGTCGGCGCACGACCCGCTGGGCGTGGTCGCGAAGCGACGCCCGCCGCGCAGCGGGGCGATCCGCTGGCTGCTGGGCCCGGTGGCGCTGCTCGCGGGGACCGCGCTGATGCTGGCGGGGACGCGGGTGGCGCTGGACCGCGCGCCGACCGCAGTGGTCGTGCCGGCGTTCGTGGTCCTGTACGTCTACGGGCTCCTCCACAGCAGCGCGGGGCTGGCACTGCTCACTGGACGGCTCGCCGCCCGGTCGGGCCGTCCGGTGCTGCTGATCGCCGGGGAACGGCTGCGCAACGACCCCTGGGCCGCGGCCCGGGCCCACTCGGTGCTGATGCTCGCGGCGCTGGTGGGGGCGGGCTGGGTGGCCATGCGCCGGGTGACGCTGGACGGACTGCGCGCGGATCCGGGCTACAGCGCCGACGACCTGGCCTTCTACATCGGCGGCTGGAACCTGGCGGGGCTCGCCATCCTGATCGGCAGTGCGGTCACCGTGAGCGGCGTCGCGGTGGGCGTCGTGGAGTCGCTCATGACCCGCCGCCGGACCCTGGCCGCCCTGGCCGCGGCGGGCACGCCCCGGAAGGTGCTGTGGCGCGCCACGCTGCTGGAGACGGCGCTGCCCCTCGTCCCGGCGCTGCTGCTCGGCGCCGGCTGCGGCCTGGCGCTCGTCTTCCCCGTCGTGCTCCACCACGAGCGGCGCCCTCTGCCGCTGCTGGAGCCGGCGCTGCTCACGGGCGGCCTGCTGGCCGCCGCCCTGCTGGCCACCGCCACCTCCCTGCCGCTGCTGCGCCGCACCGTGCACCCGGCGCAGTTGCGCCACGAGTAGGGGGCCGGCGGGCGCGGGAAGGGGCCCCGGACCGGCACGGGGGTGCGGTCCGGGGCCCTGAGCCCGGTCCGGGACGGTTCAGGACAACACGAAGGCCCGGTCTCAGGCGGATATGCCGTCGATCCGGGCCATGGCGTCCTCCGCGCCGAATGGCTGCAGGTATGGCAGCCAGCGCGGGTCCCTATGCCCCGTCCCGATGATCCGCCAGGCGAGACCGGACGGCGGGGCGGGCTGGTTACGCATCCGCCAGCCGAGCTCGGCGACATGGCGGTCGGCCTTGAGGTGGTTGCACCGGCGGCATGCCGCGACCACGTTGTCCCACGTGTGCTGGCCTCCGCGGCTGCGCGGGATCACGTGGTCGACGCTGGTTGCGACGCCTCCGCAGTACGCGCACCGGCCGCCGTCCCGCGCGAACAGCGCCCGCCGGGTCAGGGGCACGGGGCCGCGAAAGGGGACTCGGACGAATTTGGTGAGCTTGACGACACTCGGAGCGGGGACAGTACAGGTCGCGCTGTGCATATAGGCGCCGGACTCCTCGAGGCACACGGCCTTCTTGTTCAGCACGAGGATGAGCGCGCGGCGGAGCGGTACGACGCCGAGCGGCTCGTACGACGCGTTGAGGACCAGGACATGCGGCACGGGTGCCTCCTTTTACGCCGGCGGCGCGTGGCTCGCGCCGGGACGATCTGCCCACAGTCTCTCCGGAAGCCCGGTCACGGCGCCACCATGACCGGGTAACGGAGCGAGGGTGTTTTCAACCACACCCCTTTTACATGCCCTGAATCACCGCACGTCGCGCTCGAACAACACAACGGGACACTTCGCCTCCCCCGTTAGTGTGGGAAGCCTGCCCAACCCGGAGGTTTCCGCCCGTGTCCCCCTCGCCGTCCACCGTCACGACGATCGACGACGCCCAGAAGAGCGCGACCGACGCCGCCGACTACATCAGCCAGAACTGGGCGGACTGGCTCTCCGCCGGGCTGCGCATCCTGCTGATCATGGTGATCGCGCTGGTGCTGCGGTCCGTCGTCCGCCGCATGATCACCAAGTTCATCGAGCGCATGAACCGCGGCGCCGAGGTCGCGGCGACGAGCGCACTGGGCGGGCTGCTGGTCAACGCCGAGCGGCGGCGGCAGCGCAGCGAGGCGATCGGCTCGGTGCTGCGCAGCGTGGCCTCGTTCGTGATCATGGGGACGGCGGCACTGACGGTGCTGTCCGTGCTGAAGATCAACCTGGCTCCGCTGCTGGCCAGCGCGGGGGTGGCCGGTGTGGCGATCGGCTTCGGCGCGCGGAACCTGGTGACCGACTTCCTCTCCGGGGTCTTCATGATCCTGGAGGACCAGTACGGCGTCGGCGACGTCATCGACGCGGGCGTCGCCAGCGGCACCGTGGTCGAGGTCGGACTGCGGGTGACCAAGCTGCGCGGCGACAACGGCGAGATCTGGTACATCCGCAACGGCGAGGTCAAGCGGATCGGCAACCTCAGCCAGGGCTGGGCGACGGCCGTGGTGGACGTCCAGGTCGGCTACGGGGAGGACCTGGACCGGGCCCGCACGGTGATCGAGGAGGCCGCCGCCGCCATGGCCAAGGACCAGCCGTGGGACGAGGTGCTCTGGGAGCCGGTCGAGGTGCTGGGCCTGGAGGCGGTGACCTCGGACTCGGTGCTGATCCAGGCGCAGGTCAAGACGATGCCGGGCAAGTCGGCGGCGGTCGCCCGGGAACTGCGCTGGAGGATCAAGCGGGCCTTCGACGCGGCCGGGATCGCGATCGTCGGCGGAACCCCGCAGGCGGCGGAGGAGGCCGAACCGGCCGACCCCTCGTCCGCCGTCGCCCCGCCGTCCGCACTGGCCAACCCCGCCTCCCCGCAGGCCCTGGCGGCCCAGCCGCTGGCCACGGCCCCGGCGCCGTCCCAGCCGAGCACCGTCAAGTAGCGACACCGCCCACCAGGGGCGCCGGGCACCGCCCGGCGCCCCTTTTGCGTGCCGCGGTGCGGCCGGTAACGCTTTGGCGCCGACCTCGCGAACCGCCCTTGACGCTCCGGCCACGGGCGCCTACCTTGCCTTTCACCAACAGGAAAGTTTCCTAACTACCACCACCGGGCACACCAGCCCCCCTGACCCCACCCAGCCCATCAGCCCCGTGCCGTAGCCTGCGGCGCGAGCCGTCACGACGAGGGAGGACGAGACCGTGGCCGGTACCCCCGGAAGCCCAGGCACACCTGGTACCCCCGGCACACCGCGCGTACTGCGGGCGATGAACGACCGCGCCGCGCTCGACCTGCTCATCGAACACGGCCCGCTCTCCCGTACCCGGATCGGCAAGCTCACCGGCCTGTCGAAGCCCACCGCCTCCCAGCTGCTCGCCCGTCTCGAAGCGGCCGGGCTGGTCCTCGCAACCGGCACGACGGCCGGGCGCCCGGGGCCCAACGCCCAGCTGTACGCGGTCAACCCCGCGGCCGCGCACGTCGCCGGCCTCGACGTGACGACCGAGCGCATCCGTGCCGCCGTCGCCGACATCACCGGCCGGGTGACCGGCGTGTTCGAGCTCGCCGCCCCCGGCCGCGGCCGGCGCGCCCAGGGCGGCGCCGTCGAGCAGGTCGTCCAGGCCGTCGACGGCGCGGTGAAGGCGGCCGGGCTGCACCGCACCGACCTGCACCGGATCGTCGTCGGCACCCCCGGCGCCTTCGACCCCAGCACCGGCCGGCTGCGCTACGCCAGCCACCTCCCCGGCTGGCACTCCCCCACCCTCCTGGACGAGCTGGCCGCCGCCCTGCCCGTCCCCCTGGAGTACGACAACGACGTGAACCTCGCCGCCGTCGCCGAGCAGCGGCTCGGCGCGGCCCGGGACCACGACGACTTCGTCCTGCTGTGGAACGAGGAGGGCATCGGCGCGGCCATCGTGATCGGCGGCCGGCTGCACCGCGGCTGGACCGGCGGTGCCGGCGAGGTCGGCTTCATGCCGGTGCCGGGGACCCCCCTGGTCCGGCACGTCGCCAAGGCCAACGCCGGCGGCTTCCAGGAACTGGCCGGCTGCAACGCGGTGCTGCGCATCGCGCGGGAACTGGGACTCGCCGTGCCACGGGGCACCCAGGCCGAGGGCGCCTCGGCGCTGCTCGCCGCGGCGGCGGGGACCGGCGACGACGCGCACGCGGAGCTGCTGCGGCGCTTCGCCACCGGGCTCGCCATCGGGCTGGCCTCGCTGGTGACCGTCCTCGACCCCGAACTGATCGTCCTGGCCGGCGGGGTGATCGCCGCGGGCGGGGAGCCGCTGCGCTGCCTGGTCCAGTCCGAACTGGCCGACCTGGCCGTGCCCCGGCCCCGGCTGGTGCTCGGCGGCGTACCGAACGACCCCGTCCTGTCCGGGGCGCTGCAGAGCGCCCTCGCCACCACCCGCGACGAGGTGTTCGACACCTCGCGCTGAACGCACCGGCCCATCCACCCACCCGCACACGCAGCGGACGGACCCCCCGCGGGTCCCTCCGCCGGTCTCGCACACCCTCGAACCGCCCGAAGTCCCCCGGAGGAAGCGAAGTGTCCGGTTCCACCAAGACGGCCGCGGCCGCCGTCGCAGCCGCCGCCGCGATAACCCTGCTGACGAGCGCGTGCACGGGCTCCGGCAACAACACCGCAGGCGACGACCCCAGCAAGGACGTGACCATCACCTTCTGGCACGGCTGGTCCGCGCCGAGCGAGGTGAAGGCGATCGACGCCAACGTCAAGGCGTTCGAGAAGGCCCACCCCAACATCCACGTCAAGGTGCAGGGCAACATCACCGACGACAAGATCAACCAGGCGCTGCGGGCCGGCGGCCCCAACGCCCCGGACGTCGTCTCCTCCTTCACCACCGACAACGTCGGCAAGTTCTGCTCGTCCAACGCCTTCGCCGACCTGGACCCGTTCCTGAAGAAGTCCGGCATCGACCCGGCCGCGACCTTCCCCAAGCCGATGCTGGAGTACACCCAGTTCGAGGGGAAGCGCTGCACGCTGCCGCTGCTCGGCGACGCCTACGGGCTGTACTACAACAAGGACGCCTTCAAGGCCGCCGGGATCACCTCCCCGCCGAAGACCCTCTCGGAGTTCAAGGCCGACGCGGTCAAGCTCACCAAGAGCAAGGGCGACTCCTACTCCCAGCTCGGATTCATGCCGAACTTCCACGGCTACGAGTCCACCACCACGCACCTGGCCGCGCAGTGGGGCGCGAAGTACTTCGACGCCGACGGCAAGTCCGGCGTCGCCAAGGACCCGGGCTTCGCGGCCATGTTCACCTGGCAGCAGGACATGGTGAAGGCGCTCGGCGGCTTCAAGAAGCTGGAGAAGTACCGGTCGGGCTTCGGTGACGAGTGGGGCGCCAAGAACCCCTTCCACACCGGCCAGGTGGCCATGGCCATCGACGGCGAGTGGCGGGCCGGCATGGCCGGGGAGGCGGGCACGAAGTTCGAGATCGGCGTCGCCCCCTTCCCCGTGCCGGACGACCAGGCCGACACCTACGGCAAGGGCTACCTGTCGGGCACGATCATCGGCGTCGCCAACACCAGCGCCAAGAAGAACGCCGCCTGGGAGCTGGTGAAGTACATGACCACCGACACCCACGCGGTGGTGAGCTTCGCCAACGCCATCCACAACGTGCCGTCCACGCTGGCCGCGCTGAAGTCCCCGGAGCTAGACGCCGATCCCCTCTTCCGCACCTTCGTGGAGATCGCGCAGAACCCCAACAGCACCACCACCCCCGCGAGCGTCAACGGCGGCACCTACCAGCTGACGCTGCAGGACTTCGGCTACGCCTACGAGGCGGGCAAGCAGACCGACCTGGCCGCCGGCCTCAAGGGCGTCGACGAGCAGGTCGACAAGGACATCGCGCAGGCCCGCTGATGAGCACCGTCCACCCGATGCTGAGGGCGAAGCGCCGCCGCGAGGCGCTTCGCACCCTCGCCTTCCTCTCGCCCTGGTTGATCGGCTTCAGCGTCTTCTTCGCCTACCCGCTGGTCTCGACCGTCTACTTCTCCTTCATGCGGTACGACGGCTTCACCGCCCCCACCTGGAACGGCCTCAAGAACTGGTCGTACGTCTTCAACGACTACCCGTTCTTCTGGCCGGCGCTGCGCAACACCCTGTGGCTGGTCGTCGTCATGGTCAGCCTGCGGGTCGTGTTCGGGCTCGGGATCGGGCTGCTGATCACGAAGATCAAGACGGGTGCGGGGCTGTTCCGCACCGCCTTCTACCTGCCCTACCTGGCCCCGCCGGTGGCCGCGACCATGGCCTTCGCCTTCCTGCTCAACCCCGGCACCGGGCCGGTCAACCACCTGCTGGGCAGCGCCGGGCTGCCGACGCCCGGCTGGTTCAACGACCCGTCCTGGTCCAAGCCCGCCCTCACGCTGCTGGCCCTGTGGGGCATCGGCGACCTCATGGTCATCTTCATGGCGGCGCTGCTCGACGTGCCCAAGGAGCAGTACGAGGCCGCCGAGCTGGACGGCGCCGGCCCCTGGTCGCGGTTCCGCTACGTCACGCTGCCGAACATCTCGCCCATCGTGATGTTCGCCGTCGTGACCGGGGTGATCCAGACGATGCAGTACTACACACAGCCCCTGGTCGCCGGGAAGGTCGCCAGCGGCATCATCGGCGGCTCCGGCCAGCAGTTCGAACCCGGCTACCCGGAGAAGTCCACGCTGACCCTGCCGCAACTGGTCTACAACCTCGGCTTCCAGCGCTTCGACACCGGCTCGGCCTGTGTGATCGCCCTCGTGCTCTTCGCGCTCTCCATGGCCTTCACCGCGCTCCTGATGCGCCGCCGCAGCGGCTTCCTGACGGCGGAGGACTGACACCCATGACGACCCACGCGACCCTCGCCCCCTCCGCCCCGGCGTCCGCCACCGGACTCCCCTCCGGTGCGCGGCGCACCGCGGCCCGCAAGGCGGCGCTGCACTGGATCGCGGTGCACGCCCTCGGCATCGCCGCCGCGCTCTTCTTCGTCCTGCCGTTCGTCTTCGTCTTCCTCACCGCGGTGATGAGCGACAACCAGGCCCTCACCCGCGACCTGTGGCCCAGGACCTGGGAGTGGGGCAACTTCGGCACCGTCTGGGACGCCCCGGGTTTCCTCACCTGGTGGCGCAACACCCTGCTGTACGCGGGCCTCGGGACCGTGCTGACCGTCGTGTCCAGCACGCCGGTCGCCTACGCGCTGGCCAAGTTCCGCTTCCGCGGGCGGAACCTGTCGATGATGCTGGTGATCTCCACGATGATGCTGCCCCCGCAGGTCGTCATCGTGCCCATGTACCTGTTCTGGGCGAAGCAGCTGCACCTGTCGGGCACGCTGTGGCCGCTGATCATCCCGATGGCCTTCGGCGACGCGTTCACCATCTTCCTGCTGCGGCAGTTCCTGCTCACCATCCCCAAGGAGTACACGGACGCGGCGAAGGTCGACGGCTGCGGCGAACTGCGCACGATGCTGAGCGTCGTGCTCCCGATGGCCAAGCCCGCCATCGCCGCGGTGGCGCTGTTCCAGTTCTTCTACTGCTGGAACGACTACTTCGGCCCGCAGATCTACGCGAGCGAGAACCCGGCCGCCTGGACCCTGAGCTACGGCCTGGAGTCCTTCAAGGGCGCCCACCACACCAACTGGAACCTGACGATGGCCGCCACGGTGCTGGTCATGGCACCCGTGATCGTCGTCTTCTTCTTCGCGCAAAAGGCCTTCATCGAAGGCGTGACGTTGACGGGAGTCAAAGGATGAAGCTGGCGGTCGTGGGCGGCGGGTCCACGTACACCCCGGAACTCATCGACGGTTTCGCCCGGTTGCGGGAGACCCTGCCGGTCGAGGAGCTGGTCCTGGTCGACCCCGCCGAGGACCGGCTGCGGCTGGTCGGCGGGCTCGCCCGGCGGATCTTCGCCAGGCAGGGCCACCCCGGCACCGTGACCACCACCTCGGACCTGGACGCGGGCGTGGCCGGGGCCGACGCCGTGCTGCTGCAACTGCGCGTGGGCGGCCAGGCCGCCCGGGCGCAGGACGAGGCGTGGCCGCTGGAGTGCGGCTGCGTCGGCCAGGAGACCACCGGCGCGGGCGGGCTGGCCAAGGCGCTGCGCACGGTGCCGGTGGTGCTGGACATCGCCGAGCGGGTCCGCCGGGCCGCCCCCGGTGCCTGGATCATCGACTTCACCAACCCGGTCGGCATCGTCACCCGCGCCCTGCTGCAGGCCGGTCACAAGGCCGTCGGACTGTGCAACGTCGCCATCGGCTTCCAGCGGAAGTTCGCCGGGCTCCTCGGCGTGGCGCCCGAGGACGTCCACCTGGACCACGTGGGCCTCAACCACCTCACCTGGGAACGCGGCGTCCGGCTCGGCGGTCCCGCCGGCGAGGACGTCCTGCCGAAGCTGCTCGCCGAGCACGCCGACGCCATCGCCGCCGACCTCCACCTGCCCCGCCCGGTGCTGGACCGGCTGAGCGTGGTGCCCTCGTACTACCTGCGCTACTACTACGCACACGACGAGGTCGTGAGGGAGATGCGGACCAAGCCGTCCCGGGCCGCCGAGGTGGCCGCCATCGAGGCGGAACTGCTGGGGATGTACGGGGACGAGACCCTCGACGAGAAGCCGGAGCTGCTCTCCCGGCGCGGTGGGGCCTACTACTCCGAGGCCGCCGTGGCCCTCGCCTCCTCCCTCCTGCGGGACACCGGCGACGTCCAGGTCGTCAACACCCTGAACAACGGCACCCTCCCCCTCCTCCCCGACGACGCCGTCATCGAGGTCCCGGCCACCGTGGACGCGAACGGGACGCACCCGCTGCCCGTCCCGCCCCTGGACCCGCTGTTCGGCGGTCTGGTCGCGAACGTCACCGCCTACGAGGACCTGGCGCTGAGCGCCGCCGTGCACGGCGGGCGCGACCGGGTCTTCAAGGCCCTGCTCTCGCACCCCCTCGTCGGCCAGTACGAGTACGCCGAGGCCCTGACCGACCGTCTGATCGCGCACAACCGGGAGCACCTCGCGTGGGCCTGAACCCTCTCGTCGTCGACGGGGTGCTCGCCGTCGACGCGGGCAACAGCAAGACCGACGTCACCCTCGTCGCCGCCGACGGGACGGTGTTGGGCACCGCCCGCGGCGGCGGGTTCCAGCCGCAGATCGTCGGCACCGAGGCGGCGGTCGAGGTGATCGCGCGCATCGTCGAGCGGGCCGCCGACGCCGCCGGCCTCGCCCCGCGTCCCGGGGAGCCGCTGGTGCGGCACGTCTCCGCGTGCCTGGCCAACGCCGACCTCCCCGTGGAGGAGCAGCAGCTCGAACTTGCCGTCCACGCCCGGGGCTGGGGCGGGACCACCCGTGTCGCCAACGACACCTTCGCCCTCCTGCGCGCGGGCGTCGACGGGCCGCGCGGGGTCGCCGTGGTGTGCGGCGCCGGCATCAACTGCGCGGGCATGCTCCCGGACGGGCGCACGGCCCGCTTCCCGGCCATCGGCCACCTGTCCGGCGACTGGGGCGGCGGGGCGGGCCTGGCCGACGAGGCCCTGTGGTGGGCGGCGCGCGCCGAGGACGGCCGCGGCGGCGCCACCGCGCTCGCCGCCGCGCTGCCCGGGCACTTCGGGCTGACCTCGATGTACGCCCTGATCGAGGCCCTGCACCTGGGCCACCTCGCGATCTCCCGCAAGCACGAGCTGACCCCCGTCCTCTTCGCGACCGCGCAGGCCGGCGACCCGGTCGCCCGGGCCATCGTGGAGCGGCAGGCCGAGGAGATCGTGGTCATGGCCACGGTCGCGCTGCGCCGGCTCGACCTGCTCGACGAGGAGACCGACGTCGTCCTCGGCGGCGGAGTGCTGGCCGCCCGCCACCCCTTGCTGATGGACTCCGTGATCTCTCTGCTGGCCGCCGCGGCGCCCAAGGCCGTCCCCAAGGTGGTGACCTCCCCGCCGGTGCTGGGCGCCGCCCTGCTGGGCCTGGACGCCACCGGCGCGGCGGCGCAGGCGCACGCCCGGCTGCGGGCGCACTACGCATCGGTGGGCTCCGTGTCATAACCGGCGCGCACGCCGGGGGAACCGAACGCCCTCCCCGTGCGTGGTGAGCTGCGAGGGGGCGGCGCGCGGGGGGACCAGGCGGGCGGCGGACGGGCTGTACGGACGGCAAGATCCACGCAATCCCTGGGTGGATGCCGGTGACGACGGCCATACTGCTGGTCATGGGCTCGTCGCGCGTACGCGCGGGGGAACGGGTCGGGGGGAGGGCCGGCAGGTGACACGGACGCCGATGGAGACGCAGTCGCCGACCGTGCGGGCGGACACGCCCGCACCCGGCGGCAGGCGGCCACGGGCATGGGTGGAGCAACTACGGGTGTGGCGCGCCGCGGCCACCACGGAACCGGGACGGCTGCGGATCATCGGGGCGCTGCTGGCCCTGCTCGTCGTCGCCTTCGGCGCGGTGACGGCGTGGCAGATCACCGATCGCGCCGCCGCGGCCGACGACGTGATCCACCACAGCGAGCCGCTGAGCGCCCGGGCCGCGGACATCTACCGCTCGCTCGCCGACGCGGACGCCACCGCCGCCGGCGGCTTCCTCGCCGGCGGCGACGACCCCGCGCAGGACCGCGAGCGGTACACCCGGGACATCGAGATCGCCTCGCGGAACATCGCCGACGCCGCGGCCAGTTCCGAGGACTCCGCCCAGGCGCAGGCCCGCCTGGAGCGACTGAACCAGCGGCTGTCGGTCTACACCGGCCTGGTCGAACGGGCCCGCGCCAACAACCGCCAGGGCTTCCCGGTCGGCGGGGCGTACCTGCGGCGCGCCAACAAGATGATGAGCGAGGAGATCCTCCCGGACGCCAAGCAGCTGTGGACGATCGAGACCGCACGGCTGGGCGAGGACTACCAGGACGCCAAGGCCCTGCCGCTGGCCGCCTGGGGCCTCGGCCTCGTCGCGCTGGTCGCACTGGTGTGGGCGCAGCGGCGCTCGTACCGGCGGACCCACCGGGTGTTCAACCCGGGCATGCTCGCCGGCACGGTGGCCACCGCCGTGGTGCTGCTGTGGCTGGTCGCCGGGCACGGCGTCGCCCGTGCCCGGCTGGACGACTCCTACGCGCACGGCGCGCGGTCGCTGCAGGTCCTCAACGAGGCCCGGATCCAGACCCTGCAGGCCCGGGGCAACGAGAACCTGACGCTCGTGGCCCGCGGCGGCGGGGACGCCTACAGCACGGCGTACGACAAGCAACTGCAGGGCCTGGCGGGCACGGACGCCGACGGGCGGACGGGCCTGCTGGCGCGGGCGCTCGACCTCGCCGACGACGACCAGGGCCGCAAGAGCATCACGTCCGCGATGGAGGCCGCGAAGGCCTGGTGGGGACTGCACGGCGAGGCCCGCGAGAAGGACGACGCGGGCAACTACCTGGACGCCGTGGCCCAGACGATCGGCGGCACGTACGAGAACGGGCAACGGCCCGAGCAGTTCACCGGCTTCTGCTTCGACGAGGTCGACAACAACCTCGCCGACGCCGTCGACCACGAGCAGCAGGAGTTCGAACGGGCGGCCGCCGACGGGCGCGGCGCGCTGGACGGGCTGGTGGCGGGTGCCGCGCTGCTGGCGGTGCTCGGCGCCGCGGGCGCCGTGCTCGGCATCGGGCGCCGGCTGTCGGAGTACCGGTGAGCGGGGGGAGGCGGCTGATGGGACGCCAGGAGCGTGGATGGCGCGTGCGGGGCTGGGCGGCCGTGGTCTCGGCGGCCGCGTTGTGCGCGGCAGCGGCCGCCGGCGCCGCGCTGCCGCTGCAGGACGGCACGTCCGGGGACCGGGACCGGCCCGAGGCACGGGCGGCGGCCACCGGGACGCCGGCCGCCGCGCCGGGGAAGGCCACGGCCGACGACGACTGCGGCGGCCACCCGGAGGCGAGTCTGCGGCCGTCCTCCGCGAGCGGACCGGCGATCGAACGGATCAAGAAGCGCGGCAAACTGGTCATCGGGGTCGACCAGAACGGCTACCGCTGGAGCTACCGCGACCCGGTCTCCCGGAAGATCGTCGGCTTCGACATCGACCTGGCCAAGGCCATCGCCAAGGACATCCTCGGCAGCGAGGACGCGATCCTCTACAAGACCGTGCCGACCGCCAAGCGCTTCGACGCCGTCAACAACCGTGACGTGGACCTGCTGGTGCGCACCGTGAGCATCACCTGCGAACGGATCAAGGAGAAGCACATCGCCTTCTCCACCGCCTACTTCGAGGCGGGGCAGCAACTGCTGGTCCCCCGCCAGGGGTCCACCATCAAGGGGTTCGACTCCTCCGTGGAGGGGAAACGGATCTGCGTCGCCCAGGGGAGCACCGGGCAGGCCGAGCTGGAGAAGGAGAAGGAGCGGCTGCAGCCCCGCGTCCTGCTCGTGGCGAACCAGCTGGACTGCCTGGTGATGCTGCAACTCGGCGAGGCGGACGCCGTCTTCACCGACAACGCGCTGGCCGCCGGCCAGGCCGCCCAGGACCCGGCGGTGCGGCTGGTGGGCACCCCGGTCACCACCGAGTACTACGGCGTGGCGATGAACGAGAAGGACACCGACCTGGTGCGCCGGGTCAACAGGGTGCTGGAGGACTACCGCAGCGGTGGCGCGGACAGTCCGTGGATGCAGGCGTACCGTACCTGGCTGGAGGCGGACCTTCCGGGCATCGAGGGGCCACCGGAACCGCTCTACAAGGACTGACGCCAAGCACGGGGACCGGCGGGAGAGAAGGAAGGTGCGATGGCGGTCGCGGGACCATCCGGACCGGCGATGAGCCGTGAGGACGCCGACCGTGCCCTGGCACGGCTCGGTGACGAGCGGGACGCGATCGAGGCGTCCCTGCTCGCGCTGCAGGACCACTCCGGCCGCAGACTGCTGGAGGGCGCGGCGCTGAGCGGTGCCACCAAGGAGCGCTGGGCCGCGGCCGAGCAGGCCGTCGCCCTGCTGTGGGCGCACTTCGACACGTACACGGAGGCCCTCGTCACCGCCCGGGCCCTGCGCGGCCGGCGCCGCTGGCCCACCCAGAGCGAACTGCGGGAACTGACCGAGCTGCTGCGCGGCTCCGGCGTGACCGTCTCCGGCGGCGCCGTGCCGGAAGCGGCACGGGGCCTGACGGGTCCGGCCCGGCTGAGCGAACGGGTCAGCCTGGAGCAGCTGCTGGCGCGGATGAACGAGTGGTACGCGCAGGTGATGGACGTGGTGTCCGCAGCCGACGCGGTGTGGTCGGCACTGCCCGCGCGCATCGACCTGCTGATCGCGGAGGCGCAGCGGGTCCGTTCGCTCGCCGAGTCCGTCGGGGTGCGCCCCGGCACCCACCCCTCGGGCGACGACCTGGCGGGGATGCTGGACTCGCTGGCGGCGCTGCGCGCCGAGGTGGTCTCCGACCCGCTCGCCTTCTGGTCCGGCGGCCGGCCCGACACCGGGCGCTACGACCGGGCCGGGCGGACCCTGGAGGACATACGGCGTGAGGTCGAGGCCGTGCTGCACGTCCGCGACGACGCCGACCACCGGCTGATGCGGCTGCGGGACGTCCTGTCGCGCGCCGACCGCACCCTCACCGAGGCGCGCAGCGCCCGGGTCGAGGTGCTCGCCAAGATCGCGGCCTCGGAGGTGCCCGCGGTGAGCGGGGCGCCGGTCGCGCTGCACGATCAGCTCTCCGCCGCGGTCGACTTCCGCAGGACCGGCCAGTGGCACCGTCTCTCCCCGTTGCTGGACGGCCTCGAACAGCGCGCGGACGACGAACTGCTGCGCGCCCGCGAGTCGCTGACCGCGGTCACCGCGCCGCTGGCCGTCCGCGCCGAGCTGCGCGGCCGGCTCGACGCGTACCGGGCGAAGGTGGCGCGTCACGGGATGGCGGAGGACCCGCTCCTGATGGAGCGGTACGACCACGCACGGCGTCTCCTGTGGAGCGCGCCGTGCGACCTGCGCGCCGCGGAGCACGCGGTGCTGCGCTATCAGCAGGCCGTTGCCGAGCTGCTGGTGCCGGGGCAGGCGGGACCTGCCGACCACAGGGGGGATGCACGATGAACTGCCAGCGTCCGGGCTGCGACGGGACGATCGAGGACGTCGGCGGCGGTGAGCTGTTCTGCGACACGTGCGGGCTGGCGCCGCTCGCCGCGGCGGCGGGTGCGGCCGCCGGCCCGGGCGGGGGCGGGGGCTCGTCGAAGCCGTCGCAGCCGTCGCGGACCGCGGGGACCGGACCGGGTTCCGCAGCCTCCTCGCGCTCGTCGCGGACCTCGGGCTCGTCCCGCTCCTCGCGCCGTTCGGTGTCGGGGCGGCTGTCCCGTTCGCTCAGCGGCAGCACGAGCGGCGCCGCCTCCGTCTCCGTGCGCAGTTCGCGCTCCGGCTCCAGCGGCCCGACCCGGGGCAAACTGGGCGCCGGCCTGGTGACCGTACCGCCCATCCCCCGGCCGGACCCGGCCGCCGCGGTGCTGCACGACCCGCAGGTCCCCGAGCGGAAGCGGTTCTGCAGCAAGGGCGACTGCGGGGCGCCGGTCGGACGCAGCCGCGGGGACCGTCCCGGGCGCACCGAGGGCTTCTGCACCAAGTGCGGCCAGCGGTACTCGTTCACGCCCAAGCTGCGGGCGGGCGACGTGGTGCACGGGCAGTACGAGGTGGTGGGCTGCCTGGCGCACGGCGGCCTGGGCTGGATCTACCTGGCCGTGGACCGGGCAGTCAGCGACCGCTGGGTCGTGCTCAAGGGCCTGCTCGACACCGGTGACGAGGACGCGCTGGCCGCGGCGGTCTCCGAGCGCCGCTTCCTCGCCGAGATCGAGCACCCCAACATCGTGCGGATCTACAACTTCGTCGAGCACCTCGACCCGCGGGGCGGCACCCTCGACGGCTACATCGTCATGGAGTACGTCGGCGGCAAGTCCCTCAAGGAGATCGCCAACGAGCGCCGCAGCGCCGACGGAAGACGCGAGCCGCTCCCCGTCGACCAGGCCATCGCCTACGCGATCGAGGCGCTGGACGCCCTCGGCCACCTGCACAGCCGCAACCTGCTCTACTGCGACTTCAAGGTCGACAACGCCATCCAGACCGAGGACCGGCTGGAACTCATCGACATGGGCGCCGTCCGCAGGATGGACGACCAGGACAGCCCGATCTACGGGACGGTCGGCTACCAGGCGCCCGAGGTGCCCGAGGTCGGCCCGTCCGTCGCCTCGGACCTGTACACGGTGGCGCGGACGCTGGCCGTGCTCACCTTCGACTTCCAGGGCTACACGAACGTGTTCGCGGACAGCCTGCCGGACCCGGACGGCATCGAGGTCTTCTCCCGCTACGAGTCCTTCTACCGGCTGCTGGTCCGTGCCACCGACCCCGACCCGGGCCGGCGCTTCGGCTCGGCGGAGGAGATGAGCGAGCAGCTGCTGGGCGTGCTGCGCGAGGTCGTCGCGCTCGGCACCGGCAAGCCGCGGCCCGCGCTTTCCACCCTGTTCGGCCCGGAACTGCGGGTAGTCGACACCGAGTTGCTGGCGGCCGCCGAGGACGCCTCCACCCTGGGCGACCGCGGCGCGAACGGTACGAACGGCGACCGCAGGGGCGCCGCGCCCGCCCTGCCCGCCGCGACGGCCGCCGCTCCTGCCCTGCCCCCGTCGCCGGCACCGGTGCCCGGCCCCGGCGGGTACGCCGCGACCGTGCCGGGCACCCCGTTCACCGTGCCCGCCCAGCGGACCGCCCCGCCGGCCCTGGCGGCCGGGCCCGCCGTCTCGCCGCTCGACGTACGGGCCGCGGCGCTCTCGCTGCCCGTGCCGCACGTCGACCCCGCCGACCCCAACGCCGGTTTCCTGGCCGGACTCGCGGCCGCCGCGCCGTCCGAGCTGGTGGCCGCGCTGCAGGCGGCGCCGGTGCGGTCCCCGGAGCTGCGGCTGCGCACCGTGCGCGCCCGGCTCGACAACGACGACGCGCCCACGGCCGTCGAGGAGTTGCGGAGACTGCAGGAGGAGCATCCCGACGACTGGCGCGTGGTGTGGCACCGCGGTCTGGCCGCGCTCGTCACCCGTGACGACGGCACCGCCGCGCTGTCCTTCGACGCGGTCTACGACGCCTTCCCCGGCGAGCCCGCCCCGAAGCTGGCGCTCGGCGTCTGCGCCGAGGTGCTGGGCCAGCTGGACAACGCCGCCGAGTACTACCGGCTGGTGTGGACCACCGACCAGAGCTACGTGAGCGCGGCCTTCGGCCTGGCCCGCGTCCGGCTCGCCGCGGGCGACCGGGCGGGGGCGGTGGCCGCCCTGGAGTCGGTCCCCGAGTCCTCGATCCACTACACGGCCGCGCGGGTGGCGGCCGTCCGCGCGCGGCTGCGTGGACGCGCCCCGCAGGAGCCGCTCCTGGACGACCTGCGTGCCGCGGCCCGGCAGGTCGAGGACCTGCAACGGCTGGGGCTGGACACGCGGTTGCGCGAGCAGCTGACCACCGAGGTGCTGGGCAGCGCGCTGGACTGGGTGCTGGCCGGGCAGCAGGGCGCGGCCGGCGCCCCCTCCGCCGGATCCGCCACGCCCGGGCTCCTGGGCCGGGACCTGGACGAACGGGGGCTGCGCTTCGGCCTGGAACACTCGTACCGGGTACTGGCCCGGCTCGCCGACCAGGGCCGCACAAGGATCGATCTGGTGGAGCGGGCCAACCGCCTCCGCCCCCGGACGTGGGTGTAACCGCCATGCCGCACGAGACCGTTTGCCCGGAGTGCAGCGAGCCTCTGGAATCCGACGACAAGTTCTGCGGCGTCTGCGGCGCCGACCTGTCCGCGCCCCGGCAACCGGACGCGTACGAACTGGCGCCGCCCGACCCCGCCGCCGCCCCCGGACCGCCGGGCGGTGAGCCGGATTCGTACGAGCTGGCCCCGCCGGGGAGGGACACCGACACGCTCGCCTTCGGCCTGGGCACCGCCGACCTGCCCCGGGCGCGGATCACCGATCCGCGGCTGGACCCGTCCCCGGGCGGGACGTCCGCGGCCTCGCCGCGGTGCGTCGCCTGCGGCATGGGCGACGTCGACGGGGACGGCTACTGCGAGCACTGCGGGCACGCACAGCCCCGGCCCCGGGACCACCAGGAGCAGGAGTGCGACGGCGTGGCCGCCGTGACCGACCGGGGCCTGCGGCACCACCGCAACGAGGACGCCTTCGCGCTGGCGACGACCGCGCTGCCCGACGGCACGCCCGCCGTCGTCGCCGTGGTGTGCGACGGGGTGTCCTCCGCGTACCGTCCCGACGACGCTTCGGAGACGGCCGCGGGCACCGCGAGCACCTCCCTCGTGCGGTCCCTCGCCCGCGGCGCCCACCCCGAGGAGGCGATGCGCGACGCGCTGCTCGTCGCCGCCCAGGCGGTGACCGACCTGGCGGCCGAGACCCCCGAGGAGGAGGCCCGGCGCCACCACAACGCGCCCGCGTGCACCTGCGTCAGTACGATCACCTCCGGCAAGACCTTCACCGTGGGCTGGATCGGGGACAGCCGTGCCTACTGGATCCCCGACGACCGCTCCACCCCCGCCTCCCGGCTCACCGAGGACGACTCGTGGGCCGAACGCATGGTGGCGATGGGCCTGATGACCCAGGCCGAGGCGTACGCGGACGAGCGGGCCCACGCCATCACCGGCTGGCTCGGCGCGGACGCCGTGGAACTGGACCCGCACACCGCTTCCTTCGAACCGGACGAACCGGGTGTAGTGGTGGTGTGCACCGACGGACTGTGGAACTACGCGGAGTCGGCCGCGGAGCTGGCCTCCGTGGTGCCCGAGGACGCCCGCGCCCGGCCGCTGACGTGCGCCCGCACGCTCGTCGGGGTCGCCATCGACGGTGGCGGCCACGACAACATCACCGTCGCCGTGCTGCCGTTCCCGGCCGCGTGACCTCTCCCTGATGCTCTCTTCCGAAGGTTGAACAAGCGCAAGGAGCGCACCCGATGGCCAACTTCTCCAAGTCGAACGTGCCGCAGTTCTCCGTCGACATCTACCAGAACGAGTTCCTTCCGGAGGGCGGGCGCGAGGTCAACGCGATCGTCACCGTGACCTCGACCGGCGGCGGCACCACCGGCGGGCTGCCGCTGGCCACCCACGCGCCCGGCGACGTGCCGGGCTCCGCGCCCGGTGCGGCCGTGGTGATCATGGTGGACTGCTCGGGCTCCATGGACTACCCGCCGACCAAGATGCGCAGCGCCCGCGACGCGACCGCCGCCGCCATCGACACCATCCGCGACGGCGTCGCCTTCGCCGTGGTCGCCGGCACCCACCAGGCCAAGGAGGTCTACCCGGCGAACGGCGGTCTGGCCGTCGCCGACCCGGCCACCCGGCACCAGGCCAAGGATGCGCTGCGCCGCCTCAGTTCGGGCGGCGGCACCGCGATCGGCACCTGGCTGCGGCTGGCCGACCGGCTGCTGGCCACCTCCGACGTGTCGATACGGCACGGCATCCTGCTCACCGACGGCCGCAACGAGCACGAGAAGCCGGAGGTACTGCGCGCCGCGCTTGACGCCTGCGCGGGCCGCTTCACCTGCGACGCGCGTGGCGTCGGCACCGACTGGGAGGTCAAGGAGCTGACCGGGATCGCCTCCGCGCTGCTCGGCACGGTGGACATCGTCGCCGACCCGTCCGGGCTCGAGGCGGACTTCCGGCAGATGATGGAGACCGCGATGGGCAAGGAGGTCGCGGACGTGGCCCTGCGCCTGTGGACCCCGCAGGGCGCGGAGATCCGGTACGTCAAGCAGGTCGCGCCGACGGTGGAGGACCTCACCGCCCGCCGCACCGAGGCCGGTCCGCGCGCGGGCGACTACCCGACGGGCTCCTGGGGCGACGAGTCGCGCGACTACCACGTCAACGTGGTGGTGCCGGCGGCCGGCGTCGGCCAGGAGATGCTGGCGGCCCGGATCTCCCTCGTCCTGCCCCAGCCGGACGGCACCGCGCGCGTGCTCGGCCAGGGGCTGGTGCGTGCGGTGTGGACGGACGACATGGCGGCCTCCACGCGGATCAACCCGCAGGTCGCCCACTACACCGGGCAGGCGGAGCTGGCCCAGGTCATCCAGCAGGGCCTGGAGGCCCGCAAGCAGGGCGACCTCGACTCCGCGACCGCCAAGCTCGGCCGGGCGGTGCAGCTGGCCAGCGACTCCGGCAACGAGGACACCGCCAAGCTGCTGGCCAAGGTCGTGGACGTGGTGGACGCGGCGACGGGTACTGTGCGGCTGAAGGCCCGGGTCGCCGACGCGGACGAGATGACCCTCGAGACACGTTCGACGAAGACCGTCCGCGTGAAGAAATAGAGCAGCGGGACAGGGCGGGGCAGAGGGGGAGAGCGCGACATGTCGACTTGTCCGAACGGTCACCAGTCCACGACGGACGACTGGTGCGAGGTGTGCGGGATGCGCATGTCCGCGCCACCGTCCCCCTCCGTCCCCGGCCCGTCGTCCGCGCCGCCCACGTACGCGGCGCCGCCGCCGGCGCCCCCGTACTCCGGCGGCTACTCCCCGGGCCACGCGCCCGGTTACGAGCCCGCCCATGAACCGGCGTACGACCCCGGGTACGGCCAGGGCGGGTTCGGCTACGACCCGGACGCCACCGCCGCCGCAGAGCCCTGCCCCAACTGCGGCACCCCGCGCGAGGGATACGCCCAGTTCTGCGAGGAGTGCCGCTACAACTTCGTCACCCAGGCCGGGACGACCTTCGTCCCGCAGGCGCCGCCCTCCTCCCCGGGCTATCCGCCGGACGGGCCGCCGTACCAGCGCTACGAGTCGCAGCGGTCCCGCCCGTCGCAGATCAACCGCCCTGCCGAGCCGCTGGCCCCGGAGTCGGTGACCTCCGGCTCGGGCGACTTCCTGCTCACCCCGCCGAGCCCGCCGGACCCCGGGCCCCCGCAGGCGGGCCCGCGCACCTGGACCGCCGTGATCGCCGCCGACCGGGACTACTTCACCGACATGATGGCCCGCAGCGGCCCCGAGGCACGCGGCCTGTACTTCCCCTCCTACTCCCCCGAGCAGCGGATGCCGCTGGCGGGCCCCCAGGTCACCGTCGGCCGGCGCCGGCACAGCACGGGCGTGGCCCCCGACATCGACCTGTCCCGGGCGCCCGAGGACCCGGGCGTCTCCCACAAGCACGCCGTGCTGGTGGAGCAGCCCGACGGCAGCTGGTCAGTGGTGGACCAGGGCTCCACCAACGGGACCACCGTCAACGGCGGCGAGGACCCCATCGACCCCTTCGTGCCCGTCCCGCTGACGGACGGCGACCGCGTCCACGTCGGCGCCTGGACGACGATCACGATCGTCCGCGACTGACCCCGGCCGTTCCCGGCGCGGGCCGCAGCTCCCAGCGGTGCGGCCCGTCCGGGCGGTCCAGCCAGGTCCACTGGCGGCCCTCCGCCACGCTCATGCCGAAGCGGTCCCGGGGCGGCCGCCCCTGGCCGCGCCACAGGGCGTACGCCTCCTCGACAGCGGCCCACAGGTCCCGCGGCCCGGTGAGCCGGACCGTGCCGTCCCGGGCGGCGTGCGCGGCGGAGCCGTCGGCGGCCGTGACGGTGGGGCCGCCCGGGGTCCAGTGGACCTCGGCGTCCCCGGCGTACAGGCCGAGCAGGAAGCGGAACAGCTCGTCCTCCAGGACCCGCGGCGGGGTGTCGCTGGCACGGCTGCGCCCGGGGGTGCCGTCGGTGCCGGCGGCCGCCCGGCGCGGGGCCGCGCCGGCGCCCCGCAACGAGACGAAGTACGCGGGGGTGTGCAGGAAGCGCCCCTCGGCCCGCTCCGGGCCCGTCACGCGCAGCGCGATCAGCCCGCCCGCGAAGGGCGCGAGGATCAGCCCGCCGGGCCGGCACTGCCGGGGCCACGCCTCCGGCACCGACGGGAGCTCGCAGGTGGCGACGATCCGGTCGTACGGCGCGCGGTCCGGGCAGCCCAGCGCCCCGTCCCCGGTGACCACCGTCGCCCGGCGCCCCGCCGCGGCCAGGTGCGCGCGGGCGGCCTCGGTGATCTCCGCGTCGAGGTCCACGCTGGTCACCGCCCCGGTGCCGAGGCGGTGCGCGAGCAGCGCGGCGTTGTACCCGGTCCCGGCGCCGATCTCCAGCACCCGGTGCCCGTCCTCGACCCGCAGCGCCCCAAGCATGGCGGCCATCAGCGAAGGCTGGCTGCTGGAGGAGACCAGTTCCCCGTCCCGGACCAGGGTGATCAGCGGTACGTCCGCGTAGGCGCCGGACAGCCAGCGGGACCGGCCGCGCGGGTCGGCGTCGTCCGCCGACAGCCGGGTGAACCCTCCGCCGGAGCGGGGCCGGTGGTAGACGGGGACGAACAGATGGCGCGGCACCTCCTCGAACGCGGCCCGCCACCGCGGGTCCGCCAGCCCCCCGGCCGCGGCGATCCGGCGCACCAGCCGGGCCCGCAACGGCACCGCCGCCGCGGCGTACCGGTCGCCATCCGTCATACGACCACTCTGCGACGGTGACCCCCTCCGGACAACGCGGGCCGTCTGAGAGCATGGGAGGCGTGAATGAGATCCCGCGGGGCACCGTCGAGCAGCAGACGTTCTTCGAGTCGGTCGGCGGCGAGCCGACCTTCCGGCGGCTCGTCCGCCGCTTCTACGAAGGTGTCGCCGAGGACCCGGTCCTGCGCCCCATGTACCCGGAGGAGGACCTCGGGCCCGCAGAGGAGCGCATGAGGCTCTTCCTCATGCAGTACTGGGGCGGTCCCCGCACGTACAGCGAGAACCGCGGACACCCCCGGCTGCGGATGCGCCACGCGCCCTTCCGGGTCGACCAGGCCGCCCACGACGCCTGGCTGCGGCGCATGCGGACCGCGGTGGACGAGCTGGAACTGGAGCCCGACCACGAGCGGCAGCTGTGGGACTACCTGGTCTACGCGGCGGCGTCGATGGTGAACACCGCGGGATGATCACACCGGACTGACCGACAGCCCCGGCGCCCCGCGCCGGACCGCGACCGAGCCGTACGGCGTGCGCAGCCGCAGCCACGGCCCCACCGTGAGCAGCTCCACCGCCGGCCGGCCGCCCGCACGCGGTGCCGGGACGGGGGTGCGCACCGGGCGGAGGAAGCCCAGCGCGTGGGCGGCGTGGACCACCCGCAGCGGCAGGCCGGTGACGCCGAGCTGCCGGGACCAGATGTCGTCGGCGATGGCGTCCAGCTCCGCGCGGGTGCGGCTTTCCGGCCGCAGTGCCTCACTGCGGTCGCGGAACTCGGTCACCGCGGCGGCGGCCACGGCGCGCACGTCCTCCTCGGACGGCAGGCCCCGCACCCGCTCCCAGCCGCCGCGCGGCGGGAGCAGTCCTGCCCAGGCCGGCCCGGTGACGGCCGCGGGCACGGCGAACGTGCCCGTCACCTCGTCGATGCCGTCGAGCAACTGCCCGGCCGAGACGGTCGAGTCCAGATCGCCGGCGGCCCCGTCCAGCTCGGCCGTGCGGACGGCCAGGACCCCGCCGCCGAACGGCGGCTGCCCGAACACGGCGAGCACCGTGCCCGAGGCGCGCAGCCGGACGACGGCGGCCTTGTCCCAGCGCAGCAGCCGGGCCAGGAAGGCGGCGAAACCGTCCGCCTCCCTGGCATCGGCGAGTCGCAGGGGTGCCGTCATGCGGCGACGGCCCCCTTGCCGGCGTCACCGGGCGAGCCCGCGCTGTCGTCGAAGTACCCCTCGAGGAAGGACCGCTCCTCCGCCGTGATCCGGCGCGGCCGGCCCTTCTCGAGGTCGTACGGCACCACGATCGTGGAGGCGCGCACGTAGACCGCCTCCGCGTCCTTGACCTCGTACGCGACGGTCAGTGAGGCGGCCCCCACCTTGGTCACCCACGTCTCCACCGTCACCGGCTCGTGCCGGTGCACCAGCGGGCGCAGGTAGTCGATCTCGTGGCGGGCGACGACCGACCCGCCCGTGAACGACTCGCTGCCCTCCCCGGGCGCCAGCCGGAACATGAAGTCGATCCGGGCCTCCTCCAGGTAGCGGAGGAAGACCACGTTGTTGACGTGCCCGAAGGCGTCCATGTCCGACCAGCGCAGCGGGCAGCGGTAGATGTGCCGGGCCATCTCCCGCTCAGCCCCGGGTGAGCTTCTTGTAGGTGGCGCGGTGCGGCCGGGCCGCGTCCGGGCCGAGGCGCTCGACCTTGTTCTTCTCGTACGACTCGAAGTTGCCCTCGAACCAGAACCACTTGGAGTCGCCCTCGTAGGCGAGGATGTGGGTGGCCACCCGGTCCAGGAACCAGCGGTCGTGGGAGACGACCACGGCGCAGCCGGGGAAGTCCAGCAGCGCGTTCTCCAGCGAGGACAGGGTCTCGACGTCGAGGTCGTTGGTCGGCTCGTCGAGGAGCAGCAGGTTGCCGCCCTGCTTGAGGGTGAGCGCCAGGTTGAGGCGGTTGCGCTCACCGCCGGACAGGATGCCGGCCGGCTTCTGCTGGTCCGGGCCCTTGAAGCCGAAGGCGCTGACGTACGCGCGGGACGGCATCTCGACCTGGCCGACGTTGATGTAGTCCAGCTCGTCCGACACGACCGCCCAGAGGGTCTTCTTGGGGTCGATGTTGGCGCGGGTCTGGTCGACGTAGGAGATCTTGACCGTCTCGCCGACCTTGATCGTGCCGGCGTCCGGGGCCTCCAGGCCCTGGATCATCTTGAACAGCGTGGTCTTGCCGGCGCCGTTGGGGCCGATGATGCCCACGATGCCGTTGCGCGGCAGCGTGAAGGACAGGTCGTCGATGAGGACCTTGTCGCCGAACGCCTTGGAGAGGTTGTTGACCTCGACCACGATGCTGCCCAGACGCGGGCCCGGCGGGATCTGGATCTCCTCGAAGTCGAGCTTGCGCATCTTCTCGGCTTCGGCGGCCATCTCCTCGTACCGGGCGAGGCGGGCCTTGGACTTGGCCTGGCGGCCCTTGGCGTTGGAGCGGACCCACTCCAGCTCTTCCTTGAGCCGCTTGGCGCGCTTGGCGTCCTTCTGGCCCTCGACCTTGAGACGGGACTGCTTGGTCTCCAGGTACGTGGAGTAGTTGCCCTCGTACGGGTAGGCGCGGCCGCGGTCGAGCTCGAGGATCCACTCGGCGACGTTGTCCAGGAAGTACCGGTCGTGGGTGATCGCCACGACGGTGCCCGCGTACTTGGCCAGGTGCTGCTCCAGCCACTGCACGGACTCGGCGTCCAGGTGGTTGGTGGGCTCGTCGAGCAGCAGCAGGTCGGGGGCCTCCAGCAGCAGCTTGCAGAGCGCGACGCGGCGCTTCTCACCACCGGAGAGGTTGACCACCGGCCAGTCGCCGGGCGGGCAGCCGAGGGCGTCCATCGCCTGCTCCAGCTGGGCGTCCAGGTCCCAGGCGTTGGCGTGGTCCAGGTCCTCCTGCAGCTTGCCCATCTCGTCGAGCAGCGCGTCGGAGTAGTCGGTCGCCATCAGCTCGGCGATCTCGTTGAACCGGTCCAGCTTGGCCTTGACCGGGCCCACGCCGTCCTGGACGTTCTCCAGCACGGTCTTGGACTCGTCCAGCGGCGGCTCCTGCAGCAGGATGCCGACCGAGTAGCCGGGCGAGAGGAACGCGTCGCCGTTGGACGGCTGCTCCAGTCCCGCCATGATCTTGAGCACGGTGGACTTGCCGGCGCCGTTGGGCCCCACGACACCGATCTTCGCGCCGGGCAGGAAGCTCAGGGTGACGTCGTCCAGGATCACCTTGTCGCCGTGCGCCTTGCGCGTCTTGCGCATGGTGTAGATGAACTCAGCCAAGAGAAACCGTCCGGCGTTCGATGTGTGGGCAGATACACCCCATCTTGCCAGCCGTCCACCCCTGGGCGGAAACGAGTACCCGGGCGATGTCCCTCACGCTTCCGGCCGGCTCCGCAGGCGCGCCGGAACGGCACACGGGAGTCCGTCTGTCGGTACCGGCGTCTAGTGTGCCCGCACGATCGACACTGATTCTGATCAGGGGGACCGGACATGCTGCTGGAGAACAAGACCGCGGTCGTCTACGGCGCGGGCGGTGCGGTCGGGCGGACCGTGGCCCGAACCTTCGGCCGGGAGGGGGCACGGGTCTTCCTCACCGGTCGCAGGCTCGCCGGGCTGGAGGAGCTGGCCGGGGAGATCGAGTCCGCCGGCGGCCGGGCCGACGTCGCCCAGGTCGACGCGCTCGACCGGGAGGCGGTCGAGCGGCACGCCGCCGAGGTGGTCCGGACGACGGGCCGGCTCGACGTCTCCGTGAACGCGGTCAGCATCCGCGGTGACCTGCAGGGCACGCCGCTGACCGGTATGTCCGTGGACGACTTCCTGACGCCGATCACCACCGCGGCCACCGCCAACTTCGTCACCGCGACGACCGCGGCCCGGTACATGGCCGAACAGGGCTCGGGGGTGATCGTGACCTTCTCCACGGCGGCAGCGCACCTCTCCGGCCGGGACCAGGGCTTCCATGCGACCGGGGGCTTCGGCGTCGCCTGCGGCGCCGTGGAACTGCTCTCCCGGCACCTGGCCGGTGAGGTCGGACCGCGCGGCGTACGCGTCGTCTGCCTGCGCCCGGACGGCATCCCGGAAGCCTGGGTGTCCTGGGGCATGATCGACGACGCCGAGCCCGATCCCGAGGACAGCCCCACGGTGAAGGCCTACATGGAACGCGGCACCGCGCTGCGCCGGCTGCCGAAACTGGCCGAAGTGGCGGAGACGGCAGCTTTCATGGCGTCCGACCGGGCGGGCGCCATCACGGGGACCGTGGTCAACCTCAGCTGCGGATCCGTCAGCGGCTGAGTACGGGCCTGGTTCCGTGGTGGTCCCTCTGCGTGCCGGCGGAACCGCCGGCACCCGTGGGGGCTACGTGCGCTTGGGCCGCGGGGCGCGCATGCCCGAGGCGGGCTCCTGTACGTCCTCGGGAACGAAGGTCTCGTCCTCCCCGAAGTCCGGGGCCTGGAAGGGGTTCGTCGTCGGAGACGGCGACGCTGCGGTGGTACCGCGGGGTTGCCCTTCCGGGGCGGAGAACAGCGACGTCACATCGATGAGAGGTTTCCCTTTCGTAACAGGACCCCCTGAAGGGCCCTGGCGTGCCGTGACCCGGCACAGCGGTCCTACAGCTTGGTCATCTTGCTGTACGGGCTCAAGATCCGCATTTGCGCCGAGCCGAAATCCACGACGACCGCGGTTCCCTCGTCGACGTCGACTACCCGCCCGAGACCGTGGATGTCGTGCGTGACCTGGTCGCCCACCGCGAAGTGCTTGGGAGCGGGCGCGACCGGGGCCTTGAAGGGGCTGGTGGGCAAATGACGCTTCGGTGCAGCAGGCTTAGTCATTGCCCCCAGTATGCACCCACGAAATGCCTCGGTGGCTGACTCTCGGGGGCACGGATAGCTGATCGTTGTACTCGCTCCGGCAGGCTCCGGGCCGCCGGCCGGCCGGCGGACGGGCGGGTCAGCCACGCGGGGGGCCGTCCCACCCGTACCCTTCATGGTGTCTACGGCGTCACATAGCGGGCGCCAAACACTGGAGGCAATACCCCGTGCTGATTGCTCAGCGTCCCTCACTGACCGAAGAGGTCGTCGACGAGTTCCGTTCCCGGTTCGTGATCGAACCGCTGGAGCCGGGCTTCGGCTACACCCTCGGCAACTCGCTCCGCCGCACCCTCCTGTCGTCGATCCCCGGCGCCGCCGTCACCTCGATCCGGGTCGACGGCGTCCTGCACGAGTTCACCACCGTGCCGGGCGTCAAGGAGGACGTCACCGACCTCATCCTCAACATCAAGCAGCTCGTCGTCTCCTCGGAGCACGACGAGCCCGTCGTGATGTACCTGCGCAAGCAGGGCCCCGGCGTCGTCACCGCCGCCGACATCGCGCCCCCGGCCGGTGTCGAGGTGCACAACCCCGACCTCGTCCTGGCCACGCTGAACGGCAAGGGCAAGCTGGAGGTGGAGCTGACCGTCGAGCGCGGTCGCGGCTACGTCTCGGCCGTCCAGAACAAGCAGCAGGGCCAGGAGATCGGCCGCATCCCGGTCGACTCCATCTACAGCCCGGTGCTCAAGGTCACCTACAAGGTCGAGGCGACCCGTGTCGAGCAGCGCACCGACTTCGACAAGCTGATCGTCGACGTCGAGACCAAGCAGGCCATGCGTCCCCGCGACGCGATGGCCTCGGCCGGCAAGACCCTGGTCGAGCTGTTCGGGCTCGCCCGCGAGCTCAACGTCGACGCCGAGGGCATCGACATGGGCCCGTCCCCCACGGACGCCGCGCTCGCCGCCGACATGGCGCTGCCGATCGAGGAGCTCGAGCTCACCGTCCGTTCCTACAACTGCCTCAAGCGTGAGGGCGTTCACTCGGTGGGTGAGCTGCTGGCACGCTCCGAGGCCGACCTGCTCGACATCCGCAACTTCGGTGCGAAGTCGATCGACGAGGTCAAGGCGAAGCTGGCCGGCCTGGGCCTGGCCCTGAAGGACAGCCCGCCCGGATTCGACCCGACCGCCGCCGCCTTCGGCGCGGACGACGGCGCGGACGCCGGTTTCGTGGAGACCGAACAGTACTGAGCCCGTGCCATGTGGCGTTCCCCTCGGAGATCACCCCGAGGGGAACGTCGTGGCGCCGCCAAGCCGCTGTCCGCGGTAGGGGCGGACCCGCAGACCTGTTGCGGGCGTCCGTGCGTGCCGCGGAACGGCGAAGGGGGCGGAGGTCTTTCGACCTCCGCCCCCTTCGCTCAGGAGCGGCCAGTGGTGTCAGCTCACTCGGCGGACGGGGCCGCCTTCTTCTTGCGCAGGAAGAAGACCGCGCCGCCACCGAGGACGACCAGGACGATCGCGATGCCGGCGATCACCGGGGTGGCGCTGCTCGAACCGGTCTCGGCGAGGTCGCCGCCGGTGGTGGAGCCGGTGTCACCGGTGCCCTCGGAGGAGCCGCCGGCCGAGGCCGGGCTGGGCGAGGAGGACGGTGTGTCGCCGCCGTTGCCGGCGGTCTCGCAGTCGAGGACGCCCTCGAAGGTCTTCTCGAAGCCCTCGGGGCCGGTGATGGTGACCTTGTAGTGCTGGTCCTCGGCCACCGGCACGGTGATGGTCTCGGACTTTCCGGCCTCGACCGTGTACTCCTTGTCGGCCAGCGTGAAGGTGAACGGCTTGTCACCCTCGTTGGCGGCCGTCACGTCCAGGCCGTTCTTGGCGCAGTTGACCTCGGCGGAGACCGCCGGGATCGGCCCCTTGGCGGCCCAGGTGCCGGTGGTCGTCGCGGAGACGGAGCTGTCGCTGGAGCCGGCGAGGATCTGGACCTGCGTGGTGCTGTTGACGCCCGTGAACGCGCGGCCGACCGGGAGCTTGGTGTTCGCGGTGGCGGTCAGCGAGGTCGTGCCGTCGGGGGTGCCGGCCTCGACGTCGAAGTAGACCTCGTCGCCGTCCTTGGCGGAGGTGACCGCGGTGCCGTTCTTGTCGGTGACCTTGACGCCGGAGGGGTTGCTGGGCGCGGGGCTCACCTGGACGGTGGAGGCGTTGGTGTGGACCTTGATCGGACCGAGCAGGTCACCGGCCTTGCCGGAGACCGCCGGCGGGTCGAGGGTCAGCGACGCCGCGGGCTCCTCGAGGTTCTTGGCGCTCTTCTGCAGCCAGTCCGCGAGTTGCTCGGCGAGCGGGTTGACCGCGGTCACATTGGCCTTGTCGGAGAAGCGCCAGATGGCCACCTGGGTACCGGCGGCGGCAAGCCCCGGAGTCAGGGCGCCCTTCTTGATGCCGGCCTTCTTCTGCAGAGCGGCGAGGTCGTCGATCTGGGGGTACGAGTTCTGCAGGATCCAGTTGATCTTCCCCGCGTCAACGTTGTTGTGCAGGCTCGACTGGTCCCAGGAGACTTCCTTGTACTTCGCGCTGCTCTGCGTGGGGTTCTTGATGTCGATGCAGTACGTCTGGATCGTGCCACCGCCATCGACGGACATCTCGAAGAGGCCGGCGCCGACCTCCTCCTTGTTGCCCTTCTCCGTGATGACGGCCCTGTCGGCAGTCTTCAGGCCGCCGAGCGTCGCCGTCGCACCGGGCGCGGTGGGGGTCGCGTCGTCCGCGATGGCGGACCCGGCAACGGCTATGGAACCCGCGGCGAGGAGGCCTGAGGCCACCATCGCTACGGCAAGACGGGCAGCTCCCCGCCTCCGTACAGTGAACATGGATTTCCCCTCCGGGCGAGGCTGGTCGTGGGGGCACGCCTCGCCGACAGCTGTGGATCCCCGCGGAAAGCCGGGGTTCCGCAGAATCCTAGGAACCAACCGCACCAAAGCCACCAGGATTCACGGCCGCCCGGGAATTCGAATCGCAATCGTTACCCGTGCGTAGGCATAGACGTGAAATTGTCGATAAATCATCGACGTTTTACCGCGGGGCGAATGTGCAGCTGTCCGGCTTATCCGGACAGGGCGGCCAGTGGATCGGCGAGTGGCTCCCCAGCGCCCGCGGCGGAATTCGGAACCATCAGTTCCGGGCGGCCCACGGACGCCCGCCGGAACGCCGAGGTGCCGCGCGTCAGATCGTGGCCGCAGGCGATCGCGTCGACGTCGGCGGAGATCCAGCGCTGGCCGTCGCGCTCCTCCTCACGCACCCTCAGGCGTCCTTGGACGAGCAGCGGTTCGCCGACCCCGACCGACGCCACCACGTTCTCCCCCAGCTGCCGCCAGGCCCACACCGTGTAGAAGCTGGTGTGCCCGTCGGACCAGCCGCCGCGCTCCCGGTCCCAGCGGCGCGCGGTCGTCGCCAGCCGGAACCTGGCGACCGGCACGCCCGTGGGCGTCTTCCGGAATTCCGGCCTGGTCGCGACATTCCCCACGACGGTGACCAGTGTCTCGTTCATTGCCGATGCTCCCCGTTGCCGTCGCCGGCCGGCGGCCCCCTGCCGCCGGCCCCGCGATGGCTCCATGGTGCGCCCGCCGCGCCCCCCGTGGAGAAATGGGATTCAACCTGTGGATTACTGGCCTGTTGTGGACAACTCCGTCACCCGGAAGTGGTTTCCCGAGAGCACCCCGTACTGCTCCCGCACTTCCCGGTAACGCAGCAATTCCGCCGCCAGCGGCTCCAGCACCCGCGCCCGCCCGCAGTCGGCCGCCGCGTCGGCCATCCGCCGCTCCGCGGCCTGGCCGTGCCGCCGGGCCGGGCCGCGGGCCGCGAACCGGCTCACCCGGGTGAGCAGCGGACCGCCCAACGCGCCCACGGCCAGCAGCGCGGGCGGCAGCCACCACGGCAGCCGCAACGCGCCCGCCGCCGTCACGACCCCCGACGCCAGCGCCACCGTCGCGAGCAGCGCCAGCAGCCACTGCGCCGTACCGACCACCGTCCACCACCGGGGACGCAGCGGCTCGTCCGGCGCCACCCGCTCCACCGTCGCGTCCAGCGCCTCCGGGAGCGTGCGGCCACCGCGGCGCGCGGCTTCCCGTACCGCCTGCGCCCAGGGAGCGGGCAACCCCTCGACGGCCTCCGCCGCGACCGCGCGCACCGCCTCGTCGACCGACGCGCGGGACGCCGACAGCGCCGGACGGCGGCCGTCGAGGATGCCGTCGCGCAGACCGGCGCCGCGTCCGCGGCGCAGCCGCCGCCACGGGGTGCCGCACGCCTCCTCGGCGGCCCTGGCCCAGGCGCGCTCCGCCGCCCGGCCCGCCGCCGCGGCGCCCACGGCGTGGGCGAGGCTCGCCGTGAAGTCCTCGCGGGACCGGTCGGTGAGCCCCGTCATCCCCTCGGCGACGTACAGCGGGCGCAGCCGCTCGGCGAGCCCGTCCACGTCCGCGGACAGCCGCCGGCTCGCGGCCGCGCGCTCCGCCACGACCTGGCCGATGGCCGCCCGCAGCTCCGGCACGCCGTCACCGTTCAGCGCCGAGGTGGCCAGCACCATGGCGCCGTCCTCGCCGTGCTCGCCGACGGCGAGCCCGTCGTCGTCGAGCAGACGCCGCAGGTCGTCCAGGACCTGCTCGACGGCCTCCTCCGGGAGCCGGTCGATCTGGTTGAGGACGACGACGGTCACGTCGGCGTGCCCGGCCAGCGGCCGCAGGTAGCGCTCGTGCAGCGCCGCGTCCGCGTACTTCTCCGGGTCGAGCACCCACACGATCACGTCGACGAGCTTCAGCACCCGGTCCACCTGGTCGCGGTGGGCGGTCGCCGCCGAGTCGTGGTCCGGCAGGTCGAGCAGGACCAGGCCGGCGGGCCCGTCGTCCGTCCGTTCCGCCCCCTCGTCCAGGACGCTGTGCCGGGCGAACCGCCCCTTGGGCCCGATGCCGAGCCGGTCCAGCAGCCCGGAGGCGCCCCGGGGGTCCCAGGCACAGGCGACCGGCGCCGAGGTGGTGGGCCGGCGGACGCCGATCCGCGACAGTTCCAGACCGGTCAGCGCGTTGAACAGGGACGACTTCCCGCTGCCCGTCGCCCCCGCCAGCGCCACCACCGTGTGGTCCGCGGAGAGCCGGCGCCGGTCGCCGACCCGTTCCAGCAGTTCCCCGGCCCCGTCGAGCGCCTCGTGGCTCACGCGGGTGCGCGACAGCCCGAGCAGTTCCGACAGGGCGTCCACCCGCTCTGTGAGCACCTGATCACCTCTCCTGGAGTCCGTACGACTTCTGCACGACCGAAAGCTCCGCGATCAGCGACGCCTGCTGGGCCGCCGTCACATCCAGCGCGTCCACCGGGAGCACCCGCAGTTCCCGCTCCGCGTCGAGCACCTTGCCGACGAGCCGGTCCAGCTCCTCGCGCGCCCGGTCGCCCGCCCGCAGCGCCGCCTGCGCGCCGACGAGGGAGGCGAGCTGCTCGCCCGCGACCGTGCCCTTGCGGCCGCCGAGCACGGCGACCGCGATCAGTGCCGCCGCGTGCTGCGGGTCGACGCCCTCCGCACTGCCGCGCACCGACTGGTGCGCGAGGCGGTTCACCGTGAACCCCCAGGTGTCGACGGCGTCCTCAATCCGCTCGGCGGCGTCGTCGGCGGCCGCCTCCGGGTCGGCGTCCTCCGTCAGGACGGCGCCCGCGCGGTCGCCGCGCCAGGCGTCGAGGGTCCGCTCGTCCGCCGCCGCGACCTCGGTGCGCAGCTGGACCGCCAGGCTCTCGGCGAGGGCGCACAGCAGGGCCGCGGGGCCGCAGTCGGGGTAGCCGCGCCAGCTGGCCAGGGCGTCCCCGGCGAGCAGCGCCCCGGCGCCGACGGCCTCCTGCACGCGCGACTCGGCCTCGTCGTAGGCGTTGTCCACGTGGCGGGTCAGACGTACCGCGGCGGCGTGCTGCGCGGCCGAGGCGCCGGCCAGTTCCGGGAGCCGGTTGCCGAGCGAGCCCAGCACCCCGGTCACGGTGCGCCGTGCCGCCTGGTGCCGCGCGGCCGGGTCCTCGGCGCAGTGCGCGAGCCAGCTGCCGAGCGCCGCCACCGCCGTGTGCGGCAGCAGCCCGCCGGCCCCCGCGGACTCGGGCAGTTCCGGGACGGTGAACCGCGGCACGTCCCCGAGCCCGGCCCGGGTCAGCAGGGCCGCGTAGTGCTGCGAGACGTCCTCGGCGATCTGGTGCGGCACCCGGTCCAGGACGGTGGCCAGGGTGACGTCGTACTCCTTGGCCGTACGCAGCAGGTGCCACGGCACGGCGTCGGCGTAGCGCGACGCGGTGGTCACCAGGATCCAGATGTCGGCCGCGCAGAGCAGTTCGGCGGCGAGCTCGCGGTTGCGGGAGACGAGGGAGTCGATGTCGGGCGCGTCCAGCAGGGCGAGCCCGCGCGGCAGCGTGTCGTCGGTCTCCAGGCGCAGCCACAGCCTGGTCTCCTCCGCCTCGCGCTCCTCGTCGTTCCCGTCCGGCCTCTCCCCCCCGTCGGCGTCGGCCGCGGTCCTGGGTCGCGGTGCCCAGGCCCGGGCCAGGCCCGGCAGCACCCGCGGATCGGCGAACCACGCGCGGTCCTGGGGGTGGCACACCAGCACCGGTGTGCGCGTCGTGGGGCGCAGCACGCCCGCGTCACTCACCCGCCGCCCGATCAGCGAGTTCACGAGCGTGGACTTCCCCGCTCCCGTCGAACCGCCCACCACGGCCAGCAGCGGCGCTTCGGGCGCCTTCAGCCGGGGCACCAGATAGTCGTCGAGCTGCGCCAGCAGCTCTTGACGTGTGCGGCGGGCCCGCTCGGCTCCGGGAAGGGGGAGGGGAAAGCGCGCGTCCGCGACGCGGTCGCGCAGCGCCGACAGCGCGTCGAGGAGTTCGGGCCGTACATCCAAGATCGCCACAGTGGCAGAATGCCCCATTTTGGTGGGTTTTTGAAGCGTATTCCGCCTAGTTCACATCTTTCGGCCCGCAAGAAGACCGGAACGGGACAGAAGGGCCGGAAGAGACACCGGCATAACGAGTGCACAACAGCCGTCGACTGAGGCGCCAAAACTGGTGCGACATTCGCACCTGCCTGCGATTATCAGACCGCTTCACCGAACCTACACAACGTGTCATGAAGGCGAAGCAACCGGCCGCACATCAGCCGCGCCCTATCCTTGTCCCCGGCAAGGTCACGGAACCGTCGACACAAGGGGCGGGTTCGGTCGCGGCCAACGTCCGGCCCCCGTAGCTCAGTGGATAGAGCAGGCGCCTTCTAAGCGCTTGGCCGCAGGTTCGAGTCCTGCCGGGGGCACCCACTGCGCCCCTCCACATGGAGGGGCTTTTTGCTGGTCAGGGCCCCCGTGATCGCGCCCGAGTCGACACTGACCCTCCTTGGAGATCTTGGGAAGGGTACGACGCTGTCCGGCTGTCTCCGGGTTTCTGCGGGTGGCTGCGGACAATGCGCGGACACGTCCTGTGTGGGCGGCACCCTGTTGTTCAGCCAGGCGGCCAGAGAGGCGTGCCGCGGTCTGACAGCCCGCGGCCACCGCCGGGCCAGCGCCGCTGCGCGGACGGCTTCGAACCGCCGACATCTGCCGTGCGCAAGGACAGGGAGCGCCGTTACAGCGACACCGCGTAGACATGCCCGTCCTCGCTGCCCGCGTACGCCACTCCGTCTGCTACGACCGGAGGGTACACGCGCCCCCCAGTCACGAATTTCCACACCTGACGTCCGGTGCGGCCGTCCATGGCGTACAGGTGCTTGTCACCACTGCCCAGGTAGACGACACCGCTGGCCACCACCGGCTGGAGCGTCATGATGTCGTGGTGCGTGAACAGCCATCTCTCCCGGCCGGTACGCGTGTCCAGGGCGCGGAAGGTGCTGTCCTTGTCGCGGTGCTCCTCCGCCGCGGACACGTAGACCATGTCCTTGGTGACGATCGGAGGATTGAGGTCGCTACCCGTGTCGTCATTGATGGTGTACTTCCACTCGTGCCGACCGTTGGAGGCATCGAAAGCGTGAAGCGCGACGGCGTCGTCCGTCTCCTTGCTGAAGGCACAGACCCTGCCGCTTCCGCTGCTGCCGGGCTGCCCCACCATCTCGCTTCCGGTGAACTTCCAGCCCACTCGCCCTGTGGCCGCGTCCAGGGCGTGCAGCCCGCGCAAGCTCTGCGTCAACACCCACCTGCCGACGACAAGCAGTGCCGGGTCGGGGAACATGTCGGGCTCAGCCGTCCACTTCGGCTCACCGGTCGCCGCGTCCAAGGCCTGGAGATTCCGCATGCCGGCTACGAAAACCGCGCCGTGGCCGACCGCTACCGCAGGACGGGGCGTGTCGGTCTCGAATGTCCAAAGCCGACGGCCGTCGGCCGCGTCCTTGGCCTCCAGGGTGATGTGCGACCTTCCGCCCGCGATCGTGCTCCTGGTGACGAGATACGCGACGCCGTTCCTGACGATCGGCCGCGGCCAGATACTGGGAGATTCCCAGAGTGGCTCCCCCGTGGCCGCGTCCAGGGCTTTGGTGCTGCCCTGCGAGTCCTCCTCGCTCAGGTACAAGATTCCATCGGCCACGGTCGGGGCCGGGTACGTGTCCGCGCGTGTGGTGACCTTCCATCGCTGTTGACCGGTGCCGGCGTCCACCGCGTACAGGTGGTTGTCCTTGCTGACGGCGTACACCAGCCCCTTGGCCGCGGCCGGCGTCCCGATCACGGCACCGCCGGTCGCGAACCTCCAACGCTCGTGGCCTTGTCCGCTGTCCTCCCTGAACACGGACCAGCCGGCAACAGCCGCGCTCGCCACCGCGGCGCCCGCGAGCCCGAGAATGACCCGCCGCCGGGACATGCCCGAGGGGGCACTTCGGGGCAGCGCTCGCTCGCGCGCGTCCGGGCCAGCGGCGCCGTGGCCGTCCGGTGCACCGCTCACCGACTGGGCGGCCGCGCGGGACTGCACGGTGTGGGCGATCGCCATGGGCAGCCAGCCGATGTCGGTGAACACTTCGGTGGCCTCAGGGCCGCTTCCGTTGAGTTCAGTCAGTTCGCGCAACAGCGACGACACCGAGGGGCGTTCACCGGGTTCTTTCGCCAGGCACCAGGCCAGTACGGGGCGAAGCCGGGACGGCACGGCATCCAGGTCCGGTTCCTCGTACACGGCGCGGTAGCCGACTTGGGGCATCGACCCCGTCCCGAACGGCCCATCGCCGGTCACCGCGAACACCAGCACGGCGCCGAGGGAGAACACGTCGCTCGGTGTGCCCACCGGATCGCCCTTCAGTTGCTCCGGCGACATGAACCCCGGCGTCCCGAAGACCTGACCGTCCTGAGTCAGCACGCTCGATCCGCTGACCGTGGAGATCCCGAAGTCGATCAGCCGTGGCCCGTCCTCGGCAAGGAGCACATTCGACGGCTTGAGGTCGCGATGGATCACACCGGCCGTGTGTATCGATTCCAGCGCCTCCGCAAGACCGGCGGCCATGGGATAGGCCGATGCCTCGGGCAGCGGGCCGTGCTCGGCGAGGGCGTCCCGCAACGAGACGCCCTGCACGTAGGCGGTGGCGAGCCAGGGCGGAGACCCCTCCGGGTCGGCGTCGACCACGGCAGCGGTGAAGGCTCCGCTCACCGCACGGGCCGAGGTCACCTCGCGGGCGAAGCGACGCCTGAATTCCCAGTCCTCGGCCGACTCGGGACGGAGGACCTTCACAGCGACCTGCCGTCCGCCACGGGAGACCCCCAGGTAGACGATCCCCATCCCGCCTGCGCCGAGTCGTGCCACGACCCGGTACGGACCCACCCACTGCGGGTCTGCTGCCGTTAGCGCCAGCATCAACAACCTCCGCGGTGCCACGCCTTTGTGAACGCATCATGATCCCCGACGGCCCGCGACACGTCGTCAGAAACGGGCGGGGCGGCATCGCTTTGTAGCAACTCTGTTGCACAGAAAGGAGTTTCGGAGCACGAGTGGTCGATTTGAGCGCTTTGCGCGGGACGACGCGACGCGACGCGACGCGACGCTAGGCTCGTCCGCTCGGCAAGGCGCCGGCCCGGGCGCCCCGCTACCGCCCGGTGCGCTGTGTGAGCGCCGCCAGCTGCCGGTCGTGCACCCGGCTGAGCAGCGGGGAGAGCATGGCCCCGATCAGGGCGCAGAACATGTCTCACTGGCTGTCCCAGACGTCCCCCGCGTGGCGAGGAACGCGTCCGCGGAGTGCCCACCGATCAGTGCGGCCCACCACCCCAGCCGTTCGAAGAACGCGCTGAACGCCAGGCAAGCGCAGACGGTGAGCGGCGCGAGCCACTGGCTGCCGCGCAGCGAAGACGTGCGGATCAGCAGCTCCCGGACCACACGGCGGGCACCCCGGCCACTCACGGTCGACCCGCGCCGCCCCGGAGCCGGACAGTCGGGGCAGCGCGGGTGGCCGACAGCGCCGCCAGATCACACTTGGTCGTCCTGCCCTGTGAGGTCCTGCGCGCCTTCCAGTCGCATTTGGAGGTCCTTGAGCTGTCCGGTGATGCACCGGGCGTAGATGGCCAGGAGGACCGGCACGCTGTTGCCTGCCCATTCGGCGACCTGTGCGGGTGGCACGCCGTTGTTCAGCCAGGTGGTGAGGCAGGTATGCCGCAGGTCATAGACGCGTTTGCCAAGCGGGGACGTCTGCTCGTACTTGGTCAGGACCGCCATGCGGGCTTTGCCCCACGCGCGCCGGAAGACCCACCCCGCCAGCTTGCCGCCGTACTGTCCCTGGAACAGCAGGTCACTGGGCTTCAGCCCCTTGACCGCGATGTGTTCACGCAGGATCGCAGTGAGCGCAGGGTGGCAAGGAACGTTGCGGGTGTCTCCCTGCGCCCGGCCCTTGAGATGTCGTTCGTCGTGGATCTTCCCCGAGTCGGTCCAGTGCCTCCCTACCTCTGGGGTCGCGGTGTGGAAGACCAGTTCTCCCCACTGATCTGCGGCGTCCTCGACCGGCAGGATCGCATCCCCGACATGCATCGCCACCAGCCAGTTCGCGGTTGTTGGCGCCGACCAGCCGCCAGCCGACCGCGGCGACCGGCGCCCCGGCCCGGTCGTGCCGGTCGTGCCGGTCACCGCGGTCGTCACGACCGCGGCGGTCCTGGCCGTCGGGTCCGGCTCCCCTGTCGGGTCTCGCCGTACGCGACGAGCCCTCCGAGGAGGGCCCGGGGTCCTCCGGGCTCCCCGGTCCCGCAGGCGATGAGGCCTGTGGCAGGTACCTGCCACCAACATGAGCCGACATGTACAGAACGCGTGGCCGGACCATGGCGGCCGACCTCCCTCCCCTTCGCGCTGTTGTGCCCCAGGCCGAAAGACGTCCTCAGGCGGCACTGACAGTCGCGGCCCATGAGGGGGCTGCGCTCACGGAAGAGTGAAGGCCGAACGGAGAGAAGATGAACGAAACGTGCAGGTCCACGCGAGGTAATCGGGATCAGGGCATCGGTGACGCTCCGCACCGGAAAGAGGGCGCCAGGCGGGCGGTCCGACACGGAACGCCCCCGCGCAACCGCCCAGGGCGACCGGGACGGTCCGTCAGATGAAGGGACCCACCCGGGGTCACCGCACGTACGTGACGCTTTTCCGCCATTTCGCCGCTACCTGGCGGGTGTCGGGGGTGTATGCGGAACCTCACGGAATCCGACTCCTGCCCGCACGGCGACGGCCTCGGCGCGAAGCGCTCCCGGGTGCACCGTCGTTCGCCGGGTTGGCGGGCAGACCCGTCCCTGCCACCACCGGTCCCGGCCGGGCGCCCGCGTGCACTGCGCGCCGTCCCGCCGGACGGACCCCGCGGTCACATGCCGCGGGGTCCGGAAGGCGAAACGGAGTCACGGTCGCCGGAGGGGAAGGCGGAGCGTGCCACGCGCTCACCCTCGGCGGCAGGGCGGGCCAGCGGTCAACTCGCCTTGCGCAGGACCTCGGTGACCTTGCAGTCGATCTCACCGGAGGCCGGATCGCTCCCCTGCGCGCTCGTCTGCGCCTCGTCCCCCGCGGTCAGGCCGGTCGCGGTCGCGACGGCCTGGGCGATGCGCCGTCCGCCGCCGTCCACGAACTCGATGCGCACCTCGTAGTCGGAGGTCTGCGAGCTGTGGTTGGTGAGGGTCACCTCGGCAGTGGGCAACTTGCTGAAGTCGGCGAGGCCGCACGAGGTGACCTTCGCGTCACCCGGGGCCGGCTTCCCGCCGCCGCCCTCGACCGGGGACGCGCTGACCGCGGAGGAGTCACCCCCCGAACCGCCCTTGTCGTCCCCGGTCTTGAGGGCGAAGGCGACGCTGCCCCCCACGACGATGACGATGGCGACGATCCCGAAACCGATAATCTTCCCCGCCCCCGTCTTCTTCGGCGGCCGGCTCCAGTCCGGCTCCTGGGGCGGCGGGTAGTGGCCCGGTGGCGATGCGTGCGACGACTGAGACATGGTGAACCCCCTGAGGCTCGGTTGTGAAGACACCGTGACAGAGCTTCACCATGCGCGCAGAGACAAAAGCTGTCTGTAATGTTGCCGTGACCCATCCGGTATAGATCATTCCTGATAGGTCTGCGCCAAGGGTCCGATCGGGCGGCCCGGAGCACCTCGGGGGTCCGCGGTCCCGCCCGGCCGGGCCCCACCGCCGGTTGGCCGACGAGGCGTTGGGCCTCGCCGGCCACCGGCTCGGTGGGAAGCGGCGGGACGACGGAACGGACGCCGTCGCCGTCCTTCGGCCGGGGAAGGACCCCGGAGAGGTCAGCCGGTCAGCCGGTCAGACCGCGGCGCGTCAACAGCGGCTCGATGCGCGGCGCACGGCCCCGGAAGCCCTCGAACGCGGCCATCGGGTCGACGCTGCCCCCGCGGGAGAGCAGCTCGCGGCGGAAGGTGTCGCCGTTCTCGCGCCGCAGGCCGCCGTTCTCCTTGAACCACTCCACGGTGTCCGCGTCGAGCACCTCGCTCCAGATGTACGAGTAGTACCCGGCGCTGTAGCCGTGGGCGAAGATGTGCGCGAAGTAGGTGCTGCGGTAGCGCGGCGGGATCGCGGGCAGCGCGAGCCCGGCCTCCTTCAGGGCGGCGGCCTCGAACTCCTCAGCGTCGCCGGGGTCGTGGCCGGCCGGGATGGTGTGCCAGGCCCAGTCGAGGACGGCGGCCGCCAGGTACTCCACCGTGCGGAAGCCCTGCCCGAACCGCTCCGCGGCCTCCATCCGGGCCACGAGTTCGGCGGGCATGGGCTCGCCGGTCTCGTGGTGGCGGGCGTAGTGGGCCAGCACCTGCGGCCAGGTCACCCACATCTCGTTGACCTGGGAGGGGTACTCGACGAAGTCGCGCGGGACGGCCGTGCCGGAGAAGAAGGGGTGCCGGACGTCGGAGAACAGGCCGTGCAGGGCGTGGCCGAACTCGTGGAAGAGGGTGTTGACCTCGTCGTAGGTGAGCAGCGCGGGCTCGCCGGCGGCGGGCTTGGCGACGTTGAGGTTGTTGACCACGACGGGCTTGCGGCCGTAGAGCGCGGACTGGTCGACCAGGCTGTTCATCCAGGCGCCGCCGCGCTTGGAGGCGCGGGCGAAGTAGTCGCCCAGGTAGAGGCCGAGGGGCGAGCCGTCGGCGTTGAAGACCTCGAAGACCCGGACGTCGGGGTGGTAGCCGGCGAGGTCGGCGCGCTCGGTGAAGCTCAGACCGTAGACCTGGCCGGCGGCGAAGAAGACGCCGTCCTTGAGGACCCGGTCCAGCTCGAAGTAGGGGCGCATGGCGGCGGTGTCGATGTCGTACTCCGCCTTGCGGACCTTCTCCGACCAGTACGTCCAGTCCCAGGCGGAGAAGTCCTCCAGCCCGGAGGCGGCGGTCAGGGCGGCGGCCTCGCGCTCGGCGTTGGCGACGGCGGGCGGGACCAGACGGGCGAGCAGCGAGGTCACGGCCTCGGGGGTGCCGGCGGTCTGGTCGGCGACGACGTACGCGGCGTGGTTCTCGTAGCCGAGCAGGGCGGCGCGCTCGGCGCGCAGCCGGGCGATGCGGGCGGTGAGTTCGCGGTTGGAGGTCAGGCCGCGGCCGAGCGAGGCCTCCAGCAGACGGCGGCGCAGGGCACGGTCGTCGAGCGAGGCCAGTTCGGACTGGTTGGAGAAGTTCTTCAGGCTGAGGACGTACCGGCCGTCGTGGCCGAGGGCCGTGGCGTTGGCGGCCGCGGCGGCGACGGCGTCGGCGGAGAGCCCGGCCAGTTCGTCGGCGCCGTCGAGGACGAGGGCGGCGGCCTTGGTGTCGGCGAACAGGTTCTGCTCGAACGCGGTGGAGGCTTCCGCGATCTCCGCGTTGAGCGCCCTCAGGCGCTCGCGGCCCTCCTCGGTGAGTTCGGCGCCCGCGCGGACGAAACGGGTGTGGTAGCGCTCCAGCAGCCGCAGCGCCTCGGCGTCCAGGCCGAGTTCTCGGCGGCTCTCGTACAGCGCCTTGACGCGGCCGTAGAGGACGGGGTCGAGGTGGATGGCGTCGGCGTGGGCGGCGAGGGCGGGGTTGATCCTCGCCTCGATCTCCTGGATGCCAGGACCGGTGTCGGCGCTCGCGCGGTTGAAGAAGACCTTCGACACGCGGTCCAGCAGGTCTCCGGAGCGCTCCAGGGCGACGATCGTGTTCTCGAAGCCCGGTGGTTCGGGGTTCGCGGCGACGGCCTCGGTCTCGGCGAGCTGCTCGGCCATCCCCTGCTCGAAGGCGGGGAGGTAGTGCTCCTCGCGGATGTCGGCGAAGGGCGGCAGCTCGTACGGGAGGGTGCTCGGGCTGAGGAAGGGATTCGTCGAGGTCACGCCACCGACCTTACGCCCGGTGCCTGCCGCCCGGACGTGGCCTTCCCTAGGATGCCCGGATGGCAGCTACGCGTACGGACGGCCGGGTGGAGCGCGGCAACCAGACCCGCCGGCTGGTGCTGGACCGCACCATGGCGATCGCCTCGGTCGAGGGTCTGGAAGGTCTGTCGCTGGGCCGGCTGGCGACCGAACTCGGGCTCAGCAAGAGCGGGGTGTTCGCCCTGTTCGGGTCGAAGGAGGAGCTGCAGCTCGCCACCGTGCGGGCGGCCCGCGAGGTGTACATCCGGCAGGTGGTGGAGCCGTCGCGGGAGCTGCCGGCGGGGCTGGCCCGGGTGTGGCGGCTGTGCGAGTCGTGGCTGGACTACTCGCGGCGGCGGGTGTTCCCGGGCGGCTGCTTCCTGCTGGCGGTGTCGGCGGAGTACGACGCGCGCAGCGGGCCGGTGCACGACGTGGTCGCCCAGGCCCGGCTGGAGTGGACGACCTACGTCGAGATCACCCTCGAGAAGGCCCGGCGGACGGGACAGCTGTGCGCCGACGCCGACATCCCGTTGCTGTCCTTCGAGCTGATCGCGCTGCTGGACACCGGCAACCTGCAGTCGGTGCTCTTCGACGACGTCGCGGCCTACACCCGGGCGGGCACCGCCATCCTCAACCGTCTGAGGGCGGTGGCCGACGCGGACGCGGCCGAGGGGGAAGTCCCCCCGCTGCCTGCCCGGTTCGAGGGCTGAGGGGCGCGGCTTCCCGCACCCGGACGGTTCCTCCGACAATCGGGGAGGCCGGTCATGCATCCGCCACGTTTGTCACCGTTACGCGGGCTTCGCGTCACAGATGATCAACAGCCCCTTCCGCCCTTGATCGCATGTCGTTGTCCCGGCGAGGCCGGCCACCCCCCCGAGGCCGGCGCATGGGAGGTGCGTGGGAGATGACGGACCGGACCCTCTGGTCGTACGCCGAGATCGCCGCTCACATCCGGGTGCAGGTCGACACCGTGCGCTCGTACCGCAAGCACGGGCACTTGCCGCCCCCCGACATCGTGGAGGGCGGCAAGCCGTTCTGGTACGCGGACACCATCCGCCTGTGGAGCTCCCGGCGCCCCGGGAACCGCGGACGCCAGGAGTTCGGCTGACGTCGGCCCGGCCGCCGCTCAGCCCGAGCGGGCCGGCTCCGGCTCCGGGTCCGGTACGGGCTCCTCCCGTACAGGGGCCCGGCCGGGGCCCTCGCCCTCGCTCAGCCCGAACCGGTCGTGCAGCGCCCTCAGCGGCCGCGGCGCCCACCAGGTGGCCCGTCCGCTCAGCCGCATCACGGCGGGCACGAGCAGGGTGCGCACCACCATCGCGTCCATGAGGACGGCGAGTGCGATCCCGAGGCCCAGCATCTTGGTGTTGGCGATCCGCGAGGTGCCGATGGCCACCATCACCACCGCCAGGATGACCGCGGCCGCCGTGATGAGCCCGCCGGTGCGGCGCACCCCGAAGACGACCGCCGCACGGTGGTCACCGGTCCGGTCGTGCTCCTCCTTGATGCGCGACAGGAGGAAGACGCCGTAGTCCATCGAGAGTCCGAAGGCGACGCAGAACATCAGCACCGGCAGTGTGGTCTCGATGCTGCCCGTCGCGGTGAAGTCGAGCAGACCGGACAGGTGACCGTCCTGGAACACCCACACCACCGCCCCGAACATGGCGGTGAGGCTCAGCGCGTTGAGCAGCACGGCCTGCAGCGGGATGACCGCGCTGCCGGTGAGGAGGAAGACCAGCACCAAGGTCACCGCGGCGATCAGGGCGGCCGCCCACGGCAGGCGGTCGGCTATGACGTCCTTGGTGTCGACCAGCTGGGCCGCGGTGCCGGTGGCGGAGACCTTGAAGGGGGCGTCGACCGCCCGGATCCTGCCGACGAGGTCCTGGCTCGCCTCGTCCACCGACTCCGCCTCGGGCAGCACGGTGAGGTACGCCGCGCCGTCGGTGGCCCTGGCCGCCTCGGCCGGGCCGGGCTCGGCGGTCCGCCGGCCCTGCGCGTACTGGCCGGCCGGGCCGTCGACGACCACCACTCCGGGCAACGCGGAGAGCCTGCCGCTGTAGTCGCCGAGCTGGGCCTCGGTGGGACGGCCCTCGGCGAGCACGGTGATCTCTCCGCCGGGGTTGCCGGGGAACCCGTCGCGTATGTGCTGCTGCACGACGTGCGCCTCGGCCGTCGCGGGCAGCTGGCGGTCGTCGGCGGTGCCGAACTGCACCTGCAGGAAGGGCAGCCCGAGCAGGACCAGCCCGGCGACCGTGCCGATCGCGAACAGCGGGGCACGGCGCATCACCAGGCGGGCGAGCCGCGCGTAGCCCGCGCCCGGCTCCCGTCCGGCCTTCCCGCTCCGCCGGCGCGACAGGAGACGGCGCAGGTCGAGGGAGTTGACCCGGTGGCCGAGCACCACCAGCGCGGCGGGCAGGATCACCAGCGCGGCGGCGGCCGCCAGCAGCACCACGGCGATGCCCGCGTACGCGAACGAGCGCAGGAAGTACTGCGGGAACAGGAACATCGCGGAGAGCGCGGCGGCCACGGTGAGGGCCGAGAAGAGCACCGTGCGCCCGGCCGTGCGCAGCGTGGCGCCCACGGCGGTCAGCGGGTCGGCCCCGGTGTCCAGCTCCTCCCGGAAGCGCCGCACGATGAACAGGGCGTAGTCGATGGCGAGTCCGAGACCGAGGGCCGTCGTGAGGTTCTGCGCGAAGATCGAGACGTCCGTGAACGTCGTGATGCCCCGCAGCACGGCGTTGGTGCCCAGGATCGCCACGACGCCGACGCCCAGCGGCAGTACCGCCGCGACGGCGCTGCCGAACACCATGATGAGCAGCAGGAGGGTGATCGGCAGCGCGATGAGCTCGGCGCGGGCCAGGTCCTCCTGGATCGTGGTCTGCAGGTCGTGCCGGAACGCGGCCATGCCGCCGACCTTGACCTCCACCGCGCCGTGCCGTCCCCGGTATTCGGGGGCGATGCGCTCGACGGCCGCGGCGACGGCGTCGTCGTCGCCGCCGATCCGCGCGACGATCATGGCCTCGCGGCTGTCCTCGGCGCGCAGCGCGGAGGCCCGGGTCGTCCAGTACGAGGTGACGCCGGCGATGTCCTCGTCCGCCGCGAGCCGGCGACCGAGCTCCCGTCCCTCGGCCGCCACCTCCGGGGAGTCCACACCGGCGCCACGGCCGTCGACGAGGAGGATCAGATTGGGCTGCGAGTCCGGGAAGTACCTCTCCAGCGCGTCCGCCGCGTAGGCCGACTCCGAGCCGGGGGCTTCCCATCCGCCGCTGCGCAGCCGGTCCGCGACGCCGCTGCCCGCGACCACGGCGAGGGCGGTGAACAGCAGCGCCAGCAGCAGGGTGAGGCGAGGACGGGCGGTCATCGCCCGGGTCCAGCCCCCCGGCGGGCGCTCACGGTTGACATCCGACATGACAGAGGTGTCCCCTCCCCTGAGGAACCGCCGTAAAATGGCGAACACGAGCGATCACTCGCGTTTCTTCAGAATGTGAGCGACCACTCGCGTTTGTCAAACATGATTGGGGATTACACGTGCCTGAGGAGCAGAAGCCTCGACGCCGGCAGGCCCGCGGCGAACGGCGCGTGGCGCAGCTGCTGGAGGCCGCGGCCGACGTGTTCTGCAAGGTGGGCTACACCGCGGCCACCACGAACGCGATCGCCCGCGAGGCGGGCGTGTCCCCTGGCACGCTGTACCAGTTCTTCCCGAACAAGGAGGCCATCGCCATCGAGCTGGGCGGCATCCTCAACCAGCGGATGCGCGAGGGGCACGGGGAGCTGTTCACCCCCGAGAACGCCTCGCTGCCGCTGCGCGAGATGCTCGAGGTCATCGTCGCCCCCATGATCGAGTTCAACTGCCAGAACCCCGCCTTCCTCGCCCTGGTCCACGACAGCGACATCCCCGGCACGGTCGTCATGGAGCACGACACCCTGCACACCTCCCTGCTGGAGCGCGTGGAGACCCTGCTCGGCCTGCGCGCGCCCACCCTTTCGGCCGCCGAGCGGGCGCGGGTGGCCGCGATGGCCTTCGGCCTGTTCAAGGCGGGCCTGGCCCTGGTCCTGGCGCACGAGGGCGCCGAGCGGGACGCGTACATCGGCGAGGTCAAGGCCGCGCTGTACGGCTACCTCGCCCCGCACGTCGGCACCGGTGCCGTCGCCATCACGGAAGCCGTCGGCACCCCCGCCGCGACCCCCTGAGACCGGGACCGGCACGGCCCCGCTCCCCCGGCGGCGCGCCTCAGCCCCGCAGCGCCCGGTCCGCCGGCTTCCCCTGCGGGGCGTCCCCCTCCGGCTCTTCCGTCCCGGGGGACGCGGCGCCGCCCGAGGCCACCACGCGTCCGGGGGACGTCGCACCCGCCGGGGCCGAACGGCGCCCGGAGAGCATCTGCGCCACGCTGCCGATTCCGGCCACGGCCAGGGAGACCCCGAGGCCCAGCGCGACGGCGTACAGCGAGTTGGACATGGCGAGGCCGCCGAAGTAACCCAGGCCCACCGAGTACGTCGCCCAGACCGCCTCCGCCACGCCCGCGCCGATCAGGTAACGGCGGGCCGGGTAGCGCACGATGCCCGCCGAGAGGCCGCCGACGACCCGCCCGCTGGGCAGGAACCGGACGCCGATGACGAACGGGATCCCGTGCCGCTGTATCCGGACGCTGGCCCACTCCAGCAGCGCACGGCGCCGCGGCCGCCGGTAGAGCCGGGTCAGGACCCGGCCGCTGACGGCGCGGCCGGTGCGGTGGATCAGCAGGTCGCCCAGGAGGGCGCTGCCGGCGACGACCAGCAGGACCAGGGCGATGTCCAGCCGTCCCTGGGCGGCCAGCACGCCCCCGGTGACCAGGAGCGCCGCGTTGGGCACCAGCGGCGGCGCGGTGGTGGCAGCGAGCACCGCGTACGCCCAGATGACGTGGCCGTCCCGCAGGTACCCCTCGAGGCCCGCGGTGAAGTCCAGGGCCGACACGATCCGTGCAACGTCCATCCGGCCGCCTCTCTTCCCGCCCCGGCCCGTCCCCCGTCTCCCGTCCCAGGCCTCAACGCTGGCAGGGCCGCGATGGAGGGGGCAAGGCGATTTCGCCGGGATCGGGGCATTCCCAGGGTTTTCCCGGGGGCGCCTCATCCTCAGGTACGGGGCCGCAGCGACCGGCTGTGGCGCGGGGAGTACGCCCGGCGTACTCCCCGCGGGACGCACGTGCGCCAGCTCAGCGGCCGAGCAGTTCGCCGCCGTTGCACTGCAGGATCTCCCCGGTGATGAAACCCGCCTCGGGGGAGGCGAGGAAGACCACCGCGGAGGCGACGTCCTCGGGCGTCCCGACCCGGCCGACCAGGGTCCGGCCGGCCCTGCGGGTCAGCTCGGCGGCGTCCAGCCGGGCGCCGAAGAACTCGGTGCCCGCCACGGTGCCCGGGGCGACGATGTTGCAGGTCACGCCGCGCGGGCCGAGCTGGGCCGCCAGGGAGTGGTTCCAGGCGTGCAGGGCGGCCTTGGAGGCCCCGTAGGAGCCCCCGCCGCGCAGCGCGGCCACCGAGGTGACGGTGATGACCCGGCCGCCCTCGGGGAGCCGGTCACGTACGGATTCGGTCACCAGGACGGCGGTGAGGACGTTGCGTTCGAAGTCGCCGCGCCAGCGGGCCAGCACCCCGTGCGGGCCCGCCCCGATCGCGAGTTCCCGGCTGCCCGCGTTGTTGACCAGGACGTCGATGCGCCGGGGCAGCCGGTCGAGGGTCGCCTCCACGTCGTCGGGGTCGGCGAGGTCGCAGACGACCGGGGTGACGTCGTAACCGTGCTGGGAGCGCAGCTCGTCGGCGGTGGCGCGCAGCACCTCGCGGCGCCGGCCGACGATGGTCACATGGTCGCCGGCCTCGGCGAAGAGGGTGGCCACCGACCGGCCGATTCCCGTTCCCCCGCCGGTCACCACGACGTGCCGGCCCACACTTGCGTTCTGCGACATCACGCTCCGCTCCTCGAGGAGGAACAGCACGTTACGGGACGGGGGCTTCGCGACCGGCACGGGGGTCTGCCATGATGCGGATGGCGTAGGAGATGCGTAGCCGAGACCGAGATCACACTGGCTGGAACGTAACCTTTTGGTTTACGAGGGGGTCTAACCCGGCGAAGACACCGGGCTCCCGGCGGACTCGGTGAGATGATGAGCGGGTTGTCTTTGGGGGACAGCCCGGTCGCCATGCCGGGGCGAACTGCCCGGAGAGCTTTGAGCGGCCCTCCCGGGTGCTTGGTCCCGGCTGGGCGAGCGCACCCAAAGAACGCCCGGTACGGACCCGTGGGGGGATCCGCTCCGGGAAACAGGAGCGCCCCGTGCCGAACCCGTGGGGGGATTCGGCGCGGGGCGTTTCTCTGTGTGCGGGGCGCTCGCGTCAGCGGGCCTCGACCGGGACGTAGTCCCGCTCGACGATGCCCGTGTAGACCTGGCGCGGACGGCCGATCCGGGAACCCGGCTCGGTGATCATCTCGTGCCACTGGGCGATCCAGCCGGGGAGCCGGCCGAGCGCGAAGAGCACCGTGAACATCGTGGTCGGGAAGCCCATGGCCCGGTAGATCAGGCCGGTGTAGAAGTCGACGTTCGGGTACAGGTTGCGCGAGACGAAGTAGTCGTCGCTGAGGGCGTGCTCCTCGAGCTTCAGCGCGATGTCCAGCAGCTCGTCGGACTTGCCGAGGGCGGAGAGCACGTCGTGGGCGGCGGCCTTGATGATCTTCGCCCGGGGATCGAAGCTCTTGTAGACCCGATGGCCGAAGCCCATCAGGCGGACGCCGTCCTCCTTGTTCTTCACCTTGCGGATGAAGGCGTCCACGTCGCCGCCGTCGGCCTGGATGGCCTCCAGCATCTCCAGCACGCTCTGGTTGGCGCCGCCGTGCAGCGGGCCCCACAGGGCGTTGATGCCCGCGGAGATCGACGCGAACAGGTTGGCCTGCGAGGAGCCGACCAGGCGGACGGTGGAGGTGGAGCAGTTCTGCTCGTGGTCCGCGTGGAGGATGAGGAGCTTGTCCAGGGCGTCGACGACGACCGGGTTGAGCTCGTACTCCTCGGCGGGCACGGCGAAGGTCATCCGCAGGAAGTTCTCGACGTAGCCGAGGTCGTTGCGCGGGTAGACGAAGGGGTGGCCGACCGACTTCTTGAAGGCGTACGCGGCGATCGTCGGCAGCTTGGCGATGAGCCGGATCGTCGAGAGGTAGCGCTGCTTCTCGTCGAACGGGTTGTGGCTGTCCTGGTAGAAGGTCGACAGCGCGCTGACCACGGAGGACAGCATCGCCATCGGGTGGGCGTCCCGCGGGAAGCCCTGGAAGAACCGTTTGACGTCCTCGTGGAGGAGCGTGTGCTGCGTGATGTCGCCGCGGAAGGCGGCGAGCTCGTCGACGGTGGGGAGCTCACCGTTGATGAGAAGGTACGCGGTCTCCAGGAAGGTGCCGCGCTCGGCGATCTGCTCGATGGGGTAGCCGCGGTAGCGGAGGATTCCCTGCTCGCCGTCGAGGTAGGTGATCGCGGACTTGTAGGCCGCGGTGTTGCCGTAGCCGCTGTCCAGGGTGACCAGGCCGGTGTTGGCGCGCAGCTTGCCGATGTCGAAGCCGTTGTCCCCAACGGTGCCCTCGATCACCGGGTAGCTGTACTCGCTGTCCCCGTACCGCAGTACTACAGAGTTGTCGCTCACGTCATTCCCTCACCGACGTCGTGCCTCTTCTTCGAGGTTGGTAGGTGCCCTGACTACCCCTACTGTCCCCCATTTGGCGTGGCCACGTGCACTCGGGGTCGGTCGGGGAGCCGAATGATGGCACCCAGTGCCTATTTTGCCGCCCGCGCCAGCCGGTGGTCGAGTGCCGTGAAGCGTCTGCCTGCGGAGACGGTGCGCACCGCCTGGCCGATCGCCTTGCGCGAACCCACGAGCACGACCAATCGCTTTGCCCGGGTAACGGCGGTATACAGCAGGTTCCGCTGGAGCATCATCCACGCCCCGGTGGTGACAGGGATCACCACGGCGGGATACTCGCTGCCCTGTGACCGGTGGATCGTCACCGCGTAGGCGTGCGCCAGCTCGTCCAGCTCGTCGAAGTCGTAAGGAATCTCCTCGTCCTCGTCGGTCAGTACGGTGAGCCGCTGCTCCACGGCGTCCAGGGAGGTGACGACCCCCACCGTTCCATTGAAGACTCCGTTGGCGCCTTTTTCATAGTTGTTCCTGATCTGCGTCACCTTGTCGCCCACACGGAAGGTGCGGCCACCGAAGCGCCGCTCCGGCAGGTCGGGGCGGGCCGGGGTGACGGCCTGCTGCAGCAGGCCGTTCAGCACGCCGGCGCCCGCGGGACCGCGGTGCATGGGGGCGAGCACCTGGACGTCACGGCGCGGGTCGAGGCCGAACCGGCGCGGGATGCGGCGGGCCGCCACGTCCACCGTGAGCCGGGCCGTCTCCTCGCCGTCCTCCTCCACGAAGAGGAAGAAGTCGTCCAGCCCCTGGGTGACCGGGTGCGCTCCGGAGTTGATCCGGTGCGCGTTGGTCACCACGCCGGACTCCTGGGCCTGCCGGAAGATGCGGGTCAGCCGGACCGACGGGACCGGGCCGCCCTCGGCCAGCAGATCGCGCAGCACCTCGCCGGCACCGACGCTGGGCAGCTGGTCGACGTCACCGACGAAGAGCAGGTGGGCCCCCGGAGGCACGGCCTTGACCAGCTTGTTCGCCAGCAGCAGGTCGAGCATCGAGGCCTCGTCGACGACGACCAGGTCGGCGTCCAGGGGCCGCTCCCGGTCGTACGCGGCGTCTCCGCCCGGCTTGAGCTCCAGCAGCCGGTGGACCGTCGAGGCCTCGGCCCCGGTGAGCTCGGCCAGCCGCTTGGCCGCCCTGCCGGTGGGCGCGGCCAGTACGACCTTGGCCTTCTTCGCCCGCGCCAGGGCAACCACGGACTTGACGGTGAAGGACTTGCCGCAGCCCGGGCCGCCGGTCAGCACGGCGACCTTCTCGGTGAGCGCCAGCCGCACCGCCAGCTGCTGCTCGGGGGCGAGGTCCGCGCCCGTCCGCTCGGCGAGCCAGGTCAGCGCCTTGTCCCAGTCCACGTCACGGAAGCCGGGCATCCGGTCCTCCGTGCCGCGCAGCAGCCGCAGCAGCGAGCCGGCCAGGGAGATCTCCGCCCGGTGGAAGGGCACCAGGTAGACCGCGCGCACGGGGTCGCCACCGCCGTCGGGGGCGGGCACGGGCTCGATGACCACGCCCTCCTCGCCGGCCAGCTCCGCGAGGCAGTCGATGACCAGACCGGTGTCCACCTGGAGCAGCTTCACGGCGTCCGACAGCAGTTGCTCCTCGGGCAGGAAGCAGTTGCCGCTGTCGGTCGCCTGCGACAGGGCGTACTGGAGACCGGCCTTGACGCGCTCGGGGCTGTCGTGCGGGATGCCGACGGCCCGCGCGATGCGGTCGGCGGTGAGGAAGCCGATGCCCCAGACGTCGGCCGCCAGCCGGTAGGGCTGGTTCTTCACCACGGAGATCGAGGAGTCCCCGTACTCCTTGTAGATCCGCACCGCGATCGAGGTGGACACGCCGACGCCCTGGAGGAAGACCATGACCTCCTTGATCGCCTTCTGCTCCTCCCAGGCGGCGCCGATCAGCTTGGTGCGCTTGGGGCCCAGGCCCGGGACCTCCACCAGCCGCGCGGGCTCCCGCTCGATGACCTCCAGGGTGTCGGTGCCGAAGTGCTCGACGATCCGCTCGGCGATCCGCGGGCCGATGCCCTTGATCAGCCCGGAGCCGAGGTAGCGCCGTATGCCCTGGATCGTGGCCGGGAGGACGGTGGTGTAGTTCTCCACGGTGAACTGCTTGCCGTACTGCGGATGGGAGCCCCAACGGCCCTCCATGCGCAGCGACTCGCCCGGCTGGGCGCCGAGCAGCGAGCCGACCACGGTCAGCAGATCGCCGGCACCGCGGCCGGTGTCGACCCGGGCGACCGTGTACCCGTTCTCCTCGTTGGCGTACGTGATCCGTTCGAGGACGCCCTCGACGACGGCCAGTCTCAACTCCCCCACGGCGCGGGCCACCTCCCCGGATCTGCGATGTGATCCGACGGTACCGCCCGGCCCCGACAGGCCGCCGAGGGCTGTGGACAACTCCGCCCGACGGGGTCCCGGAATGTAACGATCCGGTTTCGTGCTCTTGCCCTGGAGCATGTAATCGATTCCAATCCTCTTTGTAATCGATTCCACGAGGAGGTGGGACGGGTGGCGAGCATCAAGGACGTGGCATCACGCGCGGGTGTCTCCGTCGCGACGGTCTCCCGCGTGCTCAACGACCACCCGGCGGTCCGCCCGGGCACCCGCAGCCGGGTGCTGGAGGCCGTGGCCGAGCTCGGCTACCGGCCCAACGCGGTGGCGCGCTCGCTGCGCACCGACCAGACCCGGACCCTCGGCCTGGTCATCAGCGACGTGCTGAACCCCTTCTTCACCGAGCTCGCCCGCTCGGTGGAGGACGAGGCCAGGGCACTGGGCTACAGCGTGATCATCGGCAACGCCGACGAGCGGCCGGAGCAGCAGGACCACCACATCCGCACGCTGCTGGACCGCCGCATCGACGGGCTGCTGGTCAGCCCCACCGACGGCGGTTCCCCGCTGATCCTGGACGCGGTGCTCTCCGGCACCCCGATGGTCTTCGTCGACCGCTGGATCCCCGGCGTCGGCAACGACGTCCCGGTGATCCGCACCGACGGCTGCGACGCGGTGCGCGACCTGGTGGCCCACCTCCACGGCCTGGGCCACCGCCGGCTGGCGATCATCGCGGGCCCCGCCGCGACCACCACGGGCCGCGAGCGGGTGCGGGCCTTCCGTGAGGCGCTTGCCGCCTTCGGTCTGGAGCTGCCCGACGAGTACATAGGCCAGGGCGACTTCCAGGCGGACAGCGGCCGCAGGGCCACCGCCCGCTTCCTGGACCTGCCGGTCCCGCCCGACGTGGTCTTCGCCGCGGACAACCTGATGGCGCTCGGCGCCATGGACGAGATCCGCGCCCGCGGCCTGCGCGTGCCCGACGACATCGCGCTCGCCGCCTTCGACGACATCCCGTGGTTCCTCCACACCGATCCGCCGATCACCGCCATCGCCCAGCCCACCGGCGAGCTCGGCCGGGCGGCCGTGCGCTCGCTGATCGACCGGGTGGAGGGCAGGCCGGCGCCGTCGGTCACCGTGTCCGCCCGTCTCGTTGTCCGCCGCTCCTGCGGCGCGTCCGAAGGGAGTTCCCGTTGAGCACGAGCAGCCCCGAGCTCCTCCGCATGGAGGGCGTCCGTAAGGTCTTCCCCGGTGTGGTGGCCCTCGACGGCGTCGACTTCGACCTGCGCGGAGGCGAGGTGCACGTCCTGCTCGGCGAGAACGGCGCGGGCAAGAGCACCCTGATCAAGATGCTCTCCGGCGCCAACCGCCCCGACGGGGGCCGGATCCTCGTCGACGGCGCGGAGGTGCGCATCCATGGTGCGCAGGACGCCGAGAAGCTGGGCATCGCGACCATCTACCAGGAGTTCAACCTCGTCCCGGCGCTGAGCGTCGCCGAGAACATCTTCCTGGGCCGCCAGCCGCGCCGACTCGGCCTGGTGAACCGCAAGCAGATGAACGCGGACGCCGCCGCCCTGCTGGCCCGGGTCGGCGTCGACGTCGACCCGCGCACCCCGGTCTCCGAACTGGGCATCGCCCGCCTGCAGATGGTGGAGATCGCCAAGGCGCTCAGCCTGGAGACGCGCGTCCTGATCATGGACGAGCCGACCGCGGTGCTCACCAGCGAGGAGGTCGACAAGCTCTTCCGGATCGTGCGCAAGCTGCGCGAGGACGGCGTCGGCATCGTCTTCATCACCCACCACCTGGAGGAGATCGCCGCGCTCGGCGACCGCGTGACCGTCCTGCGCGACGGCCGCAGCGTCTCCCAGGTGCCCGCGAGCACCCCCGAGGACGAGCTGGTCCGGCTGATGGTAGGCCGCAGTATCGAGCAGCAGTACCCGCGCGAGCGCGCCGAAGCGGGCGCGCCCCTGCTGCGGGTCGAGGGCCTCACCCGGGGCGGCGTCTTCCACGACGTGAGCTTCGAGGTGCGGGCCGGCGAGGTCGTCGGCCTGGCCGGGCTCGTCGGCGCCGGGCGCACCGAGGTCGTCCGCGCGGTCTTCGGTGCCGACCCGTACGACTCCGGGACGGTCGAGGTGCTGGGCAAGCGGCTGCGCCGCCACGACGTCAACGCCGCCATGGACGCGGGCATCGGCCTGGTGCCGGAGGACCGCAAGGGCCAGGGCCTGGTGCTGGACGCCACCATCCAGGAGAACCTGGGTCTGGTCACGCTCGGCCGGTCCACCCGCGCCGGGTTCGTCGACCGGGCCGGGCAGCGCAAGGCGGCCGACCGGATCTCGGGGCAGCTCAAGGTCCGCATGGCCGGGCTCCACCAGCACGTGCGCACCCTGTCGGGCGGCAACCAGCAGAAGATCGTCATCGGCAAATGGCTGCTGGCCGACACCAAGGTGCTCATCCTCGACGAGCCGACCCGGGGCATCGACGTCGGCGCCAAGGTCGAGATCTACCAACTCGTCAACCAGCTCACGGCCTCCGGCCACGCGGTGCTGATGATCTCCAGCGACCTCCCCGAGGTGCTGGGCATGAGCGACCGCGTCCTGGTGATGTCCCAGGGCCGGATCGCCGGTGAACTCCCCGCGCACGAGGCCACCCAGGACTCCGTCATGGCCCTGGCCGTCGGCACAGCGCCCGCCGAGGGCGGCAACACAACAGCAACGAAGGATGTGGAGGGCTCCCGTGGCCACTGACACGATCAAAAGCAGTACGGACACGGGCGGCGTCGCCGCGGCGCGCCGTGTGCTCCTCAACAACGGCGCGCTCAGCGCCTTGGTGGTCCTGCTGGTGGCACTGTCGTTCCTGTCGGGCGACTTCCTGTCCACGCAGAACCTGCTCAACGTCGGCGTCCAGGCGGCCGTCGTCGCCATCCTCGCCTTCGGCTCCACCTTCGTGATCGTGGCGGCCGGCATCGACCTGTCGGTGGGCTCGGTCGCGGCGCTCTCCGCGACGGTGCTGGCCTGGAGCGCGAGTTCGGCGGGCCTGCCGGTGTGGCTGGCGGTCGTGCTGTCCGTCGCCACGGGTGTGGCCAGCGGTCTGCTGAGCGGCCTGCTGATCTCCTTCGGCAAGCTGCCGCCGTTCATCGCGACCCTCGCCATGCTGTCGATCGGCCGCGGCCTCACCCTGGTCATCTCCCAGGGCAGCCCCATCGCCTTCCCCGACTCCGTCTCCCACCTGGGCGACACCATCGGCGGCTGGCTGCCCGTCCCGGTCCTGGTGATGATCGTCGCGGGCGCCGCCACGGCGATCATCCTCGGCCGCACCTACATAGGCCGCGCCATGTACGCGATCGGCGGCAACGAGGAGGCGGCCCGCCTCTCCGGCATCCGCGTCAAGCGCCAGAAGATCATCATCTACGCGCTGTCCGGCCTCTTCGCGGCGGTCGCGGGCATCGTGCTCGCCTCCCGTCTCGCCTCGGCGCAGCCGCAGGCCGCCTACGGCTACGAGCTGGACGCCATCGCGGCGGTCGTCATCGGCGGCGCCAGCCTCTCCGGCGGCGTCGGCAAGGCGTCCGGCACCCTGATCGGCGCGCTGATCCTCGCCGTCCTCCGCAACGGCCTCAACCTGCTGTCGGTCTCCGCCTTCTGGCAGCAGGTCGTCATCGGCGCGGTCATCGCGCTGGCCGTCCTGCTCGACACCCTGCGCCGCCGCGCCTGACCGTGCCGCGCGCACCACAGACCCCCCTCCTCTTCTCCGCACCGCACCAGCAAGGAACCACCATGCGCACCAAGCTCATCTCCGCCACCACCGTCGCCGTCGCCGCCCTGGCGCTCACCGCGACCGCCTGCAACTCCGGCTCCGGCTCGTCCTCCGACGTGAAGGTGGGCCTGTCGGTCTCCACCCTCAACAACCCGTTCTTCGTGCAGCTGAAGGAGGGCGCGCAGGCCGAGGCGAAGAAGGAGGGCGTCGACCTGACCGTCACCGACGCGCAGAACGACGCGTCGCAGCAGGCCAACCAGCTGCAGAACTTCACCAGCCAGAACGTGAAGTCGATCATCGTCAACCCGGTGGACTCCGACGCGGCCGGTCCCTCGGTGAAGGCCGCCAACAAGGCCGGCATCCCCGTCGTCGCGGCCGACCGCGGCGTCAACAAGGCCGAGCTCGCCACCACCGTCGCCTCCGACAACGTCGAGGGCGGCCGGCTCGCCGCCAAGACCCTGGCCGATTCGCTGGGCGGCAAGGGCACCGTCGTGGTCCTCCAGGGCACCGCCGGCACCTCCGCGGCCAACGAGCGCGGCCAGGGCTTCAACGAGGGCATCAAGGCCTACCCGGGCATCAAGGTCGTGGCCCAGCAGGCCGCCGACTTCGACCGCACCAAGGGCCTGGACGTCATGACCAACCTGCTGCAGGCCCACTCCGACGTCACCGGCGTCTTCGCCCAGAACGACGAGATGGCCCTCGGCGCGATCAAGGCGCTCGGCGACAAGGCCGGCAAGTCGGTCAAGGTCGTCGGCTTCGACGGCACCCCCGACGGCCTCACCGCGGTCAAGGCCGGCACCCTGACCGCCTCCGTGGCACAGCAGCCGAAGGAGCTCGGCAAGCTGGCCGTGCAGAACGCGGTGAAGGCCGCCAAGGGCGAGAAGCTCGGCAGCCTGGTGAAGGTTCCGGTCAAGGTCGTCACCGAGAAGAACGTCGCCGACTTCTCCTCCTGACAGACCGCACCGGTACGGCAGGACCCCCGAAGGGAACACGCAGATGCACGGCTACGACCTGCTGGTCGTAGGGTCGGCCAACGCCGACCTGGTGATCCATGTCGACCGCCGCCCGGCGGCCGGCGAGACGGTCCTCGGCTCGGACCTCGCCACCCACCCCGGTGGCAAGGGGGCCAACCAGGCCGTCGCCGCGGCCCGCCTGGGCGCGCGCACGGCGCTCCTCGCGCGGGTCGGCGACGACGCCCACGGGCGGCTGCTCACCGGCTCGCTGAGATCGGCCGGCGTCGACACCACCGGCGTCCTCGGCGGCGACACCCCCACGGGGGTCGCGCTGATCACCGTGGACCCCTCGGGTGACAACAGCATCGTGGTGTCGCCGGGCGCCAACGCCCGGCTCACCGCGGCGGACGTGACCGGGGCGCGCGAGCTGCTGGCCGCCGCCCGGGTGATCTCGCTGCAACTGGAGATCCCCCTGGAGTCCGTGGCCGCCGCGGTGGCGACGGCCACGGAGGCCGGGACGCGGGTCGTACTGAACCCCTCGCCGCCCGCGGCACTGCCCCGGGAGGTGCTCGCCGGCTGCGACCCGCTCGTGGTCAACGAGCACGAGGCCCGCGTCCTGCTGGGCGCGGACGCCGGGGACACCCCTGAGGCGTGGGCGGCGGGGCTGCTCGCCCTCGGCCCGCGCTCGGTGGTCGTCACGCTCGGTGGAGCGGGCGCGCTCGCCGCGACGCCCGACGGCACCGTGCGCATACCGAGCCCGCGAGTGGTGGCCGTCGACACCACCGGCGCCGGCGACTCCTTCACGGGGGCGCTGGCCTGGCGGCTCGGCGCGGGCGACGACCTGGTGACCGCCGTGCGGTTCGCGGTGCGGGTGGGCGCCGCCGCCGTCACGAAGCCGGGTGCGCAGGAATCCTTCCCCACCCTCGAAGAAGTGGGTCAGCTGTGAAGAAGTCCGGAATCCTCAACCGCCATCTCGCGGGCGCCCTCGCCGTGCTGGGCCACACCGACCTGGTCGTGGTCTGCGACGCGGGGCTCCCGATCCCTCCCGGGCCGATCGTCGTCGACCTCGCCTTCCGGGCCGGCACGCCGTCCTTCTCCGAGGTCCTCGACGGCCTGCTGGAGGAGCTCGTGGTGGAGGGGGCGATCGCGGCCAAGGAGGTCCGCGAGCACAATCCCGAGGTGACCGCCCAGCTCGACGGTGCCTTCCCGGACCTGGAACTGGTGCCGCACGAGGAGTTCAAGGCCCGCACCCGGCAGGCCCGCCTGGTCGTCCGCACCGGCGAGTCCCGGCCGTACGCCAACGTCATCCTGCGCTGCGGCGTGCCCTTCTAGCGCGTACATCCGTCCGGCTGCGGTCGGCGGGCCGGGCGGGCGATTCGCGCGTAGCGTCCCGACCATGAGCGACCGACCGCTGAAGGACGAGGTGCTGGAGGAGCTGGGGGACGACCGGCTCCGGGAGATCACCGAGCTGCTCGGGACCGACGCCGGACAGGCGCAGCGGGTCGTGGGGAGCGCGGTGGCCTCGATCACGGGGGTACTGACCGACGACGCGGTGACGCCCGGCGGCACCGCGGAGCTGTGCCAGGCCATGGAGCAGGCCGCGAACGAGCCCGAGCCGCTGCCCGCGGCCGCCGTCGGCTTCGCCGGGGTGCAGGGCGGTACGGCACCGGAACCGGGCCGTGGGGTGCTGGCGGCCGTCCTGGCCAAGGTGGCCGCCCCGGCGGCGCGGGCGGTGGCCAAGCGGACCGGCCTCCCGGTCGAGGCGGTCACGGCGGCGCTGGAGACGCTGATCCCCGTGATGGCGTCCGTGCTGGCCCGGCGGGCCCGCGAGAAACGCTGAACCGCGGCGGAGCGGCGGACCGGGCGAGCGGCGGCAAGTGGTCGGACATGGCGAAAGGGGTCCGGCTGAGCCGGACCCCTTTGGCGTTCCCTCCCTCTGCGCGAGACCCCGAGCCCCCTCCGGGTGCCGCGCTCTCCCCCACTCAAGACCCTTGCGAGGCCCCCCTCTGGGTCTTGACGCTACATAGACACACCGGCCCGGGGGATGGTTGCACGGCTTCCGGAAGAAATTTCCAGGGATTTCTCAGAGCACGTGCCGGCGGTACCTGTCGGCCGTCTCGGCCAGCACCTCGGCGCCGTCGCGCGCCCACAGCGCGGGGTTGAAGATCTCCACCTCGACGGCTCCCGCGTAGCCGGCGGCGTCCACCCGCTCGCGGAACCCGCGCAGGTCGACGCAGCCGTCACCGAGCTGGCCGCGGCCCAGGAGCACCCCCTCGGGGAGCGGGGTGACCCAGTCGGCGAGCTGGAACGAGGCGATCCGGCCGCCGGCGCCGGCCCGGGCGATGCCGCCGGCCGCCCGGTCGTCCCACCACAGGTGATAGGTGTCCACGACCACCCCGACCTGCTCCGCGGGGAAGCGCTCGGCGATGTCCAGTGCCTGGCCGAGGGTCGACACGACACAGCGGTCGGAGGCGTACATCGGGTGCAGCGGCTCGATCGCCAGGCGCACTCCGCGTTCCCGCGCGTACGGAGCGAGCTCGGCGACCGCGTCGGCGACGCGTTCACGGGCGCCGGCGATGTCGCGGTCCCCGGCCGGGAGGCCGCCGGAGACCAGGACGAGGGTGCCGGTGCCCAGGGCCGCCGCCTCGTCCAGGGCCGCCCGGTTGTCGGCGAGCGCAGCGGCGCGCTCGTCCGGGTCGGAGGCGGTGAAGAAGCCGCCACGGCAGAGCGTGGTGACCGTGAGCCCGGCTCCGCGCACCAGCTTCGCGGTCGCCTCGACGCCGTACTCCCGCACCGGCCCGCGCCACAGTCCGACGCCGGGGACACCGAGCGTCACCAGCCCCTCGACCAGCTCGGGGAGGGGCAGTTGCCGCACGGTCTCCTGGTTGATGCTGAGCCGGGCGAGGTCGCCGGAGGTCCGGTTGTCAGTGCGCAATGTCACACTCCGTACACGGAGAGGAGCCGGCTCATACGGGACGCGGCGAGCGCCGGGTCGGGGAACAGTCCGATCCGGTCGGCCAGTTCGTAGGCGCGGGCCAGATGGGGGAGGGAGCGTGCCGAGTGGAGACCACCGACCATCGTGAAGTGCGACTGGTGGCCGGCCAGCCAGGCGAGGAGGACGACACCCGTCTTGTAGTGGCGGGTCGGGGCGCCGAAGAGGTGGCGGGACAGCTCGACGGTGGGGTCGAGCAGCGCCCGGAAGCCCGCCGTGCCACCGGTGCCACCGGGGTCGCCGGTGCCACCGGGGTCGCCGTCGTCCAGCAGGCGCACGGCCCGTGCGGCGAGCGGCGCGAGCGGATCGAAGACGCCGAGCAGGGCGTGGCTGAAGCCCCGGTCGTCGCCGGCGATCAGCTCGGGATAGTGGAAGTCGTCGCCGGTGTAGCAGCGCACGCCGTCGGGGAGGCGGCGGCGTAGCTCGACCTCGCGCCCGGCGTCGAGCAGGGAGATCTTGACGCCGTCGACCTTGCCCGGGTGGGCGGCGACCACCTCGAGGAAGGTGCTCGTGGCCGCGTCCAGGTCCGTGCCGCCCCAGTAACCCTCCAGTGCGGGGTCGAACATCGGGCCCAGCCAGTGCAGCACGACGGGCCCGGCGGCCTGGCGCAGGAGGTGGCCGTAGACCTCCAGGTAGTCGTCGGGCCCCTTGGCGACGGCGGCCAGCGCACGGGAGGCCATGAGGACGGCCCGCGAGCCGGCGTCCTCGACGACGGCGAGCTGCTCCTCGTAGGCGGCCCGGATCTCCGTGAGGCCGTAGGGGTGGCCGAACTCGGTGGACGCCAGTTGGTCGGTGCCCACGCCGCAGGCGATACGGCCGCCCTCGGCACGGGCCTCGGCCGAGGAGCGGCGGATCAGTTCGGCGGCCCCGGCCCAGTCCAGGCCCATGCCGCGCTGGGCGGTGTCCATGGCCTCGGCGACGCCGAGTCCGTGCGACCACAGGTGACGGCGGAAGGCCAGCGTGGCCTCCCAGTCCAGCGCGGCGGGCCGGTCGGCCGCGGTGCGGAAGGGGTCGGCGACGACGTGGGCCGCCGCATAGACGACGCGGCTGCCCGGCTCGTCCGCCGTCGCGGGGGCCCCGGCGTGGGCCGCGGGCTCGGTGCGCGGCCGGTAGGCGTACAGCTCGCCCGTCTCGGTGGGGAGGTGAAGGAGCGTCACGGTCACAGGGTCAGCTCCGGTACGTCGAGACGGCGGCCCTCGGCGGAGGACCTCAGGCCCAGTTCCGCGAGCTGTACGCCGCGGGCACCGGCCAGCAGGTCCCAGGTGTAGGGCTCGTCGAGGTGGACGTGGCGCAGGAACAGCTCCCACTGGGCCTTGAAGCCGTTGGCGAACTCGCCGTTGTCCGGGACCTCCTGCCACTGGTCGCGGAAGACCTCGGTGGCGGGCAGATCGGGGTTCCAGACCGGCTTGGGGGTGGCGGAGCGGTGCTGGGCACGGCAGGTGAGCAGCCCCGCGACGGCCGAGCCCTCGGTGCCGTCAACCTGGAACTCCACCAGCTCGTCCCGGTGGACGCGCACAGCCCAGGAGGAGTTGACCTGGGCGACCACGCCGCCCTCGAGCTCGAAGATCCCGTATGCGGCGTCGTCGGCCGTGGCGTCGTAGGGCTTGTGCTGCTCGTCCCAGCGCTGCGGCACGTGCGTGGTGGCGAGCGCCTGCACGGACAGCACGCGGCCGAACAGCTCGTGCAGGACGTACTCCCAGTGCGGGAACATGTCGACGACGATGCCGCCACCGTCCTCGGCGCGGTAGTTCCAGGAGGGGCGCTGGGCGGACTGCCAGTCGCCCTCGAAGACCCAGTAGCCGAACTCGCCGCGGACGGAGAGGATCCGCCCGAAGAAGCCGCCGTCGACCAGCCGCCGGAGCTTGAGCAGGCCGGGGAGGAAGAGCTTGTCCTGGACGACGCCGTGGCGGACGCCGGCGGCGGTGGCCAGGCGGGCCAGCCGCAGCGCTCCGTCCAGACCGGTCGCGGTGGGCTTCTCGGTGTAGATGTGCTTGCCGGCGGCGATCGCCTTGGTGATCGCCTCCTCGCGGGCACCGGTGACCTGGGCATCGAAGTAGATCTCGGTGGCGGGGTCGGCGAGCACGGCGTCCAGGTCGGTGGAGACCAGGGCGGGGTCCAGGCCGTGGCGGTCGGCGAGGGCGCGCAGCGCGTGCTCGCGGCGGCCGACGAGGACGGGCTCGGGCCACAGCACGGTGCCGTCGCCGAGGTCGAGCCCGCCCTGTTCGCGCAGGGCGAGGATCGAGCGGACGAGGTGCTGGCGGTAGCCCATACGGCCGGTGACGCCGTTCATGGCGATCCGCACGGTCCTGCGTGTCACGTGAGGTTCCTCTCTCCGGCGGGGCGCCGAGCGGCAGCAAGCGCTTTCCTCGCTCTACACTAACCGCCGCCGAACACCTTCGACAAGGGGAAGGACTTCGGGAAGAAAGCGCTTGCCCCTCGCCTGACGTGGAGACATCGTCCCGGTTGCGGGGACGCCGCCGCGTCCGGGGCACCCTCGCCCCGGGAGGCCCTCGGCGAGGGTCGCCGGCAGGGCGCCGCACGGGCGCCCTGCCGCGGCCACCGCTCCCGAGCGCCAGCACGCCTCCCAGGCCGGGACCCTCGGCGCTACCGGATCGCGCGCGACGGGGGAGCCGGGACCGCGATCGCGAGCGGGGCAGGCCCCCGGCCCCGGTCGCACCTCTTGGCTCCCGAATGACGACAGAAAGCGCTTTCACCTAGAGTGACCCCAGGGCGGTGGAACGCCCTGCGCAAGGTGCTGTGCGACTCCGCTCCCCCACCGGCCCCCGAGGTGAGAGCATGTGCGGCTACGGGCGGACGGCCCGGGGAGGACCGACCCGGAGGAAACAGACAAGATGGCAGTGACCCTGGCCGACGTGGCGGCGCGCGCCGGAGTGTCCGCCGCAACCGTGTCGCGTGTCCTGAACGGCAACTACCCGGTCGCGGGCAGTACGCGCGAGCGGGTCCTGCGGGCCGTCGACGACCTCGACTACGTCGTGAACGGGCACGCCCGCGCACTGGCCGCCGCCACCTCCGACCTGGTCGGGGTACTCGTCAACGACGTCGCCGACCCCTTCTTCGGGCTCATCGCCAGCGCCGTGCAGAGCGAGATCAGCGGCGGCACCGAGCATCCGCCCGGGCTGCCCGCGGGCGCCGGGAAACTCGCCGTGGTCTGCAACACCGGGGGCTCCCCCGAGGCCGAGCTCAACTACCTGACCCTGCTGGAGCGGCAGCGTGCCGCGGGCGTGGTGCTCACCGGGGGCGCCGTGGAAGGCACCGGGCACAGCGCCGCCGTCGCCGCCCGCCTCGCCCGGCTCGCCGCCTCCGGCACCCGGATCGTCCTGTGCGGGCGCCCGCCCCTGCCGGAACTCGCCGAACTGGCCGGCCCCGCCGCGGACGCCGTGATGACCGTCGCCTTCGACAACCGCGGCGGCGCGCAGCGCCTCACCGAGCACTTGCTGGCCCTCGGCCACCGCACCATCGGCTACGTCGCGGGCCCCGCGGAGCGCAGCACCACCCGGCACCGCCTGGAGGGCCACCGTGCCGCCCTGGCCGAGGCCGGGCTCGCGGGCTCCCCCGCCGAGCTCGACCGCCTCACCGTGCACGGCTACTACGACCGCTCCTCCGGGTACGACGCGGCGCTGGAACTGCTGCGCCGCGAGCCGGGGCTGACCGCGGTCGTCGCCGCCAACGACACGGTGGCGCTCGGCGTCTGCGCGGCGCTGCGCGAGCGCGGGCTGCGCATCCCCGAGGACGTCTCGGTCGCCGGCTTCGACGACCTGCCCTTCAGCGTGGACGCCGCGCCCGCGCTCACGACGGTGCGCATACCGCTGCAGGAGGCGGGCGCCCGCGCCGGCCGCCTGGTCATGGGCCGCCAGGCACCGCCTCCGGGCGGCCTCGCGACCGTACGGACGGAGCTGATGGTGCGGGCCTCGACCGCGGCACCGCGAAGCGGCACATAAAAGATCCCGGGCCGGGCGGGACACCCGGCGCGCCGGCGCCTGTCCAGAACCACCCTCCACGGATACCTTTGACGCAGTCAAAGAATTTCCGCGAGGGGAACCGCCGTGGCCGTCCAGGAGATCCGGGCGTTCAACCGCTTCTACACCAACCTCATCGGCGCGCTCGACTACAGCCGCCATCTGCACACCCCGTACACCCTCACCGAGGCCCGCGTCCTGTACGAGCTCGCCCACGCCGCCGGCGGCGGGCTGGACGCCGCCGACCTGCGCACGGCCCTGTCCGTGGACGCCGGGCAGCTCAGCCGGATGCTGGCGGCCTTCGGGGAGCGGGGACTGGTGACCCGCGCGCCGTCACCACGGGACGCCCGGCGGCAGCGCGTGGAGCTGACCCCCGACGGCCGCGAGGCCGCCCGGCTCCTGGAGGACCGGTCGCGGGAAGCCGTCGCGACCATGGTCGGCGGGCTCGCCCCGGGCGACCGCGAACGCCTGACGGAGGCCATGCGCACCGTCCGCGACGTCCTCGGCGGTACCGCCGCGACAGGGACACCTCCCGGGCCGCGGGTCCGGCTGCGCGAGCCGCGGCCCGGTGACCTCGGCTGGGTGGTCCAGCGCAATGCCGAGGTCTACGCCGAGGAGTACGGCTGGAACGCCGAGTACGAGACACTCGTCGCCCGGATCGTCGCGGACGGCCACGAGCGGGCGTGGATCGCCGAACTGGACGGCGAGCGCGCCGGCTGCGTCTTCTGCGTACGCACCGACGAGCCCGGCACGGCACGGCTGCGCCTGCTGCTGGTGGACCCGGCCGCCCGGGGCCACGGCATCGGCCGGCGGCTGGTCGACGCCTGCGTCGGGCACGCCCGCGCGACCGGCCGCCGCGAGCTGGTGCTGTGGACGAACGACGTGCTGGTCTCCGCCCGGCGGATCTACGAGGCGGCCGGTTTCGAGCTCGTCGGGGAGGAGCCGCACCGCAGTTTCGGCCGCGATCTCGTCGGGCAGGACTGGCGGCTGGTGCTGTAACGTCCGAAAAGTGAAGCTCGCGTTCTCGACCCTCGGCGTGCCGGGGCTCCCCGTGCCGGATGTGGTCCGGCTCGCCGCGGAGCACGGTTACCACGGCGTGGAGCTGCGGGCGGGCCACGAGGAGCCGGTGCACAGCGGCCTGACGGAGCGGCAGCGCGCGGACGTGGCCGGGGAGTTCCGGGGCTCCGGTGTCGCGGTGCTGGCGGTCGCCTCCTACGTGCAGGTGGCAGCGCCGGGTGAGGACGCTCCGGCGCTGCGTGGCCTGCGCGACCACGTACGCCTCGCCGCCGACCTCGGCGCCCCCTACGTACGGGTGTTCCCCGGCGCCGGTGACGACGACGGGGACGCCGCCGACACCCGGGCGGCCCGCCGGCTGGCGGCGGTGGCCGCGGAGGCGGCGGACGCGGGCGTGCGGGTGCTGCTGGAGACCCACGACTCGCACCGGACCGGCGCGGACGTCGCGCGGATCCTGGGCCTGGTGGGTCATCACCACGCGGGTGCGCTGTGGGACGTGATGCACCCCTGGCTGGGTGGCGAACAGCCCGAGCACACCTACCCGGTGCTCGCCCCCTACCTGGGCTACGTGCAGGTCAAGGACGTCTCCTCGGCGCAGGACACCACCCCGCTGCCGCTCGGCCACGGGGCGCTGCCGCTGGCCGGCACGGTGGAGGTGCTCAGCCGCGCGGGCTGGGACGGCTGGCTGTGCTGGGAGTACGAGAAGCTCTGGTACCCGCAGGTCCGGGCGCTGCCGGAGCTGCTGTCGCGGGGGCGTTCGCACCTGCTGCAGCTGCTCGGCGAGTCGGCCTGAGCCCGGCGCCCGCCCGGAGCGAGCCCAGCGACGTCACGGCGACGCCGCCCACCAGCAGCACGGCGGCCGCCCAGCGCAGCGGGCCGACGCCCTCGTCCAGCAGCAGGGCCGCCGAGGTCATGCCGAAGACCGGGACGAGCAGGGAGAACGGGGCCACCGCGGAGGCGTCGTACGTCCGCAGCAGGAAACCCCAGGCGCCGAAGCCGAAGACGGTGGTGACCCAGGCGACGTAGACGATCGCGCCGGCGCCGCTCCAGTCGAGGCCGCGCAGCGCGGCGGCGTCCGCGGCGGGGCCCTCGAAGACCAGGGAGAGGGCGAGCAGCGGCAGCGGCGGGACGAGGCTGACCCAGACCATCCAGCTCAGCGCGTCCGGCGGGGCGGCGCGCCGGGTGAGGACGTTGGACAGCCCCCAGAAGGCGGCGGCCGCGACGACCAGCACGAACGCGCCGAGCGGCCCCGAGGTGCCCTCGTCGTACGCGGCGACGCCGATCCCCGCGAACGCGACGCCCATGCCCGCGATCCGCAGCCGGCCGGGCCGCTCGCCCAGCAGGGCGACCGCGAGGAGGGCGGTGAAGACCGCCTGGACCTGCAGCACCAGGGAGGACAGCCCGGCGGGCATGCCCTGGTCCATGCCGATGAAGAGCAGGCCGAACTTGGCGACGCCGAGGACGAGCCCGACGGCCACGATCCAGCGCAGCGCGACGCCGGGCCGGCGGACGAAGAAGACCGCGGGCACGGCGGCGACGAGGAAGCGCAGGGCGCAGAAGAGCAGCGGCGGGAAGTGGCCCAGCCCGACCTCGATGACCACGAAGTTGACGCCCCAGACCGCGGCGACGAGGACCGCGAGGGCGAGGTGTACCGGTCGCATCGCTCCAGCATCGGGCACCGTACCCTTAAGCACCAGCGAGCATTACTGCACTGTCGGCTTCAGCGTTGCTGAATGGTGCGCCTCCGGCGCACGGGATGACGAGGTGAACGGATGCTGGACCTGGCCCGGCTGCGGGCGCTGCACGCCGTGCATGTGCACGGATCGGTGGGGGCGGCGGCCACGGCCCTCGGCTACACCGCGTCCGCGGTGTCCCAGCAGATCGCGAAGCTGGAGCGGGAGACCCGCACGACGCTCCTGGAGCGGCAGGGCCGCGGCGTGGCGCTCACCGAGGCCGCCCAGTTGCTGGCGGAGACCGCACAGGAGCTGATGGCGATCGTGGAGCGGGCCGAGGTGGCGCTGGAGGAACGGCGCGGCCGCCCCACCGGGCGGCTGACCATGGCCGCCTTCCCGACCGCCGCGCGCGGTCTGCTCCCGCACGTGCTGGCCGGGCTGACGGCCGCCCACCCGTCGCTGGAGCTGCGGCTGGTGGAGGAGGGTGCGCACCTGTCGGTCGACCTGGTCTCCCGCGGCGTCGTCGACCTGGCCGTGGTGCACGACTGGGACATCGCCCCGCTGCCCGCGCCCGAGGGCCTGGAGCGGGTGGTGATCGGCGAGGACCGCTGCGACGTGCTCGTCCCCGCCGGGCATCCGCTGGCGGCCCGCGCGGCACTGGTCCGCGAGGACGTCGTCGACCAGCGGTGGATCTGCCAGCCGCCCGGACACGTGTGCCACGACTGGCTGGTGCGGACCCTGCGGGAGGCGGGCACCGAGCCGGACCTGGCGTTCCAGGTCGCCGAGTACCAGACGCAACTGGCGCTGGTGGCGGCCGGGCTGGGGATCGCGCTGGTGCCGCGGCTGGGGCGCGGGCCGGTACCGGACGGGGTGGTCGTGGTGCCGCTGGAGCCGGCGCCCGTGCGGCGCCTGTACGCCTTGTGGCGGACCGGGGCGTCGCGACGTCCGGCCATCACGGAGACGGTTCGGGCGTTGCGCGTCCACTACCCCCGGGTCGTTGCCTGACCATGGGCGGATGTCATCCACCCGCAGGGAACCGTTTCCGTACCGATCCCGTCCAACCGGCGTGCTGCTGGGAAGCTTCCGCAAAGCGGTGTCGGTCGCGCTGCTGGCTGCGTCACTGACGACGCTCTCGGCCGCATGCGGCCGGCAGCAGCCCGCCACCGGTCTGCCCCCCTCCGACAGCGCCGGTGGCGGCCCCGCCCCCTCCGCGATCACCACCGTGCCCGCCGGCCCGGGCACGGCGGCCTCCGCACCCGCGGACCCGGCACCGTCCACCGCGGCGTCCCCGCCTGGGAACGGGGCGGTCTCCACCCGGCGCGTGTACTTCACCGAGACCACGCGCGGGGTGCCCGCGGTGCACACGGTCCTCGACGGCGAGCGCGACCTGAGCCGGTTTCCCGGCTACTTCATGAAGTCGGCGCCGCAGATCGCCGACGCCATCGCCCAGCGCGCCGCACGGACCGACTTCTCGCGCTCGGTCCTGGTCGCCTGGAGCCGCACCACCGGCTGCAACAGCACGAAGGACGCGATCCTCTTCCGCAGCGGCGACCGGCTGGTGCTCGGTCTCGCGCAGACCCCGATGGGCCAGTGCCTGGTCGCCAACCAGGTGGTGGCCGTGTTCGAGGTACCGCGCGACCGGATGCCGAAGCGGCCGCGCTTCGCGCAGGAGACGGACCCGCGGGCCGATCCGCCCGCCCCGGGGAGCACGCTGGCGTTCGGCGGTCTCGAGGACACCCGGGAGCCCGGCGGCCGCCGCAGCACCGAGGTCACCTCGTCCCGGCAGCTCGAGGCCTTCCTCGCCGGTCTGCCCCGCAAGGGGGCCGCCGCTCTGCGCGAGCAACTGGCACGGCATCCGCGGCGCGGTGACGAGCGGCGCTTCGGTTTCCTGCTGACGGGCTGCCGGCCCACCGGAGCCGTCCTGACCATCGGCCGGCGGGAGCTGTCGGCGTCCCCCACCGGGGACGAGACCATCCGCTGCATCCAGACCCAGCGCTACGCGGCGGTGCTCGCGGTGCCGTCCCGGCTCGTCCCGGCGCGTGCCCAACTCATTGACTGACAATAACTTTCCGGCTAAGCGTGTCTGCTTGAAGGTTTCTTTCAGCACGCCCCCCACCTCCTGCCGGAAGGAGTCCGTCATGCACAGCAGTCCCCATCCGTCCCGCCGTACGGTGCTCGGTGCCGCCGCGGCCGCCTCCACCGCCCTCGCCCTCGGCGTCCCGGGCACCGCGAACGCGGCCGCGACGGACCGCAGACGCGTCCGTGCGCTCATCGACCGCATGAGCATCGAGGAGAAGATCGGCCAGCTCTTCGTCATGCGCGTGTACGGCCATTCGGCCACCGCCCCCGATCCGGCCGACGTCGCCGCGAACCAGGCCGAGATCGGGGTCTCCAACGCGGCCGAGCTGATCGCCAAGTACCACGTCGGCGGCATCATCTACTTCGCGTGGGCCCACAACACCCGCGATCCGCACCAGATCGCCGACCTGTCCAACGGCATACAGCGGGCCTCCAGGATCCCCCTGCTGATCTCCACCGACCAGGAGCACGGCGCCGTCGCCCGGGTCGGCTCCCCCGCCACGCTCTTCCCCGGCGGAATGGCGCTCGGTGCGGGCGGCAGCACCGCGGACGCCCGGCGGGCCGCGGCCGTCGCCGGGGCCGAACTGGCGGCGATGGGCATCACCCAGGACTACGCGCCGGTCGCCGACGTCAACGTGAACCCCGCCAACCCCGTCATCGGGGTGCGCTCCTTCGGCGCCGACCCGAAGGCCGTCGCCGCGCTCGTCGCCGCCCAGGTGGAGGGTTACCAGCGGGCCGGGATCGTCGCCACCGCCAAGCACTTCCCCGGTCACGGTGACACCGGCACCGACAGCCACTTCGAACTGCCGGTCATCACGCACTCGCTCGAGGAATGGCGGCGTCTGGACGCCCCGCCCTTCCGCGCGGCGATCGCCGCCGGCATCGACTCGATCATGACCGCGCACATCCTGGTGCCCGCACTCGACGACTCCGGTGACCCGGCCACGCTGTCCCGGCCCATCCTCACCGGCATCCTGCGCGAGGAACTCGGTTACGACGGCGTGGTCGTCACCGACTCCCTCGGCATGGAGGGCGTGCGCCAGAAGTACGGCGACGACCGGGTCCCGGTGCTCGCCCTGAAGGCCGGCGCCGACCAGCTGCTCAACCCGCCGGTCCTGGAGACCGCCTGGCAGGGCGTCCTGGCCGCCGTGAAGTCCGGCGAGCTCACCGAGGAACGCCTCGACGAGTCCCTCACCCGGGTCCTCATGCTCAAGGCGCGGCGCGGGCTGCTCGACGACCCGTACGTCACCCACCGCGGCGTGGACCGGGTGGTCGGCACCCGCGGCCACCTGGCGGAGGCCGACCGGATCACCGGACGCACCGTCACCCTGCTGGCGAACCAGGGGGCGCTGCCGCTGCCCGCGCACCGCCGGCTGCTGGTCGTCGGCGCCGACCCTGCCGCGCCCTCGAGCACCGGCGGGCCGCCCACCGCGGTGCTCGGCGCGGCCCTGGCCGGCCTCGGGCACACCGCGCAGGTCCTGTCGACCGGGACCGCGCCGGGCCAGGCCGTGATCGACCAGGCGGTGGCCGCCGCGCGGGACAAGGACGCCGTGGTGGTGGCCACGTACAACGTCACCGGGGCGTCGACGGGTCAGATCGCGCTGGTGGCCGCGCTCGTCGCCACAGGTGTGCCGGTGGTGCAGATCGCGATCCGCAACCCCTACGACGTCGCCCGGCTGGACGGGGTGGCCGCCGCGCTGGCCACCTACGGCTGGACGGACGTGTCGATGCGTGCGGCCGCACGGGTGCTGGCGGGCAAGGTACGGCCGAGCGGCAAGCTGCCGGTGGCCGTTCCGGCGGCGGACGACCCGGCGCGGACGCTCTACCCCGTCGGCTGGGGCCTGCGGTACTGAACCCGCCGCGCGCGGGGCGGCCCCTCCCGGGAACAGGTCACGCCACCTATCCTGCCGAAAACGGGCAACTCGCCCGGGGGGACGGGTGGGGGGCCGCCATGCGCGTGTTGTCCGGGCAACTCCTGGGTGCGGCATGGCTGGTCGCCGTGCTGCTCGCCGCCTGCTCGCCGGGCGCGGGCGGCACGGGCAGCAGCGCCGCCGGCCCGGACGTCCCGCCCGCCACGCACGCCGCGGTCTTCCTGGACCAGGGGGAGTGCGCGGCCGGCGACCCGGTGGGCTCCTACCGGGAGGTGGCGTGCTCGGACCCGGGCGCCCGGGCCCGGGTCGTCGGCCGGCTGTACGGGCTGCTGCCCGCCTCGCCGTCGCCCGCTCCCCCGCCCACCACACGGGCCGGCGACCGCTGCCCGCCGACCACGGACTTCCTGCTCACCGTCACCGCCGCCCGTCCCCAGGGGTACGCCTGCATGCGCAACCTGAAGGCCCCGCACCCAGGGGATCCCGGCGGGGGCGGCGGGCCCCGGACGATCGCGGGCGACTGCCTCTACAGCTCCCGGAAGGGACAGGTGAAGGAGACGCCCTACGACGGGTCCGGGCCGCACGCCCCGCAGTTCCGGGTCGTGGAGCTGGCCCGCGAGCGCCGGTCCTGCCCCCGGGGGACGGCGCTGTACGTCGGGGTGGGCGGCGGGCCGGCGGGCGTGGGATGCGCCCGCCGGCTCTGACACCCGATCAGAAGGGCAGCCGGCCGGCGGCCTCGGTGCTCCGGTCGAGCTTGGCGTCGTAGGCCGCCAGCGGCTTGGCCGCCTCGGGGTCGGCACGTACGGCCGCGGGGGCGACACCGGCCCACTCCAGCACCTCGGCGGTGGCCTTCGCCTTGTCGGCCGCGCCCAGCGCGCCGATGACCGCGCCGTGGTTGGCGCCGGGCGCCCACATCACGTACGAGTCGTGCGCCCCCCGCGAGAGGCGGAACGGCTCGGCCCCCCAGGGGTCGTTCTGCCCGTAGACGAAGAGCATGCGCTCGGCGTGGTGGCGCACCCAGGTGTCGACGTCGTGCATCGCGCGGGGCTGGAAGCGCATCGGGATGGAACGCGGCACGTAGGAACGCGGCTGGTAGATCCCGGGGTAGCGCAGCAGGCCCTTCAGGTGCGGGGTCGCGAAGGTCGGAGCGCCGAGCTGCGTGCCCGCCTGGTAGTAGTACGGCGTGTAGTACTCCAGGCCCTGGTCGGTGTAGAAGTCGAAGCCGGAGACGGAGTCGACGAAGGAGTAGAGGGCGTCCGTGGTGGCGGTCGCCGCGGGCACGTCCGCGCATTCCGACTGCTGGTGGTACTGCCAGAAGGCCCACACCAGGTCCAGCACCACGTTCTCGTACGCCTTGTCCGCGCTGCCGACGGTGGTGAAGGTCAGCCCGTTGTCGGCGGCGTACTGCTGGTAGCGGGCGACGATCTCGCCGCGGCGGACGAGTGCCTCGCGCTGCACGGCGTTCAGCCGCGCCCGGCAGTCGGCGGTGCCGACGGTGCGGAAGAAACGGGTGTAGGCGGAGTCCTCGTCGTTGACCACGTCGTTGGGGGCGACGTAGGCGACGGTGCCGGCCATGTCGTGCGGGTAGAAACGGCGGTAGTACGTGGCCGTCATGCCGCCCTTGCTGGCGCCGGTGGCGAGCCAGTTCCCGGCGTAGATCCGGCTCAGCGCCCGGTGGATGCGGTGCTGGTCGCTGGCGGCCTGCCAGATGTCGAGCTTCGACCAGTCGGCGGGGGCGGGACGGGACGGGGTGAAGAAGCGGTACTCCATGGAGACCTGGTTGCCGTCCACGATCTGCGTCGGCTCGCGGCGGGAGGGGGTCGTGGAGAGGCCGTAGCCGGAGGTGTAGAACACGGTGGGCCGGTCGGTCCCCTTGTGCAGCACGGTGATCCGCTGCTGGAACGTCCCCTTGGACGGGTGCCGGTGGTCCACCGGCTGCGTGTAGTCGAGGACGAAGAAGCGGTATCCGGTGACCGGCTTCTCCTCGATCAGGCTCATCCCGGGTATCGCCAGGATGCGGTCCTTGATGTCCGGCTCGTCAGCGGTCGCGGTGGCGGCTCCACCGCCGGCGGTGCCTATGAGGAACACCAGCGCCAGCAGCCATCTGAGCGCGTTGCGCATGCCCCCTCCTTCGGGGTTCGACGGGCGTCGCCCGTGAACCTATGAGGAGGAAGTGGCCCGCCGCCAGGGGGCGTTGGGCAAAGAGCGGCGGCCCGGACCACAGGGGTCCGGGCCGCAAAAGCGCGAAGGCGGTGCCTAGGCGACGGCCTCGCTGCTCTCGTCCTCGCCGACGAAGGTGCGCCACAGCTCGGCGTAGCGGCCGTCGGCGGCGAGGAGCTGCTCGTGCGTGCCGTCCTCGACGACCCGGCCGTGGTCGAGGAGGACGACCCGGTCGGCGCGGGCGGCGGTGGTCAGCCGGTGGGCGACGACCAGGGTGGTGCGGCGTACGGCGAGCCGGTCGGCGGCCCGGTTGACCAGGGCCTCGGTGGCCAGGTCCAGGGCGGCCGTCGCCTCGTCGAGCAGCAGGACGTCGGGGTCGACCAGCTCGGCGCGGGCCAGGGCGATCAACTGCCGCTGTCCGGCGGAGAGGTTGCGGCCCCGCTCGGAGACCGCGTGCAGGTAGCCGCCGTCCAGCGTGGCGATCATGTCGTGGGCGCCGACGGCCCGGGCCGCGGCCTCGACCTCGGCGTCGGTGGCGTCCATCCGCCCGTAGGCGATGGCGTCGCGGACCGTCCCCTCGAAGAGGTAGGCCTCCTGCGGGACGACGCCGAGCCGCTGACGGTAGCCGGTCAGGTCGAGCTCGCGGATGTCCTGGCCGTCGACGAGGACCGCACCCGAGGTCGGGTCGTAGAACCGGGCCACCATCTTGACCAGGGTCGACTTGCCCGCGCCCGTCTCGCCGACGAAGGCCACCGTCTGGCCCGCGGGGATCCGCAGGTCGATCCCGGACAGCGCCTCGGCGCCCTCCTCGGTGTAGCGGAAGTGCACGTCGTGGAAGGCGATCTCGCCGCGCAGCCGGCCGACGCCGCGCGGGGACCCGGCGGGCGGGGTGGCGGTCGGCGTGCGCAGCAGCTCGCGGATGCGGCCCAGGGACACCGACGCCTGCTGGTATCCGTCGAAGACCTGCGAGAGCTGCTGCACGGGCGAGAAGAACAGGTCGATGTAGAGCAGGTAGGCCACCAGGGCGCCTGCGGTGAGCGTGCCCGCGCCGACGCGGTGGGCGCCGACGATCAGCACCAGGGCGGCGGCGACGCTGGACAGCAGCTGCACGAAGGGGAAGTACACCGAGATCAGCCACTGCCCGCGCACTCGCGCCCGACGGTAGGCGTCGCTGCGGTCGGCGAAGCGCTCGGCGCCACCGCGCTCGCCCCGGAAGGCCTGCACGACGCGGAGCCCGGCGACGTGCTCCTGCAGGTCGGCGTTGACGACGCTGACCCGTTCCCGGGCCAGCTCGTAGGCCTTCACGGACTTGCGGCGGAAGACCCAGGTGGCGACGAAGAGCACCGGCAGGGTGGCGAAGACGATCAGCGCCAGCTGGACGTCGATCACCAGCAGCGCGACCAGGATGCCGAGGAAGGTGAGCACGCTGACGAGCGCGGTGACCAGTCCGGTCTGCAGGAACGTCGACAGCGCGTCGACGTCGGTCGTCATCCGGGTCATGATGCGGCCGCTCAGCTCGCGCTCGTAGTAGTCGAGCCCGAGCCGGTGCAGGTGGGAGAAGATCTTCACCCGGAGCGTGTAGAGCACGCGCTCGCCGGTACGGCCGGTCAGGCGCGTGGAGCCCCACTGCGCGCCCCACTGCGCGGCGACCACGGCCAGCCCCAGCAGCGAGGCGGCCCAGACGGCGCCGAGCGCGGCCTGCCGCACACCGGAGTCGATGCCGTGCCGGATCAGGACCGGCAGCAGCAGCCCGGCCAGCGCGTCGACGGCGACGAACAGCAGGCTGAGCAGCAGGGGGCCGCGGAAGCCGCGCAGCAGACTGCGCAGGCCGAAGTCCTTCTCGACGGAGGCCGCCTGGTCCTCGTCGACGTCCGGGGTGTCCAGGGCCGGGGGCAGCGCCGCCACCTGCGCGAGCAGCTCGGGGGTGGCGGGCATCCCGGCCATGGCCGAGGCCATGCCGCCCGGGCCGCCGCGCGCGGCGGCCGGGGAGGGCGCCGACTGCGTCCGCCCGGTGTCCTCGTCGCGGTGCCGGCGGTCCTGCGGCCACAGGGCCGCCGTCACGCCGCCCTCCGCGGGCGCCTCGGTGGCGGGACGTGCCGCCGGGGCCGCGATCGCGCCCTCGCCGGGCCACTCGGTCAGCGGCACGACCTCGCCCGCGGGGTCGTGGGTGACGACGTCCGAGCCGAGCTCGTCGGGGTCGGTGAGCAGCCGCCGGTACAGCGCGCAGCGGGCCTCCAGCTCCTCGTGGGTGCCCACGTCGACCAGCCGGCCGGCCTCCAGCACGGCGATCCGGTCGGCGAGGGCGAGGGTGGAGCGCCGGTGGGCGATGAGCAGCGTCGTGCGGCCCGCCATCACCTCGCGCAGCGCGTCGTGGATCTCGGCCTCGACGCGGGCGTCCACGGCGGAGGTCGCGTCGTCCAGGACGAGCAGCCGCGGGTCGGTGAGGATGGCGCGGGCCAGGGCGACGCGCTGGCGCTGGCCGCCGGAGAGGGTCAGTCCCTGCTCGCCGACGACGGTCGCGTACCCCTCGGGCAGGGCGCTGATGAACTCGTCCGCCTGGGCGTGCCGGGTCGCGGTGAGGATCTGCTCGTCGGTGGCGTCGGGGTGGCCGTAGGCGATGTTGGCGCGGACGGTGTCGGAGAACAGGAAGCTGTCCTCCGGGACGAGCCCTATGGCGTCGCGCAGGGAGTCGAAGGTGAGCTCGCGCACGTCGCGGCCGCCGACGCGGACGGCGCCGCCGGTCACGTCGTAGAAGCGGGGCAGCAGCAGCGAGACGGTCGACTTGCCGCTGCCGGAGGCGCCGACGACGGCGACGGTCTCGCCGGGCTCGACGGTCAGCGAGAAGTCGTCCAGCACGGGACGGGTGCGGTCGTAGCCGAAGCTGACGTGGTCGAACTCGACGGTGGCCGGGGCCTCGCGGGGCAGCTGCCCGGCGCCCTCCTCCAGGCTGGGCCGGGTGTCGATGAGCTCGGTGACGCGCTCGACCCCGGCCCTGGCCTGCTGGCCGACGGTGAGCATCATCGTGAGCATGCGCACCGGGCCGGTCAGCTGGGCGAGGTAGGTCGAGAACGCGACGAAGGTGCCCAGGGTGATCTGGCCCTTCACGGCCATCCAGCCGCCGAGCGCCAGCATGCCGACCTGCCCGAGCGAGGGCACCGCCTGGAGCGCGGGACCGTAGCGCGCGTTGAACCTGATGGTGCGCAGCCGTCCGGCGAAGAGGCGCTCGCTGACCGAGCGCAGCTTGGACATCTCCTGCTGCTCCTGGCCGAAGCCCTTCACGACGCGGACGCCGGTCACCGAGCCGTCCACGATCCCGGCGACGGCGGCGGCCTGGCCCTGGGCGTACCAGGTGGCGGGGAAGAGCCGCTTGCGGCTGCGGTCGGCCAGGAACCACAGGGCGGGCGCGACGGCGAGGGCGATCAGGGTCAGCATCGGCGAGAGCACGAACATCACGACGATCGACAGGACGAAGAGCAGGACGTTGCCGATCATCATGGGCGCCATGAAGAGCAGGCCCTGGATGAGCTGCAGGTCACTGGTGGCCCGGCCGACGACCTGGCCGGTGTTGAGCTCGTCCTGGCGCGCGCCGTCCAGCCGGGTGAGCGAGTGGAACATGTCGGTGCGCATGTCGTGCTGCACGTCGAGGGCGAGCCTGCCGCCGTAGAAACGCCGCAGGAAGGTCATCAGGTAGACCACGACCGCGGCGGCGATCAGCACGGCCGCCCAGGGGGCGAGCGGCTTGTCGTGCTTGACGATGACGTCGTCGATGATCAGCTTGGGGACGAGCGGCACGAGGGCCATCACGGCCATGCCGGCGAGCGAGGAACCGAGCGCGAGGCCCACGTTCCCCCGGTAGCGCCAGCAGTACCCCATCAGCCGCCGCAGCCAGCCCTCGGCCCTCACGGCCTCGCCGGCCTTCGCTTCGTCGTCCTTCGCCGCCACCCGGTGTCCTCCCGTCCCGTCCTTTTCGCCGGAGGATCACAACGCCCTGGAGTGCGGATTTCATCCTCCCGCAACAAAACTACGACGAGGGTCCGACAACGCTCGGGCGGAGGTCTCGGGACAAAGTCTGACGAAACGTTTCCCCCTTGGCCGGGACCGGGCGCCGGTTCACCCCAGGTGCGTCGGCGCGAACATCCGCAGCAGCACGGGGAGCACGACCACGCAGGGGCCGGGCGCCGCGAGGGCGTCCGCGAGGTCGTCCCGGAGCCGCTCGGGGCTCGTGCGGACCGCCGGGACGCCGAAGGCGCCGGCGAGTGCGACGAAGTCCGGCCGGGCCAGCTCGGTGCCGGTGGCCTCGCCGAAGGCGTCCGTCATGTACTCGCGCAGGATGCCGTAACCGCCGTCGTCGACGATCAGCCAGGTGACGGGCAGGCCGTACTGCCGGGCCGTGGCGAGCTCGGCGACCGAGTACATCGCGCCGCCGTCGCCCGACACGGCCAGCACCGGCCGGGTGCGGTCCGCGGCGGCAGCGCCCAGCGCGGCGGGGAAGCCGTAGCCGAGACCGCCGGCGCCCTGGGCGGAGTGCATCGGGCCGGGCCAGGCGGACCAGGCCCAGTAGGCGAGGATCGTCATGTCCCAGAAGCTGGGGGCGTCCTCGGGGAGGGCGTCGCGGACGGCGGCGAGGACGCGCTGCTCCAGGCCGAGGTCCTGGCCGTCGAGACGCTCCCGGACCCGCTCCAGCAGTGCCGCCACCGCCTCGGGCGCGCCCGCGTCGCGGCGCTCGTCCACGGCCGCGGCGAGCGCGCCGAGGGCGAGCCGGGCGTCGGCGTGGATGCCGAGCGCCGGGTAGTTGGACTCCAGCTTGCCGAGGTCGGCCTCGACCTGGATCACCCGGCCGCGCGGGCGGAAGGTGTGGTAGTTCGAGGAGAGCTCGCCCAGCCCGGATCCGACGACCAGCACGACGTCGGCCTCCTCCAGGAAGTCCGTGGTGTGCCGGTCCTCCAGCCAGCTCCGCAGCGACAGCGGGTGCTCCCACGGGAAGGCCCCCTTGCCGCCGAAGGTGCAGGCGACCGGGGCGTCGAGCCGCTCGGCGAGGGCGCGCAGCTCGGCCTCGGCCCCCGCGCGCACGACACCGCCGCCGGCCAGCACGACCGGCCGCTCGGCGCGGGACAGCAGCGCCGCCGCCTCGGCGATCAGCTCGGCGCGAGGACGCAGCGGCCGGGGCCCGGCCGCCAGTTCCCCGACCGGCGGCACCGTGACGGGGGCGAGCAGCACGTCCTGCGGGATCTCCACCCAGACCGGCCCGTACGGCGCGGTCAGCGCCGACTCCCAGGCGGCGGCGAGGGCCGAGGGGATCTGGGAGGCGGTGCGGACGGTGTGCACCGACTTGACGATGTCGCGGAACGACGCCTTCTGGTCGGCGAGCTCGTGCAGGTAGCCGTGGCGGCCGCCGCCGAGCCCGGCGACCGGCACCTGGCTGCCGATGGCGACGACCGGCGCCGAGGCGGCGGCCGACTCCTGCAGGGCGGCGAGCGTCATCAGCGCGCCGGGGCCGGTGGAGACCAGCAGCGGCGCGGCGCCGCCCGTGACGCGGGCGTACGCGTCCGCGGCGAAGCCCGCGTTGTTCTCCACGCGCAGGCCCACGTACTCCAGCTTCGAGCGCCGCAGCGCGTCGAAGGCGCCCAGCGCGTGCTGCCCGGGCAGGCCGAAGACCGTCGTCGCGCCGAGCGCCGTCAGGGATTCGACGACCAGGTCGCCGCCGTTGCGCCCGCTCATGCGCGGCCGGCCGCGATCTGCCGGGTCATGATCGTGGTCAGCTCGTACGCGGTGTGGGAAGCCGCGACGCTGGTGATCTCGGCGTGGTCGTAGGCGGGGGCGACCTCGACGACGTCGGCGGAGATCAGGTGGCAGGAGGCCAGGCCCCGCAGGATCTCCAGCAGCTCGCGGGAGGTGATGCCGCCGGCCTCGGGGGTGCCGGTGCCGGGGGCGTGGGCCGGGTCGAGGACGTCGATGTCGATGGAGATGTACAGGGGGCGGTCGCCGATGCGCTCGCGCAGCTGCTGGGCGACCTCGTCGGCGCCGCGCCGGTAGACGTCGGCGGAGGTGACGATGCCGAAGCCCATCTTCTCGTCGTCGGTGAGGTCCTGCTTGCCGTACAGCGGGCCGCGGGTGCCGACGTGGGAGAGCGCGGAGGTGTCGAGGACGCCCTCCTCCACGGCCCGGCGGAACGGGGTGCCGTGGGTGTACTCGGCCCCGAAGTAGGTGTCCCAGGTGTCGAGGTGGGCGTCGAAGTGGAGCAGGGCGACCGGGCCGTGCTTGCGGGCCATGGCGCGCAGCAGGGGCAGTGAGATGGTGTGGTCGCCGCCGAGGGTCATCAGGCGGGCGCCGGTGTCGAGCAGGTCGTCGGCGGCGGCCTGGATCGTCTCGACGGCCTCGTTGATGTTGAACGGGTTGGCGGCGATGTCACCGGCGTCCGCGACCTGGGCGAGGGCGAAGGGCGAGGCGTCCTGCGCCGGGTTGTACGGGCGCAGCAGACGGGAGGCCTCGCGGATCGCGTTGCCGCCGAAGCGGGCGCCGGGGCGGTAGGAGACGCCCGCGTCGAAGGGCACGCCGACCACGGCGACGTCGGTGGTGCCGACCTCGTCGAGGCGCGGGAGCCGCGCGAACGTGGCGGGACCGGCGTACCGCGGGGTGCGGGAGGAGTCGATGGGGCCGCGCGGTTCGGTGCTGCTCATGGGTAACTGCCTTCTTTCGTACGCTTCGTTGCGCTCTGCTCGCTTTGTGACTTTATCCGACCGGAACGGTCCCCTCGGCGGCCGGGACGGGAGTCCGTCCGGCCAGCCGCTCCCGCCAGGCCGCCAGCACGGCGGCATCGGTCGGCTTGGTGGCGAGGCTCACCGCGACGTAGACGACGAGGGAGGCCAGCAGGCCGTAGTAGACCGGCTCGTTGGCCAGGATGCCCTTCCAGACCATCAGGCCCACGACGGCCAGGCCGCCGACGGCCACCGAGGCGAGGGCGCCCGCCGCGGTGCCGCGCCGCCACAGCAGACCGCCGAGGATCGGTACCAGCAGCCCGCCGACGAGCAGGTTGTACGCCACGGTCAGCGCCTCGACGACGTTGTTCAGCGCGATGGCGGTGACGATGACGACCACGCCCATGATCAGGATGAAGACGCGGTTGCCCGAGACCTCGTCGTGCGCGCTCTCTTCGCCGTCCCGCCCGCGGCCGACCACGCCGCGCAGCCGCGACCAGATGTCGTTGTTGGCCACGGTGGCGCAGGCGATCAGCGCGCCGGAGGAGGTGGACATCACCGCGGAGAGCGCGGCGGCCAGCACCAGGCCGCGCACGCCCACCGGCAGCGCGTCCTTGACGATGGTGGCGAAGGCGTCGTCGGCCGCGGCCAGGTTCGGGTACAGCACCTTGGCGGCGGTGCCGATGACGGCGCCGGCGATCGCGTAGACGAGGCAGTAGACACCGGCGACGGTGCCGCCGAGCTTGGCGATCCTGTCGCTGCGGGCGGTGAACACGCGCTGCCAGATGTCCTGGCCGATGAGCATGCCGAAGGTGTAGATCAGCACGTAGGTGAAGATCGTCTGCCCGCCGATGCCCAGGGGCGCGAAGTACTCGCTCGGCAGCTGCGCCTTCATCTCCGCGAAGCCGCCCGCCTTGATCACCGCGATCGGCAGCAGCAGGACCAGCACGCCGAGGGTCTTGACCACGAACTGCACCATGTCGGTGAGCGTGATCGACCACATGCCGCCCAGCGTGGAGTACGCCACCACGACGGCGCCGCCCAGGATGATCGCCAGGGTGCGGTCCATCCCGAACAGGACGTCGAAGATCGTCGCGTAGGCGATCGTCGAGGTCACCGCGAGCATCAGCGTGTACGCCCACATGACGATGCCGGAGATGACGCCGGCCGAGCCGCCGTAGCGCAGGTCGAGCATCTCGGAGACGGTGTAGACCTTCAGGCGGGCGATGCGGGCCGAGAAGAAGACGCTCAGCGCCAGCAGGCCGAGGCCGATGGTGAAGACCATCCAGGCGCCGGACAGGCCGTACTGGTAGCCGAGGCCGACGCCGCCGATGGTGGAGGCGCCGCCGAGGACGATCGCGGCCATGGTGCCGGAGTACATCGACGGGCCCAGCCTGCGGCCGGCGACCAGGAACTCGCTCTTGGACCTGGCGCGGCGCATGCCCCACCAGCCCACGGCGAGCATGCCGGCCAGATAGCCGATGATCACGGCGTAGTCGACGGCCATGAACCCTCCTCCATCGGTCGCGCGGGCGGAGCCGCGGGCTTTCCTTTGCGGCGACGATAGGCGGCCAGGAAGAAGCGCTGAAGTGTACGTTTCATCCATCGCACCCGGTCCGGATGGAGGAAACGCACATGACTCCCCCGCGTCAGGACCTGGCGCCGCCCACGCCGCCGATCCCGCTCGCCACCCTGCTCGCCCTGCCCGACCTCGGGCTGCGCCAGGTCGCGGGACCGTCCGCGGCCGACCGGGACGTCCGCGTCCAGTGGGTGCACACCAGTGAGATGGAGGACCCCTTCCCGTACCTGCTCGGCGGGGAGCTGCTGCTGACCGCGGGGGTGCACTTCGCGTCGGCGGCGGGCGCCGGCGCCTACCTGGACCGCTACGTGGCCCGCACGGTCGAGGCGGGGGCGGCGGCGCTCGGATTCGGTCTCGCCCCGGTGCACGACGAGACCCCGGCGGCGCTGGTCGCCGCCTGCGACCGGCACGCCCTGCCGCTGGTGGAGGTGCCGCCGCGGACCCCCTTCACCGCCGTCGCGCGGGCCGTCTGGCAGGCCATGGGCGAGGCCCGGGTCCGTGAACTGCGGCACGTCACCGAGGCACAGCAGGCCCTCGCCGCGGCCGCCGGGCGCCCGGACCCCGTGCCCTCGGTGCTGCGCAGGCTCGCCGGCCGCCTGGGCGCGTGGGCCGCGCTGATCGCCCCGGACGGTTCCGAGGTGTACGCGGCGGGCACCGCCCCGGACCCGCAGGCGCGTGCGGCGGCGGCACGGCTGGCCGGGGTGGTCCTGCCGGCGACGGACGCGCACGCGCCCTCCTCGGCGACCGACACCCACGGCGGGACGCGCCTGTCGGCGTACGCGCTGGCCGGCGGCCCCCCGAGCGAGCGGCCGGCGCTCGTCCTGGTCACGGGCCGCCCCGATCCGGGCGACCACGCGGTCGCCAACGTCGCCGCGGTCCTGCTCTCCCTGCTCACCGGCCCGCACCTGGGCAGCGCGGAGGCGGGCCGGTCGGCGGCGCTGGTGCGGCTGCTGCTGGGCGCGGAGCCGCAGGAGGTGGCCCCGCTGCTGGGACCGGAGTCCCGCTGGGCCGTCGTGCACGCCCGCAAGCGCGGCGGCCCGGCCGGACCGCTGGCGGCGGCCGCGCTCGGCGCGGCGCTGGGCACCGCGCTGATCGAGCCGGGCGGCACCGTCGTACGCCTGCTCCTGCCGGCCGGCCGCGAGGTGACCGCCCAGCCGGGGTGGACCCTCGGGGTGAGCGGCCCGGTCGCGGTGGCCTCCCTCGTCACCGGGGACGGCCAGGCCGCGGGCGCGCTGCGCCGGGCGGTCGCCACCCGTGCGCCGCTGGTGATCCATCGCGGAGCCGGGCCCGGCATGAGCGGACTGGTCACCCCGGACGACGCCCGGTCCAGGGCGCGGGAGCTGCTGGCGCCGGTGGCGGACTCGCCCGCCCTGGTGGAGACGCTGCGCACCTGGATCGGCCTGCACGGGAGCTGGGACCGTACGGCCGTCGCCCTGGAGGTGCACCGCAACACCGTGCGCCAGCGCATCGGGCGCGCGGCGACCCTGCTGGAGGCGGACCTGGACGACCCGGACGTACGCATGGAGCTGTGGTTCGCGCTGCGCTGGCTGTGAACCCGTACGCCCCGCCGCGGCGGGCTTTCTGACGTCCCGGCAGGAGGTAACGGACCGGCGTCGATCGGCGGCCCCCCGCACGCACGTCCGACAGCAGGCGACAATGGGGGTCATGCTGCCCCATGTCACCGTGCCGTCCCGCAAGGCCCTCGCCGACCACCTCGTACGCACGCGCATCGCGGGCGACGTCGCCACCCCCCGCGAGAACAACCGCTCTCACTACCGCAGACTCGCCGAGGGCGACCGCCACTACTGGTTCGGCCTGGAGTTCGGCGAGCGCTGGACGGACGAGGAGGCGGTGCTGGCGGTCATGGCCGAGCGCTGCGGGGTCGTGGCCGACCCCGGGTACCTCCTGGGGCAGGACACCATCGACCCCGAGCTGACGATCAGCGCCCTGGACCGGGCCGCCCGGATGCTCTGCAAGGCCGTGGAGGGCGGGCAGCGGGTGCTGTTCGCCACCGGCCACCCCGGCGGCCTGCTGGACGTCCACCGCACCCTGGCCGCGGCCGTGCGGGCCGCCGGCGCCGAGGTCGTCGCGATCCCTGGCGGGCTGTCCACCGACGAGGGCGGCGTCTTCCAGTTCTGCGACGTGGCCATGCTGGAGCGCGGCGCCACGCTGTGGCACACCCACTCCCCCGGCCCGATGGCGGCGGTCCTCGACGCGCTGGCCGCACAGGGCCGGCCGCTGCCCGACCTGGTCGTCGCCGACCACGGCTGGGCGGGGTGCGCCGGACAGCGCGGCATCGACGCGATCGGCTTCGCGGACTGCAACGACCCGGCCCTTTTCCTCGCCGAGGCGGAGGGCACGGTCTCGGTGACCGTCCCGCTGGACGACCACGTCACCGACCCGCGCCACTACGACGCGATGACCGCCTACCTGCTGGACGCGGCGGGCCTGACCGGCTCCGCATGACAGGGGGCCACGCCCCCGAGGGGGCGTGGCCCGCCACTCCCGACGGGCCCCGGGCCGCCGTCCTTCCGGCGACCCGGGGCGCGATGTCGACAGGCCGGGGCCTTCGCCCCCGCCCTTGGTCCGCGACATGAGAACCCCCGTTCCCCGTGAGCCCCCGTTTTCCCCCGTGAGCCCCCGTTTCCCCCGTCGACCGACGGGCGCGGCCGCCCGGACATGCGACCCGGCGGCGTGCTCGTTACGATCGCCGTCGATTCTTCCGGTCCGGCGCCGCCGGTGGATCACCCCCGGGATGGAGTTCGCGGTCCACCCTCGGGTGGAGTGGAAGGCCGTCCGGAGAAAGGCGCGGGATCGTGATACGGGTCGTGATCGTCGACGACGAGACACTGGTCAGGACCGCCCTGCGGCGCATCCTGGAGTCCGCGGGCGACATCGGTGTGGTCGCGGACTGCGACAGCCGCGCGGCACTGGCCGCCGTCCGCGCGCGCAAGCCCGACCTGGTGCTCCTGGACACGGTGATGCCGGAACCCGACGGGCTGACCGTGCTGCGGGCCGTACGGGCGCTGCCCGATCCGCCGGCCGTCGCGATGCTCACCGGATTCGACACCAGCGCCCACATCACCGCCGCCATGCGCGCGGGCGCGACCGGCTTCCTGCTCAAGGACACGGCGGTCGCCACCCTCATCGACGCCGTCCGCGTGCTCGCCTCCGGCGGGACGGTCTTCACGCCCACCGTCAGCCGCGCCGTGGTCGACGGCTACCTGGGCACGGCCGACGCCCAGGAGGCCGACCCCGCCGGGGCGCCCCTGGACCGGCTGACCGGACGGGAGCGGGAGGTGCTGCTGCTGGTCGCCGGGGGCCTGTCGAACCTGGAGATCGCCGAGCGGCTGCACATCACCGTCGCCACGGTGAAGGACCACGTCCGCGCCCTGCTGCGCAAGCTCGACGCGCCGAACCGGGTGTCGCTGGCGATCCTGGCGCACCGGGCCGGGCTCTCGCCGGGGAGCGCCGCGTGAGGCTCCCCCGGGCCGTCGCCGACGGGTGCCTGGTCGCCGTCGCGGCGACCGAGGCCTGGGCGACCCGCTCCCTGGGCGGTCCCCTCGCGCTGTCGGCGGCGTACCTGGCCGCCGGCGCCCTCGCGCTGCGCCGCCGGCTGCCGCTGACGGTGCTGCTGGCGACGCTGCCCGCCCTGTCGCTGGGCTATGTGTGGCTGGCCCCCATGGCCGCGCTGTACACGATCGCCGCCGACGGCGGCGCCCTGACCGTGGCCCGCGCCCGGCGGCTGCTGCGGCGGGGGCCGCAGCCGCTCCCCGGCCGGAGGCGGATCCCGCCGCCCATGGTGGTGACGCTGGGCAGCGCGGCAGCCGTCGCCTTTGTGTCGTTCTTCCCCTGGCCGTGGATCGGGGAGGTCGACTGGGCCCCCGCCGCGACCGTGCTCGCGGTGCTGCTGTCGGCACTGCTGGCCGTGGCCCCGACGGCGCTGGGGCTGCTCGCCGCGTCACGCCGGGAGCTCGCGGCGCGGCTCGCCGAGCTGGCGGAGAGCCGGGAGCGGGAACGGCGGCTGGCCGCGGAACGGGCGGTGGTGCGGGAGCGCACCCGGCTCGCGCGGGAGATGCACGACACCGTGGCCCACCACATCAGCCTGATCGCCGTGCAGTCGGGCGCGCTGGAGGCGACCGCCCGGGGCGAGGAGGCGCGGGCCGCGGCCGGTACGGTGCGGCAGCTCAGCCGCGACGCCCTGGACGAACTGCGGCATATGGTGGGGCTGTTGCGGATGCCGGTGGCGGTGGGCGGCGAGGACGCCGGCCCGGGCCTCGCGGATCTGCCCACCCTCCTCGCCGCGGCCGGGCCGCAGGTGTACGGCGACCTGACCGCCCTGGGCCGGCCCGGGTGCCCGCCGCCGGTGCAGCACGCGGCGTACCGCACCGTGCAGGAGGCCCTGACCAACGTGCGCAAGCACGCCCCCGGCGCGCGCACCGAGGTGACCGTACGGCTCGCCGCCGACGCGCTGCACGTCGCGGTGCGCAACGCGCCGTGCGGCGGGGGCGCGCCCGGCCCGGCGCTGCCGTCCGGCGGCCACGGCCTCACCGGGCTGCGCGAGCGCGCCGCCCAGCTGGGCGGCACCCTGGACGCGGGTCCGGAGCCGGACGGCGGCTTCCTGGTGCGGGCGACACTGCCGCTGGCCGCGGACCGGTGACCCGGTGACCCGGCGGCTCAGTCCCGCGGTACGCGGACCACACCCTCCTGGATGACGGAGACGGCGAGCCGCCCGTCCTGGGTGTAGATGCGCGCGGTGCCGAGCCCGCGCCCGCCGGAGGCCGACGGGCTCTGCTGGTCGTACAGCAGCCACTCGTCGGCGCGGAACGGCCGGTGGAACCACATGGCGTGGTCCAGGCTGGCGCCCACCACGTCGCCGACCGCCCAGCCGCCGCGCCCGTGGGCGAGCAGCACGGAGTCCAGCAGCGTCATGTCCGACACATAGGTGGCGAGGCAGACGTGGAGCAGCGGGTCGTCGGCGAGCTTCCCGTTGGTGCGGAACCACACCTGGGAGCGGGGCTCACGCGGCCCGGCCCCGGCGGCGAGGAAGGGCGGGGCGTCGACGTAGCGCAGGTCGACGGCGGCGCGGGCCTCCAGGAGGCGGTCCACGACCGAGGGGTCGGGGAACCGGTCCCTGTGCGGCCGCAGCAGCTCCTCGCCGGTGGGCAGGCTCTCCGGGTCGGGCGCCGGCGGCATCGGCTCCTGGTGCTCCAGCCCGTCCTCGTACGTCTGGAAGGACGCGGACAGGTGGAAGATCGGCTGCCCGTGCTGCACCGCGACCACCCGGCGGGTGGTGAAGGAGCGGCCGTCGCGGATGCGGTCGACCTGGTAGACGATCGGCGCGCCCGGGTCGCCCATGCGCAGGAAGTAGGCGTGCAGGGAGTGGGCGTCGCGTCCTTCCGGGACCGTGCGCCCCGCCGCGACCAGCGCCTGTGCGGCGACCTGGCCCCCGAAGACGCGGGGGACGACGGCGGGGCGGCTGGCGCCGCGGAAGATGTCCTGCTCGATCCGCTCGAGGTCGAGGAGATCGAGCAGGGACTGCAGTGCGTGGTTGGTCACGTGTGTCTCTCGGGGTCGGCGGACCGTCCGGTCACAGCCCCATCGACTTGGCGATGATCGACTTCATGACCTCGCTGGTGCCGCCGTAGATGCGGTGCACGCGGTTGTCCGCGTACAGGCGGGCGATCGGGTACTCCAGCATGTAGCCGTAGCCACCGTGCAGCTGGAGGCAGCGGTCGATGACCTTGGCCGCGGTCTCGGTGCAGAAGAGCTTGGCGCGCGCGGCGTCGGCGGCGGTGAAGTCACCGAGCTCGTGGGCCTCCAGGGCGCGGTCGACGACGGCCTGCATGGCGTCGACGTCGGAGGCGCACTCGGCGAGCACGAACTTGGTGTTCTGGAACTCGGCGACGCTCTTGCCGAAGACCTTGCGGTCGCGCACGTACTGGGCCGCGAAGCGGACGGCGGCGTCGGCCTGGGCGTAGGAACCGAAGGCGATCGCCAGGCGCTCGACCGGCAGGTTGTGGGCGAGGTAGGAGAAGGCCTTGCCCTCCTCGCCGAGCAGGTCCTCGACGGGGACCTTGACGTCGGTGAAGGACAGCTCCGCGGTGTCGGAGGTGCGCAGGCCGATCTTCTCCAGCTTGCGGCCGACGGCGTAGCCCTCGCTCGTGGTGTCGACCGCGAGGATCGACAGACCGCGGCGGCGGTCCTCCGGGGTGGCCGGCGAGGTGCGGCAGACCACCAGCACGCGGTCGGCGACCACGCCGCCGGTGATGAAGGTCTTGGCGCCGTTGAGGACGTAGTGGGTGCCGTCCTCGGAGAGCTTCGCGGTGGTGGTCATGCCGGCCAGGTCGGAGCCGGTGCCGGGCTCGGTCATGGCGATGGCGGTCATCATGTCGCCGCTGATGAAGTCGGGCAGCCAGCGCTTCTTCTGCTCCTCGTTGGCGAACTCCAGGAGGTACGGGAGCACCAGGCCGGTGTGCACGCCGCTGCTGCCGAAGCTGACGCCGGCGCGGGCGCACTCCTCGGTCACCACGGCGCTGAACTTCCAGCCCGTGATGCCGGCGCCGCCGTACTCCTCGGGCACCTCGATGCCGAAGATGCCCAGCTCGCCCAAGCGCCGGTAGAAGTCGCGGGGCGGGTACCCCGCCTCCTCCCACTCGGGGTAGACGGGCACGACCTCGTTGGCGATGAAGTCCCGGATCGTCTCCCGGAAGGCCTCGTGGTCCTCGTTGAATACCGTGCGACGCACTTGGCGCCTCCTCTGCACACTGGGCGATAAGCAAGCGCTCAGTAAGTTACTTCCCGGTTGCGCGCGCTGTCCAGAGCGGCGAAGGCGCCCAGGGCCAGCCGGTGCAGCAGCACGGCGGTCGCCGCGCGGCCGGGCAGCCCCCCGTGCGGGCCGAGGTGCGGGGTGGAGTTGAGCAGGCCGAAGACGGCGTGCACGGCCGCGCGGACCTCGGGCTCGGCCGCCCCCGGGTGGACCTCGCGGACGACCGTGACCCACTGCTCGACGTACTGGCGCTGCAGCTGGCGCACGAGCTTGCGGTCGGAGTCCCGGAGCCGGTCCAGTTCACGGTCGTGGAGGGTGATCAGCGCCCTGTCGTCCAGGGCGAAGTCGATGTGCCCGCGGACCAGGGCGTCCAGCGCGGCGGCCGCGCCGTCGGCCTCGGCCACCCGCATGCGGCCCGCGGAGTGCAGCCGGCCACTGATCCCGACGAGCAGCTCGGCGAGCATCGCGTCCTTGCCCGCGAAGTGCCGGTACAGCCCGGGGCCGCTGATGCCGACGGCCGCCCCTATCTCGTCCACGCCGACCCCGTGGAACCCGCGCTCGGCGAAGAGCCGCGCGGCCTCCCTCAGGATCTGGTCGCGCCTGCCGCTGGCCGCCTTGGCCGCCGTCCTCGTGGGCTCCACACCGCACCTTTCCGCGAGGCGTCCGGTCTGCGGATGCCCCCCGCGATCTCATCGTCCTACCATTCTAGACAGCCGTGTTAACGACCGCTAACGTGGTCGACAACACGTTAACGACCGCTAACTCCTCCGGGGGCCCGTGACATGGAAGCACCCGTCCTCGCCAGCGCCGCGGATCCGGCGAGCGAGGCCTACCGCGCCAACGAGAAGGCGCACGCCGAGCTGTCCGCGCGGCTGCGCGAGAAGCTCGCCGCCGCCGCGCTCGGCGGCGGCGAGAAGGCCCGCGCCCGGCACACCGCGCGCGGCAAGCTGCTCCCCCGCGACCGCGTGGACGGGCTGCTCGACCCCGGATCGCCCTTCCTGGAGCTCGCCCCGCTGGCCGCCGACGGCATGTACGACGGCCAGGCCCCGGCCGCCGGCGTCGTCGCCGGGATCGGCCGGGTCTCCGGCCGCGAGGTCGTGATCGTCGCCAACGACGCCACCGTCAAGGGCGGCACGTACTACCCGATGACGGTCAAGAAGCACCTGCGCGCCCAGGAGATCGCCCTTGACAACCGGCTGCCGTGCGTCTACCTGGTCGACTCCGGCGGCGCCTTCCTGCCGAAGCAGGACGAGGTCTTCCCCGACCGCGACCACTTCGGGCGGATCTTCTTCAACCAGGCCACCCTGTCCGCGCGCGGCATCCCGCAGGTGGCCGCCGTCCTCGGCTCGTGCACGGCGGGCGGCGCCTACGTCCCCGCGATGAGCGACGAGGCGGTGATCGTCCGCGGCCAGGGCACGATCTTCCTGGGCGGCCCGCCGCTGGTGAAGGCCGCCACCGGCGAGGTGGTCACGGCCGAGGAGCTCGGCGGCGGCGAGGTGCACTCCCGCACCTCCGGCGTCACCGACCACCTGGCCGAGGACGACGCCCACGCGCTGCGCATCGTGCGGAACATCGTGGCGACCCTGCCCGCCCGCGGCGCACTGCCGTGGACGGTCGGACCCGTCGAGGAGCCCGCCGTCGACCCGGCCGGGCTCTACGGCGCGGTCCCGGTCGACTCGCGCACCCCCTACGACGTCCGCGAGGTCATCGCCCGCCTCGTCGACGGCAGCCGCTTCGCGGAGTTCAAGGCCGAGTACGGCACGACGCTGGTCACCGGCTTCGCCCGGATCCACGGCCACCCGGTCGGGATCGTCGCCAACAACGGCATCCTGTTCTCCGAATCGGCCCAGAAGGGCGCGCACTTCATCGAGCTGTGCGACCAGCGCGGCATCCCGCTGCTCTTCCTGCAGAACATCTCGGGCTTCATGGTGGGCCGTCAGTACGAGGCGGGCGGCATCGCCAAGCACGGCGCCAAGATGGTCACCGCGGTGGCCACGACCCGGGTGCCCAAGCTGACCGTGGTCATCGGCGGCTCCTACGGCGCGGGCAACTACTCGATGTGCGGCCGCGCCTATTCGCCGCGCTTCCTGTGGATGTGGCCCAACGCCAAGATCTCCGTCATGGGCGGCGAGCAGGCCGCCTCGGTGCTGGCCACCGTCAAGCGCGACCAGATCGAGGCGGCCGGCGACACCTGGGCGGCGGAGGACGAGGAGGGCTTCAAGGCCCCCATCCGCGCCCAGTACGAGGAGCAGGGCAACGCCTACTACGCGACGGCCCGGCTGTGGGACGACGGGGTCATCGACCCCCTGCAGACCCGCCAGGTGCTGGGACTGGCCCTGACCGCGTGCGCCAACGCGCCGATTCCGCAACGCGATCCGCAGGCGCCGGGCTTCGGCGTCTTCCGGATGTAGGGGGAGCACTCAGATGTCAGCGATGTTCGACACCGTCCTGGTGGCCAACCGCGGCGAGATCGCGGTCCGCGTCATCCGCACCCTGCGGCGGCTCGGGATCCGTTCGGTCGCCGTCTTCAGCGACGCCGACGCCGGGGCCCGCCATGTGCGCGAGGCCGACACCGCCGTGCGCATCGGCCCGGCGGCGGCATCCGAGAGCTACCTGTCGATCGAGCGGCTGCTGGAGGCGGCCGCCCGCACCGGCGCCCAGGCCATCCACCCCGGCTACGGGTTCCTGGCCGAGAACGCCGCCTTCGCCCGTGCCTGCGCGGAGGCGGGGCTCGCCTTCATCGGGCCACCCGCCCGGGCCATCGAGCTCATGGGCGACAAGATCCGCGCCAAGGAGACCGTCCGCGAGGCCGGGGTCCCGGTGGTGCCGGGCAGCAGCGGCAGCGGGCTCACCGACGAGCAGCTGACGGCCGCCGCCCTGGAGATCGGCACCCCCGTGCTGCTCAAGCCCTCCGCGGGCGGCGGCGGCAAGGGCATGCGCCTGGTGCGCGACACGGCCCTGCTCCCCGAGGAGATCGCGGCCGCCCGCCGCGAGGCGCGCGGCTCCTTCGGGGACGACACCCTGCTGGTGGAACGGTGGATCGACCGTCCCCGGCACATCGAGATCCAGGTGCTGGCCGACGGCCACGGCAACGTGGTGCACCTCGGCGAGCGCGAGTGCTCCCTGCAGCGCCGCCACCAGAAGGTGATCGAGGAGGCCCCCTCGGTCCTGCTGGACGAGGCGACCCGGGCCGCCATGGGCGCCGCCGCCGTGCAGGCCGCGCTGTCCTGCGGCTACGTCGGGGCGGGCACCGTGGAGTTCATCGTCCCGGGCGCCGACCCGTCCGCCTACTGCTTCATGGAGATGAACACCCGCCTCCAGGTCGAGCACCCCGTCACGGAACTGGTGACCGGGCTGGACCTGGTGGAGTGGCAGCTGCGGATCGCCGCGGGCGAGCGGCTGTCCTTCGGACAGGACGGGGTCGCCCTGACCGGGCACGCCGTCGAGGCCCGGATCTGCGCCGAGGTGCCCTCCCGCAACTTCCTGCCGTCGGCGGGCACCGTGCTGGCGCTGGACGAGCCCGTCGGCGAGGGCGTGCGCGTCGACTCCGGGCTCAGTGCGGGCAGCGAGATCGGCACGTCCTACGACCCGATGCTCGCCAAGGTCATCGCGTACGGCCCCGACCGCCCGACGGCGCTGCGCCGGCTGCGGGCCGCCCTCGCCGGGACGACCGTGCTGGGCCTGGAGACCAACACCGGCTTCCTGCGCCGCCTCCTGGCCCATCCCGACGTCGTCTCCGGCGAGATGGACACCGGCCTGATCGACCGGGAGCTGGCGGGCCTGGTGCCCTCCGAGGTGCCCGTCGAGGTGTACGCGGCGGCCGCGCTGCTGCGCCACGCGGCCCTGGAACCGGCGGCGGCCGGCGGAGCCTGGCGGGACCCCTTCTCCGTGCCGAGCGGCTGGCGGCTCGGCGGGGAGCCCGCCTGGACCGACCACTGGCTGCGGGTACCCGGGGGCGAGGCCGTGCGGGTCCGCGTCCGCGGCAGGGCTCCCGAGGCCGAGGTGCGGATCGACGAGGCCCCCGCGGTGCGTGCCCGGCTGCTGCCCGGCTCCGGACAGCGGATCACCGTTGAGTGGCACGGCGTCACGCACGCCTTCGGCCACGCCGGCGACTGGCTGGGCAGGGACGGCGACGGCTGGCGCCTGCAGCCGTACGACCCGGTCGAGGCCGCGCTGCGCGGCGCGGCGGGCGCGGGCGGGGTGGACACCCTGGCCGCGCCCATGCCGGGCACGGTGACCGTGGTCAAGGTCGCCAAGGGCGACGAGGTCACCGCGGGCCAGAGCCTGCTCGTGGTGGAGGCGATGAAGATGGAGCACGTCATCACCGCCCCGCACGACGGCACCGTCACCGAGATCGACGTGACCCCGGGCAGCACCGTCGCCATGGACCAGGTGCTCGCGGTCGTCGCCCCGCACCAGCAGGAGGCCGGGTGATGGCCGTCGAGCGAACTCCCGGGCTGCCCATGTCCGTGCCCCTGGACGGACTCCCGCGGCGGGTGCGCATCCACGAGGTCGGCGCACGCGACGGGCTGCAGAACGAGAAGGCCACGGTGCCCACCGAGGTCAAGGCGGAGTTCGTGCACCGCTTGGCCGACGCCGGGCTGACCACCATCGAGGCGACCAGCTTCGTGCACCCCAAGTGGGTGCCCCAGCTCGCCGACGCCGAGCAGCTGATGCCGCTGCTGGACGACCTGGGCGACGGGATCCGGCTGCCCGTGCTGGTGCCCAACCAGCGCGGGCTGGAGCGGGCCCTGGCCCTGGGGGTGCGCGAGGTCGCCGTCTTCGGCAGCGCGACCGAGTCCTTCGCGAAGGCCAACCTCAACCGCACGGTCGACGAGTCGCTGGAGATGTTCGCTCCCGTCGTCGCCGCCGCCAAGGAGGCGGGGGCGAGGGTGCGCGGCTACCTGTCGATGTGCTTCGGCGACCCGTGGGAGGGCCCCGTGCCCGTGCCTCAGGTGGCCGCGGTGGCCCGCCGGCTCTACGACCTGGGCTGCGACGAGCTGAGCCTCGGCGACACCATCGGCGTCGCCACCCCCGGCCACGTCGTGGCGCTGCTCGACACCCTGGCCGGCCTGGACGTGCCCGTCGAGCGGCTCGCCGTCCACTTCCACGACACCTACGGCCAGGCACTGTCCAACACCCTGGCCGCCCTCCGGCACGGCGTGGGCGTCGTCGACGCCTCCGCCGGCGGCCTCGGCGGCTGCCCGTACGCCAAGAGCGCCACCGGGAACCTCGCCACCGAAGACCTGGTCTGGATGCTCGACGGCCTCGGCGTCGAGACCGGGGTCGACCTCAGCCGCCTCACCGCCACCAGCGTGTGGATGGCGGAGCAATTGGGCCGACCGAGCCCGTCCCGTACCGTCCGCGCCCTCTCCCACCAGGAGTGACCACAGCCATGACGACCGCCCACCGGCTCCCCGCCGAGTACGAGGAACTCCGCCGCACCGTGGAGGAGTTCGCGCACGACGTCGTCGCGCCGAAGATCGGCGAGTTCTACGAGCACGACGAGTTCCCCTACGAGATCATCCGCGAGATGGGCCGCATGGGCCTGTTCGGCCTGCCCTTCCCCGAGGAGTACGGCGGCATGGGCGGCGACTACTTCGCCCTCTGCATCGCCCTGGAGGAGCTCGCCCGGGTGGACTCCTCCGTGGCAATCACCCTGGAGGCGGGGGTCTCGCTCGGCGCCATGCCGGTCTTCCGCTTCGGCACCGAGGAGCAGAAGCGGCAGTGGCTGCCCCAGCTGACCTCCGGCGAGCAGCTGGGCGCCTTCGGGCTGACCGAGCCGGACTGCGGCTCCGACGCCGGCGGCACCCGCACCACCGCCCGGCTGGACGAGGCGACCGGCGAGTGGGTGATCAACGGCACCAAGAGCTTCATCACCAACTCGGGCACCGACATCACCTCGCTGGTCACGGTCACGGCCGTCACCGGCCGCAAGGAGGACGGCCGCCCGGAGATCTCCTCGATCATCGTGCCCTCCGGCACCCCGGGCTTCACGGTGTCGAAGAAGTACAGCAAGGTCGGCTGGAACGCCTCCGACACCCGCGAGCTGTCCTTCTCCGACTGCCGTGTGCCGGCCGCCAACCTGCTGGGCGAGCGGGGCCGGGGCTACGCCCAGTTCCTGCGCATCCTGGACGAGGGCCGGATCGCCATCGCGGCACTGGCCACCGGTCTGGCGCAGGGCTGTGTGGACGAGTCGGTGGCCTACGCCAAGGAGCGCACCGCCTTCGGCCGCCCGATCGGGAGCAACCAGGCGGTCGCCTTCAAGCTCGCCGACATGGAGATGCGCGCCCACACCGCCCGGCTGGCCTGGCGGGACGCGGCGTCCCGGCTGGTCGCAGGGGAGCCCTTCAAGAAGGAGGCGGCGATGGCCAAGCTCTACTCCTCGGAGATCGCGGTCACCAACGCCCGCGAGGCCACCCAGGTGCACGGCGGCTACGGCTTCATGAACGAGTACCCGGTCGCGCGCATGTGGCGGGACTCCAAGATCCTGGAGATCGGCGAGGGCACCAGCGAGGTGCAGCGCATGCTGATCGCGCGCGAGCTCGGCCTTCCGGCGTAGTTTTCGCCACCTCCCTGCCCGATATCGGGCAGAAATCTTGCGATCAGCCTCCTCCTTCCCTCAGTATCGACCGGTGCTCGAACGCCAGACGACACATGACGACCTCGTCGACCACCTGGTGCGGACCACGCCGCTGCAACGCGGCGAGGCCGCCCGGGTGGTCCTCGACATCCTGGCGTACTTCGACGAGACGGCCGAGGACTTCGTACGGCGCCGCCACCGCGAGCTGCAGGCCAAGGGTCTGCAGAACGCGGAGATCTTCGAACGGATCACGGCCGAGCTGCCGTACCGGGCGGTCACGCCGCCCGGGTACTCACTGCGGCAGCTGCGCCGCATCGTCTACGGCTGACAGCGAGACCGGGCCGCCTCGAGCGACCGGGAGGGACGGAAACATGTGTGGAATCGTCGGCTACATCGGGAAGCGTGATGTCGCCCCGCTGCTACTGGAGGGCCTGCAGCGGCTGGAGTACCGCGGTTACGACTCCGCGGGCATCGTGGTCGCCGGCAAGTCCGGCGGGCTCAAGGCCGTCAAGGCCAAGGGCCGGGTCCGTGAGCTGGAGGCACGGGTCCCCAAGCGCTTCGCCGGCACCACCGGCATAGCCCACACCCGCTGGGCCACCCACGGCGCCCCCAGCGACGAGAACGCGCACCCGCACCTCGACACCGAGGGCAAGGTCGCCGTCGTCCACAACGGGATCGTCGACAACGCCGCCGAGCTGCGCGCCAAGCTGGAGGCCGACGGTGTGGTCTTCGCCTCCGAGACCGACACCGAGGTGATCACCCACCTCGTCGCCCGCTCCCAGGCCGAGTCCCTGGAGGAGAAGGTCCGCGAGGCGCTGAAGGTCATCGAGGGCACGTACGGCATCGCCGTCATGCACGCCGACTTCCCCGACCGGATCGTCGTGGCCCGCAACGGCTCGCCGGTGGTCCTCGGCATCGGCGAGAAGGAGATGTTCGTCGCCTCCGACGTCGCCGCGCTGATCTCCCACACCCGCCAGGTCGTCACCCTCGACGACGGCGAGATGGCCACCCTGAAGGCCGACGACTTCCGCACCTACACGACCTCGGGCACCCGCACCACGGCCACCCCCGAGACCGTGGAGTGGGAGGCCGCCTCCTACGACATGGGCGGTCACGACACGTACATGCACAAGGAGATCAGCGAGCAGCCCGACGCGGTCGACCGCGTGCTGCGCGGCCGGATCGACGACAAGTTCTCCACCGTGCACCTGGGCGGCCTGAACCTCGACGCCCGCGAGGCCCGCGGCATCCGCCGCGTGAAGATCCTCGGCTGCGGCACCTCGTACCACGCCGGGATGATCGGTGCCTCGCTGATCGAGGGCCTGGCCCGCATCCCCGCCGACTCCGAGCCGGCCTCCGAGTTCCGCTACCGCAACCCGGTCGTGGACCCCGACACCCTCTACATCGCCGTCTCGCAGTCCGGTGAGACGTACGACGTGCTGGCGGCGGTCCAGGAGCTCAAGCGCAAGGGCGCCCGCGTCCTCGGCGTGGTGAACGTGGTGGGTTCCGCGATCGCCCGTGAGACCGACGGCGGCATGTACGTCCACGCCGGCCCCGAGGTCTGCGTCGTCTCCACCAAGTGCTTCACCAACACCGTCGTCGCCTTCGCGCTGCTCGCCCTGCACCTGGGCCGCATCCGCGACCTGTCGGTGGCCGACGGCAAGCGGATCATCGAGGGCCTGCGCAGGCTGCCCGAGCAGATCCAGGAGATCCTCACGCAGGAGGAGGACATCAAGAAGCTGGCGGCCGAATACGCGGACGCCAAGTCGATGATGTTCATCGGCCGGGTGCGCGGCTACCCGGTGGCGCTGGAGGCGTCCTTGAAGCTCAAGGAGATCTCCTACATCCACGCCGAGGCCTACCCGGCCTCCGAGCTCAAGCACGGCCCGCTGGCCCTGATCGAGCCCGCGATGCCGACGGTCGCGATCATCCCGGACGACTCGCTGCTGGAGAAGAACCGCGCCGCGATGGAGGAGATCAAGGCCCGCAGCGGCCGGATCCTGGCGGTCGCGCACCAGGAGCAGGCGAAGGCGGACCACACGATCGTCGTCCCGAAGAACGAGGACGAGCTCGACCCGATCCTGATGGGCGTCCCGCTCCAGCTGCTGGCCTACCACACGGCGCTGGCCCTGGGCCGGGACATCGACAAGCCGCGCAACCTCGCGAAGTCCGTGACGGTCGAGTAGCCGACGGCCCCGGCACGCACGAGGCCCCCCGCGCCCTTCGGCGCGGGGGGCCTCGCCGTTGCCTCCCCGGACGTCAGGCCGCGTGCCCGCGGTGCGGCATGGCCAGCCGCCAGCCGTCGGCGAGGGCGCGCCGGCCCCACGTGGCGTTGGTGAGCAGTGCGGTCCCGCCGTACCAGGCGACCGCGCCGGCCGCGAGGCCGACCCAGCCGCCCGCCTTGCCGAGGCCGCTGTTGGAGGCGAGTGCCGCGATGCCGGACAGGGCCGTGGCCACGGTCAGCAGCCCGAAGACCGCCTGCGCCACGCCGCCCATCTGCCACGCGGCCATGGTCAGGCTGAGCGCCAGCAGCGCCCACAGGAGCATGAAGAGCCCGGCGGCCTCCTTGCTCGCGCCCGCGCCGGACCCCGCCGACCAGGTCACCCAGAAGGCGCCCAGTGAGGCGAAGGCGGTGCCGGTGAAGCCGTTGCCACCGTAGAACTCCCACATGCCGGCGACGAATTGCGTGACGCCGCCGACGACCAGCGCGAGCCGCGCGGCGTCCGCCGCCGCGGTGTTGTCGAATACGCCGGTGCTGAGCAGCCCGTAGGCGATCAGCGTCAGGCCGAGTGTCAGATATCCCAGAGCCGTAGCACCGGCTCCTGCCGTGCGCGCCGTGGAGACGTCGTTGTCCACCGCGGGCCCCCTTCGTGTACGAGGGAAGAAACTGCTGATGAGATACCCTTCACAAGGGCACAAGCAATCCTGCGGAGGCCGTATTCACGGCGGCGTGCACCGAATCGTTATGGAATGACCACGACAGGCCGCTGGGCGCGCCGCGCGAGCCGTCCGGCGACCGACCCGAAGATCTTGCCGATGATCCCGTGCGTCCCACCCACCACGATGGCGTCGGCCTCGTACTCCCGGCCGACCTCCTCCAGCTCGTGGCAGATGTCGCCGCCGCGCTCGACCAGGATCCACGGGACCTCCGACAGGTGGTCGGCGCAGGCGAGTTCCAGGCCGAGCACCTCGGTGCGGTGGTCGGGGACGTCGACGAAGACGGGCGGCTCGCAGCCCGCCCACACGGTCGCCGGGAGCCTGTTGGCGACGTGCACGATGATCAGCGCAGAACCGGACCGGCGTGCCATGCCGATGGCGTACGCGAGGGCCCGTTCACTCGACACGGAGCCGTCGAAACCGACGACCACGCCGTGCCGGAAGGCGGGATCACAGGAAGTGCGCGGCTCGCAGGCCGCCTCCGGGGCCGCCGCCGATTCGGCGAGCGGCTTTCCGTCGGCGGGCTCGGGGAGCTCGTAACCGGCCATGATGCGGTTTCTCGGCAAGGTCGGCGCCGGGAGCGCCGAGTGGGCGGACAACAACAGTGCGGGGGCCGCGGGACCGGCCTGATTTCGACCGGTAAGGGGCTGCCCTTCCCGCTGACTCCAGAGTACGGCGACTGGGGGCCCCTGCACAGATGCGCAGGCGCCCTCACAGCGTCCCCCTACCCCGGAGTTTCCAGGAGAATGCCGGAGCCGGCCGTCGAGCGCAACGCCCCGCCGCCAATCGGACAAGTCACCTCGCGCCCGGCCCTCTCCCGCTGTCCGCCTCCGGCCATATCCGGAATCGTCCTCCCGGCCGTACGAGGCATAGGGGGCGCACTCGTTCTCCGGCCACACAAGGGGCGTACGACGGAGCGCTGACCAGGGGTGCGTACAGGACTTCCCACCATTTTCGGCCAACTTCCCTATCCCCAGGGGGACTTGGGATCATGTGCCACAACCCCCGCCGCCACCAGGGCGGAAGCGGAATGAGGGGGCGCACGGGCGTTGTGCGCCGGTTCCCCTCGCGGAAGGCACACTTCACGAGGGGAACGCTTCGTGATCGAATGCTTCACGCCACGTGGTCATGTCGACATACCGGCAGGTGGTGAACTTGCCACTGCGGGTACAGCGGAACCAGTAGATTCGATCTTGGGTGACAACGGCGGGGGACCCGTGCAGGACCGAGAGGACCAGACGACCGAGGGGGGCTTGAGCTCCATGACACAGGAGTCCAGGACCGGCACCATGGCGGAGATCCAGTCGGCCGCCGGCATGTCCACCGCACCGTCCGCGTCGACGGGGGCACCGGGCGTCCCGCACGTCCCGGGAGCGTCCGGCGTCCCGGTGAGCACCTCCGTTCCGTCAGGCCCGGCCGGCCCGTCCGCCACCACCCAACAAGGCCGCGGACCACGGAAGTTGTCGGCACGACGCCGCCAGGAGGTCGTCGCCGTACTGCTGTTCAGCGGCGGCCCGATCTTCGAGAGCTCGATCCCGCTCTCCGTGTTCGGCATCGACCGCCAGGACGCGGGCGTGCCGCGCTACCGGCTGCTGGTCTGCGCCGGTGAGGACGGCCCGCTGCGCACCACCGGCGGGCTGGAGTTGTCGGCCCCGTACGGGCTGGAGGCGCTGTCGCGGGCCGGCACGGTCGTCGTGCCCGCCTGGCGCTCGATCTCGCAGCCGCCGCCCGCCGAGGCGCTGGACGCGCTGCGCCGCGCGCACGAGGAGGGCGCGCGCATCATCGGGCTGTGCACCGGCGCCTTCGTGCTCGCCGCCGCGGGGCTGCTGGACGGCCGCCCGGCCACCACGCACTGGATGTACGCGCCGACCCTCGCCAAGCGCTACCCGTCCGTCCACGTCGACCCGCGCGAGCTGTTCGTCGACGACGGCGACGTCCTCACCAGCGCGGGCACCGCCGCCGGCATCGACCTGTGCCTGCACGTCGTACGCAGCGACCACGGCGGCGAGGCCGCCAACGCGCTCGCCCGCCGGCTGGTCGTGCCGCCGCGGCGCGGCGACTGGGGCGGCCAGCCCCGGCACCTCGACCGCTCTTTACCGGAGGAGATCGGCGGCGATCCGCTCGCCGAGGTCGTCGCCTGGGCGCTGGAGCACCTACACGAGCAGTTCGACGTGGAGACCCTCGCCGCCCGCGCCTACATGAGCCGCCGCACCTTCGACCGCCGCTTCCGCACGCTGACCGGCAGTGCGCCCCTGCAGTGGCTGATCACCCAGCGCGTCCTGCAGGCGCAGCGGCTGCTGGAGACCTCCGACTACTCCGTGGACGAGGTCGCCGCGCGCTGCGGCTTCCGCTCGCCCGTCGCGCTGCGCGGTCACTTCCGCCGCCAGCTCGGCTCCTCCCCCGCCTCGTACCGGGCGGCCTACCGGGCCCGGCGCCCGCAGGACGACCCGGACAACGCACTCGCCGCCGCCCGGGAACCACGCGGCGGCGAGGCGGCAGGCGGCCCGGTGCCGGCCCCGCGCCGCAGCCCCGTGCCCACCGCGGACCGCGGTCACGGCGCGGTGCTGCAGATCGCGGGGCAGGCCGGTCCCGGCGGTGGCCCGGGCACGGCCAAGACCGACGCCGAGCCGCCCTACGCGACGCGCATCCCGGAGCAGCCCGGCAGCCGTTTCGACGCCCGCGAGCCGCACGGCGCACGGCGGCCGCGCGGTGACCGGGACGGCCGTGACGGACGCAGCCGCAGCGCGACTATGCCTGCTCCGCGGGATCGCCCCGTAGGGTGAGACGTATGAACGACCGGATGGTGTGGATCGACTGCGAGATGACCGGGCTCTCCCTGGCCCAGGACGCTCTGATCGAGGTGGCGGCGCTCGTCACCGACTCGGAGCTCAACGTGCTCGGCGAGGGGGTGGACATCGTCATCCGTCCGCCGGCCGAGTCACTGGAGAGCATGCCGGAGATCGTCCGCACGATGCACACCACCTCCGGCCTGCTGGAGGAGCTCGACGGCGGGGTGACGCTGGAGGAGGCGGAGAAGCTGGTCCTGGACTACGTCCGCCAGTACGTGGCCGAGCCCCGCAAGGCGCCGCTGTGCGGGAACTCGGTCTCCACCGACCGCGGTTTCCTCGCCCGGGACATGCCCACGCTCGAGCAGCACCTGCACTACCGCATCGTGGACGTCTCCTCCATCAAGGAGCTGTCCCGGCGCTGGTACCCGCGCGCCTACTTCGCCAGCCCGGAGAAGAACGGCAACCACCGCGCCCTCGCCGACATCCGCGAGTCCATCGCGGAGTTGCGCTACTACCGCGAGGCGGTCTTCGTGCCCCAGCCCGGGCCGGACACCGACACGGCGCGCTCGATCGCCGCGAAGTACGTCCTGCCTGCGGAAACCTCGGACTGAGCGACCCACGGAAAACGTGGCAGCGAGCACCCCTCCGGACCCTGTACACTTTTTCTCGGCCGGTGGGAAGCAGTAGCAATCACCGGTCATGGTGGGTGTAGCTCAGCTGGTAGAGCACCTGGTTGTGGTCCAGGATGCCGCGGGTTCGAGTCCCGTCACTCACCCTCACCAGGGAAGGCCCGGTCTGCGGAAGCAGACCGGGCCTTCCTCGTCCCCGGGCCCTCGTGACCCCGGGCGGGGCGGATCAGCCCGCGACCGCCTCGGCGGCGGCGAGCGCCGGCTGCCAGGGGTACTCCGGGCCGGACCCGGCGTCGCCGAAGAGCACCGTGACCCCGGCGGCGCGCAGGGTCTCCAGCGAGCGCTCGTACTGCGGGTGCTGCATGAGCGCCGCGTTCACGGACGGCATCGCCACCATCGGGACGCGCTTGCCGATGCCCTCGGCGAGGGTGCCGGCCACGAACGTCTCCGTCAGGCCCAGTGCCCACCCGTTGATCGTGTTGAAGGTGGCCGGGGCCACCAGGATCACGTCGGCCGGCGGCCAGACCTCGGGCCGGCCGGGCAGCGGGTACTCGTGGCGCACCGGGCGGCCGGTCAGCGCGGCCAGTCCGTCCAGGCTCGGCTCCAGCCAGCGGGCCGCGGTGGGCGTCAGGCCGAGGCAGACGTCCCAGCCGCGCACCTGGGCGTCCTCGATGACGCGCGCGACGTCGAAGACGGAGGGGGCGGCACCGGCGAAGAGGTAGAGGGTCCGAGTCATGCGGACCACCCAATCGCGGGAAGTGGATCTTACGCAACCGTACGGAGGACCGGACGTCCGGAGGGCCTCACGGGGCCCAGTGGTACTTGCCCCCGCCGAGCCAGCGCACGGCCTGGGGGTCGTCGAAGTCGACGTGCTCCCGCCCGGCGTCGAGGGCGATGCGGACGACGTCGAGCAGGTCATGGGCGATGCCGACGGGTTCCCCGTCGATCTGCACGATGCGGAAGGGCGGGTCCCCTGCCTGGACGGGGGACACGACGATCGGGGTGGTGCTCACCCGTCCAGCTTGCGGCACCCCGGCGCCCGGCGCACCCGAAGTGGCCCTGGCGCACGACGGGTGAATGGCCCTCGTCGGGTCCGGACCCGCGCTCGTAGCGTGGAGGGCATGAGCACCGAGCCCTCCCGTACGGCCCTCGCCTCCCGACTCCGCGCCCTGCACGTGCCGGGCGACCCGCTGGTCCTGCCGAACGTCTGGGACGCCGCCTCGGCACGTGCCGTGGCCGACGCGGGCTTCCCGGCGGTCGCCACCGGGAGCGCGGCCGTGGCGCCCACCCTGGGCTACCAGGACCAGGAGGACACCCCCGCGGACGAGATGTGCGCCGCGGTCGCCCGCATCGCCCGTGCCGTCCCCGTGCCGGTGACCGCCGACATGGAGCGGGGCTACGGGCTGCCGCCCGCGGAGCTGGCGGAGCGGCTGGCCGCGACCGGTGCCGTGGGCTGCAACCTGGAGGACACCGACCACCGCACGGGGCTGCTGGCCGACCCCGGGGAGCAGGCGGCGTACATCGCCGCCCTGCGCGCGGCGGCCCCGGAGCTGGTGATCAACGCCCGGACGGACTGCTTCCTCCGCGGCGGCGCCGGTGCCGCGGAGCGGCTGGCGGACGCGGCGGGCCGGGCACGGGCGTACCTGGAGGCGGGCGCGGACTGCGTCTACCCGATCGGGGCGCTGGACGAGGCCACCGTCCGGGCCGTCGTCGAGGCCGTGGACGGCCGCCCGGTCAACGTGCTGTCCCGGCCGGGCGGGCCCTCACCGGCCCGTCTGGCGGAGCTGGGGGTGGCGCGGATCAGCTTCGGCCACCAGCTCCATCAGATGGTCCAGCGGTACTTCTCCGGGCTCCTCGCGACCGTGGCGCGCGGGGACAGTCCCTTCCCCGAGGACTGACGGCACCTCAGCCGTCCGTGCGCGGGGGCGACTCGTCGTTGCCGCGGCGCACGGTGCGCAGCGGACCGCCGGGCCGCCACACCTGCAGGACGAGGTCGGGGTCCTCGACGCAGGTGCGCACGACCTCGGCGATGTCGGCGCGGAAGAGGTGGAAGGGCCCCTCGGGCACCGTCACCTCGCCGGTGAAGCGGGCGATCGCCGCCGGGTCGGTGACCTCGACGGCGCGCCCGGAGATCCGCACGTCGCCCCCGTCCATGGAGGTGTCGGGACCGGGGTTGACGTGGAGCGCGAAGCGCGAATCGCGGCGCAGGTCGAGGGCCTTGCGGGAGCCGGGCATCATGCCGAGCCACAGCTCGCCGAGCCGGAACTCGGCCTCGATGCCGCTGAGCCGGGGTGAGCCGTCGGCACGGAGGGTGCCGAGGACGTGGTGCTTGTAGCCGCCGAATCGGGTGCGCACGGCCTCGGCGAGGCCGGGCTGTGCTTCCTGGAAGTCTGTCCAGCTGGTCGTCATGCCGCCATGCTCCCCGGCATACCCGACATCCTCTGTCGGCATTGCCGGGGCGGTGTCAGTCCTCGCCCGGAAGGCGGCGGGCCGGGGCGTCGCCCTGTCCCTGGCGGGCGGCCTGCCAGATCCCGCGGAGGCGGTCCAGCTCGGCCAGTTCGGCGCGCGACCAGGTGCGCCGGCCCGCGACGTACCGCCGTATGGCCTCATTGGCGGCTTCGACGGAGCGGCGGTCCAGAACGGTCGGTGGCATGTCTTGATTTTAGGAGAGGGGTGTGACAAAGAGCCGCGGATGGCGCCCCGTGGGCCCATGTCACACGTGACCCTCCTCACGTGACGGGGCTCACCCCCGGCATCCGGGCCAACTCTTCAGGTCGTAGGCGTCACTTGGCACTGCGCTCCGCCGGGGCGGCGGTCACGCGGACTCGCGGCGCACGAGCTCGGTCGACAGCACGACGTGCCGACGGGTGGCGGTGCTCGCCGCGATCTCCTCCAGCAGCACCCGCGCCATGGTGCGGCCCATCTCCTCGATCGGCTGCCGCACGCTGGTCAGGGGCGGGTCGGTGTGGCGCGCGATGGCGGAGTCGTCGAAGCCGATCAGCGCCACGTCGTCGGGCACCCGCCGGCCCCGCTCGCGCAGCACCTGCAGCGCGCCGCCGGCCATGACGTCCGAGGCCGCGAAGACCGCGTCGACGTCGGGGCGGCGCTCCAGCAGCGCCCGCATCGCGGCGCGGCCGCCCTCCTCGGTGAAGTCGCCGGCCGCTACCAGCGCGTTGTCGTGGACCAGCCCGGCGGCCTCGACCGCCTGACGGTAGCCGTCGAGGCGGCAGCGGGCGACGTACATGTCCAGGGGGCCGGTGATGGTCGCGACGCTCCTGCGCCCGAGCCCCAGCAGGTGCGCGACCGCCGAACGGGCGCCGCCGACGTTGTCGGAGTCGACGTACGACACCGACTCCAGGTCGGAGCGGCGGCCGCTGAGCACCGTCGGCATCTCCAACTGCTCCAGCAGGTCGGGCAGCGGGTCGTCCTCGTGCACCGAGGCCAGCAGGACGCCGTCGACCCGGTGGGCGGTGAGGTACTGGGCGAAGCGCTGCCGTTCCTTGGGCGTCCGCAGCAGCGTGAGCAGCAGCTGCATGTCGGTGTCGGCGAGCTCGGCGCCCACGCCCCGGATGATGTCGGAGAAGTACGGCTCCGCGAAGAGCCTGGTCTCGGCCTCCGGGATGACCAGGGCGATCGCGTCCGTCCGGTTGCCCGCCAGGGCGCGCGCCGCGCGGTTGGGGACGTAGCCGAGCTCGGCGATGGCGGCCTCGACCGCGGCCTTGGCATGGTCGCTCACCCGAGGTGATCCGTTGATCACCCGGGAGACGGTGCCCCGGCCCACTCCGGCCCGCGCGGCGACCTCTTCGAGCGTCGGCCTGCCGCTGCGCCGTCCGCCGATCACCATTGCGGCCTCCCAATCACGAGGTGGTAACTGCGCCAACTTAGAGCGTCTGCTCCCTTGACACCTCATCGGGGAACGGAGACTCTTCAACACATCACATGTGGGAGCGCTCCCACACTAGCGAACACGTACACTTCCCGCACGTATCCCGGAGGACCCGAATGCGCACGACAAGGAAGTCGTCCCGGCCACGAGGCCGTACCGCTGCCGTAGCGATAACCGCGGTGGCCGCGCTCGGAGTGAGCCTGCTCGCCGGCTGCTCCAAGGACAGCGACGAGCCCGCCAAGGCCGGTGGCTCGGAGGGTGACGGCAAGGGCAAGATCACCCTCACGGTCGGCACCTTCGGTGTCTTCGGCTACAAGCAGGCCGGTCTGTACGAGGAGTACGAGAAGGCGCATCCGAACATCACGATCAAGGAGAACGTGATCGAGCGGAACGACGCCTACTACCCGCAGCTCCTCACCCACCTCGCCGCCGGCAGCGGCCTGAGCGACATCCAGGCCATCGAGGTCGGCAACATCAACGAGATCGTCACCACCCAGGCGGCGAAGTTCGAGGACCTCTCCAAGGCCGAGGGCGTCGAGAAGTCGAACTACCTCGACTGGAAGTGGGCCCAGGCCAGCACCTCCGACGGCAAGACCATCGGCCTCGGCACCGACATCGGCCCGATGGCCATCTGCTACCGCACCGACCTGTTCAAGAAGGCGGGGCTCCCCACCGACCGCGCCGAGGTCGGCAAGCTGTGGGCCGGTGACTGGAGCAAGTACCTGGACGCGGGCAAGACCTACACCGAGAACGCGCCCAAGGGCACCACGTTCCTGGACTCGTCCGCCGGTCTCTACCAGGCGATCAGCAACTCCGCCTCCGAGCGCTACTACGACAGCAGCGGCAAGGTCATCTACAAGACCAGCCCCTCCGTGAAGGAGGCCTGGGACCTGGCCATGGAGGCCACCACCGGCAAGATGACGGCCAAGCTGAAGCTGTTCGACAAGGCCTGGGACCAGGGCTTCGCCAACGGCCGCTTCGCCTCGCTCCCCTGCCCGTCGTGGATGCTCGGCTACATCCAGGAGAAGGCCGGCGACGCGGGCAAGGGCAAGTGGGACGTCGCCGCCGCGCCGAAGCCCGCCAACTGGGGCGGCTCCTTCGTCGGCGTGCCCTCGGCCGGCAAGAACAAGGAAGAGGCCGTCAAGCTGGCCGCGTGGCTGACCGCCCCGGCGCAGCAGGCCAAGGTCTTCGCCAAGCAGGCGAGCTTCCCGAGCGCCCCGGGCGCCTATGACCTGCCCGAGGTCAAGGACGCCAAGCACGAGTACTTCAACAACGCGCCGATCGGCCAGATCTTCGCCGACGCGGCCAAGAGCATCCCGACCCTGGTGATCGGTCCGAAGGACCAGCAGATCTACACGGCCATCACCGACGTCGGCATCCTGCAGGTCGAGCAGCAGGGCAAGACCCCTGCTCAGGGCTGGGCGGCTGCCGAGAAGGAAATCGACAACGCACTGGACCAGTGACCCGCATGGCTTCGGAGATCTCCGACATGACCGCAGTGACCGCGCCCCCCTCCGAGGGGGGCGCGGCCCCGCGCGGCGGCTCCGGCCGTCCGCGCGACGCACGTGACGAGCGACGCGGCCGCTGGCGCAGCCGCCGCTACCGGTGGGACGTCAAGGCGATGCCGTACGCCTTCGTCTCGCCCTTCTTCCTGTTCTTCGCCGCCTTCGGCCTCTTCCCGCTGATCTACACGGGCTGGTCCTCCTTCTACCGGGTGGAGCTGACCAACCTCGACGCGCGGGAGTTCGTCGGCTTCCACAACTACACCCGCCTGCTTGAGGACGAGTTCTTCTGGAACGCCCTGAAGAACACGTTCACCATCGGTGTGATCTCGACCGTCCCGCAGCTGCTCATCGCACTGGGCCTGGCCCACCTGCTCAACTACAAGCTGCGCGGCTCGACCTTCTTCCGGGTCGCGATGCTCACCCCGTACGCCACGTCGGTGGCCGCCGCCACGCTGGTCTTCACGCTGATGTTCGGCACCGACTACGGCATGATCAACTGGGTGCTGGAGCACCTCGGTTTCAGCCACCACATCGACTGGCGGGCGGGCACCTGGTCCTCCCAGATCGCCGTCTCGTCGATCGTGATCTGGCGCTGGACCGGTTACAACACCTTGATCTACCTGGCCGCGATGCAGGCCGTGCCGCACGACCTGTACGAGTCCGCCGCGCTGGACGGCGCCTCGCGCTGGCAGCAGTTCCGCCACGTGACGATCCCGATGCTGCGGCCGACGATCCTCTTCACGATCGTGGTCTCGACGATCGGCGCCACCCAGCTGTTCGGCGAGCCGTTCCTCTTCGGCGGCCCCGGCGGCGAGAAGGGCGGCTCCTCCCACCAGTTCCAGACGCTGGGCCTGTACCTGTACGAGCAGGGCTGGACGAACTACCACCTCGGGCGGGCCTCGGCCATCGCCTGGGCGATGTTCCTGCTCCTGCTGCTGATCGCCGCCGTCAACGGGCTGGTCGCCCGCTGGCTGCGCAAGAACCACGAGGGGTGACGACGATGGCCACCATCTCGACCAACCCGGCGGATCAGGCGGCCGGCGCAGCGGACGCGCCCCGCAAGGCGAAGCGCCGCACCCCCGGGGCGCCCAAGGCCGGACGGCAGCTGCACGCGGGCCCGTTCACCTACATCGTGCTGATCGTCTTCACGGCGATATCCCTCTTCCCCCTGGTGTGGACCGCGATCGCCGCCTCCCGGACGAACTCGCGGCTGGCACAGACCCCGCCACCGTTCTGGTTCGGCTCGAACCTCTTCAGCAACCTGCAGACCGCGTGGACCGAGGCCAACCTCAGCACAGCGCTGCTGAACACGACCATCGTCGCCGGCAGCATCACCATCGGCACGGTGCTGTTCTCGACGATCGCCGGCTTCGCCTTCGCCAAGCTGCAGTTCAAGATGAAGAACTTCCTGCTGATGCTGACCATCGGCACCATGATGGTGCCGCCGCAGCTGAGCGTGGTGCCGCTGTTCCTGTGGATCGCGGACCTGGACTGGACGAACCACCTCCAGGCGGTCATCCTGCCGACCTTCGTCAGTGCCTTCGGTGTCTTCTTCATGCGGCAGTACCTCTCCCAGGCCCTGCCCACCGAGATCATCGAGGCCGCCCGCGTCGACGGCGCCAGCAGCCTGCGGATCGTCTGGCACGTGGTCTTCCCGGCCGCCCGGCCCGCGATGGCGGTCCTGGGCATGCTGACCTTCGTCGCGGCCTGGAACGACTTCTTCTGGCCGATCATCGCGCTGACCCAGGAGAACCCGACCGTGCAGGTCGCGCTCACCAGCCTCGGCCGCGGCTACATCCCCGACGAGTCCGTCATCATGGCGGGCGCGCTGCTCGGCACGCTCCCGCTGCTGCTGGTCTTCGTGATCTTCGGCAAGCAGATCGTCGGCGGCATCATGCAGGGCGCGGTCAAGGGCTGAGCCCTCCCCCGGCCGCGGCCGCGCCCCTTCCCCCTTTCTTCCTCTTGTTCACTCGTTCCGATGGGAGCGCTCCCGTATGACAGCGTCCGACATCCGTCCCGCAGCGAGCGGCACCGCCGCGGCAAGCGGCCACCAGTTCCCGCCCGGCTTCCTGTGGGGCGCGGCCACCGCCGCGTACCAGATCGAGGGCGCCGCTGCCGAGGACGGGCGCACCCCGTCGATCTGGGACACCTTCAGCCACACCCCCGGCAAGGTCTTCGAGGGCCACAGCGGCGACGTGGCCGCCGACCACTACCACCGTTTCCGTGACGACGTACGGCTCATGGCCGACCTCGGCCTGAGCGCCTACCGGTTCTCCGTCTCCTGGTCCCGTGTCCAGCCCACCGGCCGCGGGCCGGCGGTGGAGCGGGGCCTCGACTTCTACCGCGCGCTCACCGACGAGTTGCTGGAGCACGGCATCCAGCCGGCCGTCACCCTCTACCACTGGGACCTGCCGCAGGAGCTCGAGGACGCCGGCGGCTGGCCCGCCCGCGACACCGCGGAGCGCTTCGGCGAGTACGCGCGGATCGTCGCCGAGGCCCTCGGCGACCGCGTCCAGCTGTGGACCACCCTCAACGAGCCCTGGTGCAGCGCCTTCCTCGGCTACGGCTCCGGCGTCCACGCCCCGGGCCGCACCGACCCGGTCGCCGCCCTGCGCGCCGCCCACCACCTCAACCTCGGCCACGGCCGCGCCGCCGAGGCGCTGCGCTCGGTCCTCCCGGCCCGCGCCCAGCTCGGCATCACGCTCAACCTGCACCAGGTCCGCGCGCTCACCGGCACCCCCGCCGACGTGGACGCCGCACGCCGCATCGACGCCGTGGGCAACCGGGTCTTCACCGGCCCCCTGCTCAACGGCGCCTACCCGAAGGACCTGCTCGAGGACACCCGCGGCCTGACCGACTGGTCCTTCGTCCAGGACGGCGACCTCGCCGCGATCAAGCGCCACCCGCTGGACGTGCTGGGCATCAACTACTACACGCCCACCCTGGTGTCGGACGGCGCTTCCGTCGACGGGCCGCGCAGCGACGGCCACGGCTCCAGCGCGTTCTCCCCCTGGCCGGGCGCGGACGACGTCGCCTTCCACCAGCCCCCTGGCGAGCGGACGGCGATGGGCTGGTCCGTCGACCCCACGGGCCTGTACGACCTGCTGATGCGGATGAACCGCGAGTTCCCCGACCTGCCGCTGCTCATCACCGAGAACGGCGCGGCCTACGAGGACTCCGTGGGCCCCGACGGTGCCGTGCACGACCCCGAGCGCGTGGAGTACCTGCGCGTCCACCTGGAGGCGGTCCACCGCGCGATGCGCGACGGCGCCGACGTGCGGGGCTACTTCCTGTGGTCCCTGATGGACAACTTCGAGTGGGCGTACGGGTACAGCAAGCGCTTCGGCGCGGTCTACGTCGACTACGAGACGCAGGAGCGCATCCCGAAGTCCAGCGCCCACTGGTACGCGGGCGTCGCCCGCGCGGGCGCGCTCCCCGACGCGGCGGAGGCGGACACCGCGTCCTGACGGACCGGCGGGACGCGGCGCACTACTCGGAGGGGGGTGCCGCGTCCCGTCCCACGCCGCGGAGGAACTGCGTCCACGCGGCGGGGGTGAAGGAGAGGGAGGGGCCGTCCGGGTCCTTGCTGTCCCGGACGTGCACGCGGTGGGGGGTGGCGGCGACCTCGACGCAGTTGCCGCCCTGGTCGTCGCTGTAGCTGGACGTGGACCACACCAACCGGCTGTTCATAGGGCCTCCGCCACCTCGCCGATGAACCGCGCCGACTCCTCGACGCCGAGGGCCTGCATGCGGATGGTCCCATGACGTTGCGACAGCCGGCTGACCTTCGTCAGGTCGGTGCAGAGGGCGCTGGTCTCCTGCGCCTCCACGTAGGCGAGGTGTTCGTGCTCCTCCGTCTCCATGAGCACCAACGACCCGCTGAGCGCCGGATACGCGACACGGTCGGCAGGCAGCACCGGGACGGAGACGTTGCGCAGTGAGCCCGCGGTCAGCAGGTCCTGCAACTGCCGCTTCATCACCTCCGGGCCGCCGACGTTCGTCCTCAGGGCCGCCTCATAGAGCACGAACCCGAACAAGGCCGTGGGCTTCCGCCGCAGCTTCTCCTGCCGCTCAAGACGCGCCGCGACCCGTTCCTCGATGGTCTCGTCGTCGAGCGGCGGACAGCTGTTGCCCATCAGCGCACGGGCGTACGCCTCGGTCTGCAACAGCCCGGGAACCAGCAGGGGCTCGTACCCGTACAGCGCGATCGCCTCGGCTTCCGCCTGCATGAACTCACGCGTGCGCTCGGGGAACTTCTCCGGTTCCAGGAACTCCTGCGCCGCCGTGAGCTTCCCCCGGCCCCGCAGAGCTGGTCCGCGACCTGGAGCAACCGGGAACTGGGCCGGCGGCGGCCCTGCTCCATGGACTTCACGGTCTCGTCGCCGTACGCCGCCTCACGCGCCAGCTGCTCGCGCGTGACGCCCGCTTGCTCACGCCAGAGCTTGACCTGGTTGCCGCAGTACCGCCACGCCATCGGCGGCTGGGTCACCTCGCCGGTCATCCGCACCCACCCCCGCACTCTCCGTGGTCACCAGACTACGGAACGGCGCAGTCAGCCGCGTCCGAAGCTGTGGAAGCGGCCGATGACAGTGAAGCCGCGGCGCGCGTACCAGTGCCGGGGCCAGTCGTCCGCGTCGGCGACGAGGAAGCGGGTGGCGCACCCGGCGTCGACGGCCTGGCGCAGCGCCGTGGACAGGACGGCGTCGGCGTGGCCGCGGCCGAGGTGGGCCTCGGAGGTGATGAGGTCCTCGATCTGGGCGGTGCCGGACGCGGGGTCGATGTAGAGGTCCGCCCAGGAGGCGACGTCTCCCTCGGGCGCCCGCGCGCCGATGAAACGGACGACGTCCGCACCGCGCCGGCGGGCCTCGCGGCGGTCGACGAGCTGGCGGATGACCTCGTCGTCGGCCTCCGGGAGGAAGCCGCGCCAGCGCCGGGCGAGGGGGGCGCGGAAGGCGTCGAGGTCCACTTCCGCCGCGGGGCCGCCGTCCGGCACAGGGCCGGTGTGCAGCATGACGAGCTCGGCGGAGTGGTGGTAGCCGGCGCGGATCAGGGGCGCGGCGCAGGCGGTGCCCGTGGCGTCGTCCAGGACGGTGATCGCGCGGTGCTTCAGGTGGCCCAGCGCCTCGTCGGCGAGGGCGGGCAGCGCCTCGGGATCCGAGGTGCCGTCCACGACCACGTGGTTGTTGCCGTGCGAGTACGCGTAGGCGTCGTCGAGGACGGCGAAGCCACCGGGGAGGTCGACGGTGCGCGCGGCCTGGCGGCGGGCGAAGGCGGTGACGAAGGCGCGGATCTGCGGCATTTGCGGTCCTGACATGGGGGCAGCCTAGGCCGGGCCGCTAGGGTCGCGTGCCATGGCGATACAACTCTTCGGCGCCGACGAGGCCTTCGTGGACCGGATGATCGCTCTGGCGGACCTGCCGTGGAGCTGCCGGGCGGTCGAGGACGCGTTCGTGGCCAACGGCTGGGAGGTCCCGGAGGACGAGGAGGAGGGGCCGGTCATCGGCTGGTGGGAGGTCCAGTTCCTGCCCGGGCGTGAGGAGGGCGTCGACGACTGGTGGCTGGAGCTCGGAGAGGCTCCCGGCTGCATGGACGACGGCTCCCCCGACGTGGTGTGCGCCCACCCCGGGTGCGGTGAGGGGAGCTACGTCCTGCACCCCTTCGCGTACTTCGCCGACCCGGAAGACCCGGCCGAGTGGGACAACGAGTTCGGGCCCTGGCACAGCCGCCCCGACGTGCGGCGCGAGGCGACGGCGGAGGACTACGACGCCGAGTACCGGCGGATGGCGGCACTGCTGCGCGACCGCCTTGGGGAACCGGAACCCGCGGGTCCCTGGCCGTACAGGGACATCGACGCCACCCGGCACGTCCGCTGGTCGCGGGGCGAGGCGTACGTGATCCTCCTCGACGGGAACGACGCCATGTCGTACGGCGCCTACCGCCGCGCGGGCGTCGTCGTCCGGCCGAAGCGTTAGGTTCGCCGTCATGGCCGGGCAACTCCGGGACGTCGCCGACGATCTTCTGGACCGGATCATGGAACTCGCGGACCTGCCCTGGAGCTACCGGGCCTTCGAGGACGCGTTCGTGCGCAACGGCCGGCACCACGTGGGTGCGGGCGGGGAGCCCGTCATCGGCTGGCTCGACGCCGTGCTCAGGTGGCGCGTCCGATAGACAGCCCGTCATCCCCAGGGCAGTTGAGGAACTGCAGCCTCTCACGTAGCGTCAAAATCTCTGCAGCTGCAGTCAAGAAGAGACACGGGGGTGTCCGCGGTGGGTGTCGTACTGCCCGACGAACTGGCGTACGTGCTCGACCTGATCGGCATCGCGTGGCCGAACGTCGACGAGGACGACTACCGCGAGATGGCCACGTCGCTGCGGGACTTCGCGGACGACATCGACGGCGGCGCCATGGACGCCCACACCGCCGTGCAGGAGCTGCTGGGCGCGAACGCGGGCGCCGCGATGGACGCCTTCGAGGCGCACTGGGGCAAGGTCAAAGGCACGCATCTGGCCAATCTCGCCGAGGCCGCGCGGATGGGGGCGACGGCGCTCGACGGGGTGGCGATCGCGATCGAAGTCGCCAAAGTCGCGGCGATCGTCCAACTCGGCATCCTGGCAGCCGAGATCGTAGCGACCATCGCCTCCGCCCCCTTCACGCTCGGGCTGTCGAGCTTCGCCGGGGCCGCCGCGACCCAGGCGACCCGGATGATCGTGAAGAAGATCTTCCGCGAGGTCATCAACCAGGTCGTCGACCAGCTGATGTCGATCGCCACCGCCCCGATCTACGCCGCCTTGGAGTCGATGGCAGCCGACCTGATCATCCAGGTCGGTTCCAACGCCCTCGGCCTCCAGAAGGGCGTCGACCTCGGCCGGACCGCCGACGCCGGTAAGGAGGGCTTCGGCGAGGGCGTCGACGGCGCCAAGAAGCAGGCCGACAGCTTCACCCTCGCCAGCGCCGGAGGCGGCGGAGGTGGCGGCGGGGGCGGGGGCGGCGGGGGCAGTCACTTCCAGAGCGACGGGGACAGCTTCGACCGGATCGACACCCAGCTCGACGGCATCACCGGCTCCCTGCACGGCAAGTCGAAGGGGCACATAGGCCGGGCCCGCAACGCCAAGGGCCGGACCAGCGGCCGCGGCGAGATCGCCGAGCACGTCATGCCGATCGCCACGAAGATCGTGGACGGCATCGGCGAGGCGGCCGAGAAGGCCGTGGGCCATGTGCGCAACGACATGCGCAAGGGCCTGAAGCAGATGCACCAGAACCACCGCGACAACGACGACAAGATCGCCGGGGACCTGGACCGCATCGCCAAGGGAGGCAGGAACGATCCCAAGGGCCCCCATGCGGGCGCCGGCACGCGACCGGCGTCAGCAGGCCGAGGACCGGGCCGGAGCAGCACTCGCGACAGCCTCGACATGGACCACCCCAACAACAGCACACGCCGTGACCACACGATCAAGGACTGCGGTGACCCGGTCGACGTCGCGACCGGCAGGGTGTTCCTGAGGGCGGCGGACATCGTCCTGCCCGGCATGCTCCCCCTCACCTTCACCCGCAAGTTCGAGTCGTCCTACCGGGCCGGCCGGCACGTGGGCAGGTCCTGGGCCTCCACCGTCGACCAGCGCCTCGAGTTCGACGACCGCGGCATCGTCTTCGTCACCGAGACCGGACTGCTGCTGTCCTACGACCTTCCTCGCCCCGGGGAGCACGTCCTGCCCGCCCGCGGACCGCGCTGGCCGCTGACCCGCACTCCCCAGGGGGACTGGGCGGTCCATGACCCCGACGCCGGCCACACCCGCTACTTCGCCGAAGCCGTCCACGCACCGGGGCTGGCGCTGTTGGACGAGATGTCCCACCGCAACGGCGACCGCATCACGTTCGACCACCACCACGAGACCGGGGCCCCGCTGGCCATCCGGCACTCGGCCGGCTACCACCTCAAGCTCACCACCGACGATCAGGCCCGGGTCACCGCCATCCACCTGGCCGGTGCGGCGGAAGACGGCTCCGACCAACTGGTCGTGAGCTACGGGCACGACACGGCCGGCAACCTCACGGAGGTCACCGGTTCCTCGGGGAACCCCACGCGGTTCGAGTACGACGGCGACCACCGGATGGTCGCCTGGACCGACACGAACGGCCGCCGGTACGAGTACACCTACGACCACCGCAGCCGCTGCGTCTCACAGGGGGGGACCGACGGCCACTTGCGTTATGCGTACACGTACGACGGTGCCGACCCGTCACCCGGGCACACCGTCACCACCGCCACGAACTCGCTCGGGCACACCACTCGCCACGTGATCAACGACCGGCTCCAGGTCGTCGCCTCGACCGACCCTCTGGGCAACACCACCCGCACCGAGTACGACGACAGCGACAACGTCCTCACAACCACCGACGCGCTCGGTCACACGACCCACTACGCGTACGACGAGGGCGGCCGCCTCACCACCGTCATCAGCCCCGACGCGATGCGCATCACCACCGCGTACGACGAGTCGGGCCTCCCGACCGTGATCACGGGCCGGGACGGTGCGGTCTGGCGCCAGGAATACGACGCGGCAGGCAATCTCACCGCTCTCGCCGACCCCACCGGCGCGGTCACCCGCTACGTCCATGACGACCGCGGACGTGTGGTCTGCGTCACCGACGCCCTGGGCAACACCAGTCGGGCCCAGCACAACTCCGCCGGCCTGCCCGTCGCCATCACCGACCCGCTCGGCCACACGACCCGGTACGGATACGACGCCTTCGGCCGGCTCACGACCGTCAGCGACCCGAGCGGCGCGACGACGACCGTCCTCCGCACCGTGGAAGGTCACACGGCCGCCGTCATCCGCCCCGACGGGACAACCGAATCGTGGACCTACGACGGTGAGGGCAACTGCGTCACGCAGACGGACCCGTTGGGGCAGGTCACCCGCTTCGAGTACGGGCACTTCGACTTGCTGACCGCGCGTACCGACCCGGACGGATCACGTTTCGAGTTCCACCACGACTCCGAACTGCAGCTGACCAGCGTGCGGAACCCCCAAGGGCTGACGTGGGACTACACCTACGACACGGCCGGATTCCTGGTCGCCGAGCGGGACTTCGACGGGCGGACCCTGGGCTACACGTACGACGCGGCAGGCCGGCTCGTCGCCCACACCAACGGAGCCGGGCAGACCGTCCGCTTCACCCACGACGCGATGGGCCGCGTGACCGAGAAGCTCGCGAACGGGGAGTCGACGACCTACCGGCACGATCCCGAGGGCCGATTGGCGCAGGCGATCAGCCAGGACGCCGAACTGTCCCTCACCCGCGATGCCGTGGGACGGGTGATCGCCGAATCCGTGAACGGCCGGGTCCTCGCCAGCGCATACGATCTCACCGGCCGCCGCACCCACCGCGTGACGCCGAGCGGGGCCACGGCCTCGTGGACGTACGATCCGGCAGGCAACGCCGTGGCGCTCGTGACGTCGGGTCGCACGATCACGTTCGAGCACGACGCGCTCGGCCGTGAGACCGCCCGCCACGTACGCGGCGGCCTGCATCTGAGCCACGCGTGGGACGCCATGGGCCGACTCACCGGACAGACCCTCACCCTCACATCGCCCGCCGGCGCCGCCGAGGCCCCACGGCCCGTCCAGCGCCGGGAATACGGTTACCGGCCCGACGGGAACCTGGTGACCGTCGAAGACCAGCTCTCGGGCCGCCGCTCCTTCGCACTGGACACCATCGGCCGGGTCACCCGGGTCACCGCCCGGGGGTGGGAGGAGACCTACGCCTACGACGCAGCGGGCAACCAGACGCTGGCCTCCTGGCCCGACCGCCATCCGGGCGCGGAGGCGCGCGGAGAGCGGGAGTACGCGGGGACCCGGATCTCGCGGGCCGGTAACATCCGGTACGAGTTCGACGCGCAGGGCCGGATCACGCTGCGGCAGAAGACGCGGCTCTCACGTAAACCGGAGACCTGGCGGTACGAGTGGGACGCCGACGACCAGCTCTCCCGGGTCGTCACGCCCGACGGCACCGTCTGGCGCTACCTCTACGACCCCCTCGGCCGGCGCATCGCCAAACAGCGGATGTCGCCCGACGGCGGTTCGGTCGTCGAGCAGACCGACTTCACGTGGGACGGGCCGGACCTCGCCGAGCAGTGCACCGGTCCGTCGGAGGCGTCCGCACGCATCAGCCTGACCTGGGACTACCAGGGCTCCCGACCGGTCGCCCAGACCGAGCACAAGACGGTCGACGACGCCACCCAGGACGAGGTCGACGAGCGCTTCTTCGCGATCGTCACCGACCTCGTCGGAAGCCCCTCGGAACTCGTCGACGAGGACGGTCACATAGCCTGGCGGAGCCGCTCGGCACTGTGGGGCTCCACCGCCTGGCCGGCCGACGCCACGGCCTACACGCCCCTCCGGTTTCCGGGGCAGTACTTCGACCCGGAGAGCGGACTCCACTACAACTTCTTCCGGCATTACGACCCCGAGACCGCACGATACGTGTCGTCGGACCCCCTGGGGCTGGGTCCCGCCCCCAATCCCACGACGTACGTCCACAACCCTCACACCTGGGCCGACCCGCTCGGCCTCACACCGTGCCTGACCTCCCTGGAGAGCATCGCCACCCAGATCGCCCACGTCCTCCCGGAAGAGAAGAGGCAGTACCAGACGGTGGCGGCGATCCATGCCGATACGCCGGAAGGACCCCGGATCTTCGTCGCCGGCACCAGCAGGACCCCCCTCACGGGGGCCCAGATCAAACTCGCCAAGCAACTGGGCGCCATTCCCCTGCCGAAAGACCAGTACATGCCGAAGCCGCCCCCCAAGGAAAGGGGGGGCCATTCAGAGCAGAACATCCTGAATTTCCTGAACAGGATGCACAGGAGCAGCGGCGGCGCCAGTTGGAACCCCACGCACGGAGCCGCGTCCCGTAGCGTTTGCGCCGACATCTGCGCGCCTCTGATCCGCGCGAGCGGGGGAATGATGACCGGGCCGGTCCACCAGGAGGAAAAGCCGACGCACCAAAGGCAGTTCTACTGGCCCGGTCGGTATCATCCGAGCTGATCCCCCGGTCCCCGCGGGACGGCGACCGCCGGCAGTGAACCCTCGACCCGAGACAGGACACGTTCAGCATCATGGCTCTCAGCAGGATCTCCGCGGAGCTCGTCGCCGAGGACGACTGCCCCGGCGTCGAGGAGTCACTCGGACGACGGGACGGCTGGCAAGTACGCGATGGCGCCAACTGGATCGTGAGTCACGACGGTCCGGAGATCACCACTCGCCGCCTGTCCGATGACCTGTCTCGGGTCTTCTCCCGGACGCGGACGTGGACGGCCCCCGTACCGGACGAGTCAAGCTACGCGACTCCGACACCGGACGGACTGCTCGTCGGCGGGCGGCACCGGATCACCTCGCTCGCCGCCGACGGTTCCGTCCGGTGGGCGTTCGACCACGACGCCTGGGCCGCGGACGGCTTGGGTCGCGGCGCGTGCGTCGCGATGCCCTCGGACGACGTCGTGCTGGCGACGATCGTGGGTCGTGTCACGAACGGCACGTACGACGGCGACCTCTGCATCGCGCTCGACAGCGGCTCGGGTGAGCTGCTCGGCGAAAGGACGCTGCCCTCCTTCTCCGCGCTCTACAAATTCCAGCAAAGCCTCGTCGCCGCGAATTTCGTCTTTCTGTCGGCGGGTCAGGGGCAGGACGACGCGCACTCCCTCCTGGTCTCGCTCCGCGACGGAGACATCTCCGCCGTACCGGCGGGCCCCGCGGACGAACCGTTCACCGGAAACAGCCTGGACGGAACGTCGTTCCTCAAGCTGACCAGAGGCGGCGAGATCCTCACCCGGTACGAGCCGGCGCCGTCCGGTCTGTGCCGGACGGCGGCACACGCCGAGGCCACGACCGTGCTGGACGATCCGGAAGCGGTGTTCGTCGGCGGCCCGGGATTCGTCGACCGTGAACGTGTGCTGGCGGCGGTGGCCGAGGACATCTGGCCCGAGGAATCCCGGCACTTCCTGTGGGACACCGCGACGCTGGCTCCCCTGGCGGAGATCGTGTACCCCTTCTCCGTGAGTCCCGAACCCATCCCCCTGGGTGACGGAACGTGGATCACCGTAAGTGAGGACAGGGTCCTGCGGTGGCGGGCGGGCGACCCCGAGGCCCTGCCCGCATAGCGGCGTCGCCGGTTCACGCCGGCCGCGACTGCGCCTGCCTGCGCAGGAATTCGGCGACGTCCTTGCGCCGGGAGTACGGCTGGAGGGTCTGGGCCGTGGAGGAGAGCATGCCCCGCACGCGCGGGGACTGGACGCGGCCCAGGAGGTCCAGGACGCGGATGCCGGCGTCCGTGGCCTCGTCGACGTGTCGGGCGGAGGCGAGGTTGTCGGCGAGTTCCGCGGTGTACAGCGCGGCGTTGCGCGTGAAGTGCGGCGCCTGCAGGCCGACCGCGCGCCGCGCGTGCTCGACCGCGCGGTGGTGGTCGCCGAGGGCGGACCAGGACTGGGCCTCCAGCCCGGCGAGTTCGGCCTCGCCGTAGAAGGTCATCCACTCGGGGTCCGCGGCGCGGGGGCCGCTGCCGAACAGGGTCTGGGCGCGGGCGAGGGCGCGTTCGCAGCCGGGGCGGTCGCCGAGGCCGGCCCAGCCGCCCGCCTCGCGGAGGGCGAGCAGCGAGAGCAGGCGCGGCGAGCCGAGGTGGCGGGCGGCCTGCTGGGCGGCCTGGGCCGCGCGGACGGCCTCGCGGGGGCGCCCGGCATCGCGGGCGAGGAAGGAGGCGTTGCAGAAGGCGTGCGCCTCCAGGGCGCGGTCACCGGCCATGCGGGCGGTGGCGAGGGCCTCGCCGTAGAAGGAGCGGGCATCGGCGAGGCGCCCGGAGTCGTGGGCCAGCCAGCCCACGGAGATGGCGAGTTCACCGGCGCCGCCCATCAGGTCCTCGGCGACGGCCTGGCTGTAGGTGCCCTCGTCGAGGAGGCGGTAGGCGGCCCCGAGGGAGTGGCCGGCCTGGCGGTAGAGCGCGCCGGCGCCGTGCCGGTCGTCGTGCAGGCGGATCTCGCGGACGGCCGCGCGGACAGCCCGGGCCTGGGGTCTGCCGACCTTGTGCACCGGCTCCGCCGCGGCGGCGGGCCCCAGCATCAGGGTCGTGGCGATGGCGGCCGGGCCGCCGGTCATGAACGCGCGACGCAGCACGTCGCTCTCCTCGTCGGTTTCGGTCTCGTACGGGGCCGGCCGGGGAGCCGGGACCGCCGTGCCGCGCCGCCCGCGGACCAGCTCACGGGGCTCGAAGCCCATGTCGGCAAGGTCGCGGCCGGGGAACATGTGCCGGAAGACCCGCTCGTAGGCGTAGTTGGGGCAGCGGATCTCCCCCGACTCCACGCGGCCGATGTAGCGGGCGTCGCAGCTGACCTGTTCGCCGATGTCCCGCCCCGCGCGGCGCACGGCGGCGGCGAACTCGCCGGGGGACCGGTCTCCGCGCAGGCGCCGGAAGGCTGTGTTGGGGGTGGAAGGTGACGAGTGCATCGCCGGGCTCCCGTTGGACGGTCGGTGCGGTGCCGGTTGGCGGCGCGACGACCGTACTCGCTGTGAGGGCCCGAGTACCGTGGGTTTGGCTACAAAAGGGATATCTCACCCTCCATTCGCCATGAAACGCCACCCCTGTCGGCGTCAAGCGGGCGTAGCCGTTGACGTCCGCGCGCGTTGGACACCGTGCAACCCACCGTCCGACCCCAAGGAGGATTCGCCTTGTTGGACGAACCATGGGATCTGGTCACCGTCCCGACCCGGCAGGGACTGGAGGCCGTGGACATCCTGCGCATGCGGACCGGTCTCGGACCCGTGCTGCACGACAGCTCCGGTCACAGCCTCGGCTTCCTGGTGCCGCCGGGCACGGCCGACGGCTGGGACATGCCGGGCAGCGCCTGCACGCAGACCGAGGGCGGCGGCTTCACCGTCCCCGGCGAGCTGCGGGAGCCGCCGGTGGCGGGCACCGGCTGGCTGGTGCCCCCGCACGACGACAGCGCCGTGACGGACCCGGCGGTGCTGCGTGACGCGCTGGGCGAGGCCGCCCGGATGATCGAGCTGGCCGACCGGCTCTGAGCCCCGCGTCGCCCGCCGCCCATACTGGGGTGCATGGCACCGCGCAGGACGAGGACGACGAAGGCACCGGACGGCATACGCGAGCAGGTCGGCGGGGGTCTCGCCGAGCTCGTGCCGGACCGGGACCGGCCGCGGGGCTGGTCGCTGCTGATCGACGGGGCGCCGCAGTCGCACGTCGACCTCGGCGACCCGGAGCACCTGGACTTCTCCTACCAGCGCAGGCTCGGCCACGTCGTCGACCTCGCCGCGCCGCCCGGCCGCCCGCTGCGCGTGCTGCACCTGGGCGGCGGCGCGCTGACCCTGGCCCGCTACACCGCGGCGACCCGGCCGCGCTCGACGCAGCAGGTGGTGGAGCTGGACACCGCGCTGATCGAGCTGGTGCGGCGGGAACTGCCCTGGGACCGCACCTGGCGCATCAAGGTGCGCGGCGGCGACGCCCGCGAGGGCCTGGCGAAGGTCCCGGAGGGCTGGGCGGACCTGGTCATCACGGACGTCTTCGGCGGGGCCCGTACGCCCGCCCACCTGACCAGTACGGAGTTCCTCGCGCAGGTGCGGCGCGCGCTGACGCCCAGGGGGCTCTACGCCGCCAACGTGGCGGACGGCGGACGGCTGGAGTTCCTGCGGGCGCAGATCGCGACGGTGCGGGCCTGCTTCCCCCACGCGTGCCTGGCGGCGGATCCCGCCGTCCTGCGGGGGCGGCGCTTCGGCAACGTCATCCTGGTGGCCGCGGACGGCGAACTGCCCGTGGCGGAGTTCACCCGGCGGGTGGCCTCGGACCCGCATCCGGGGCGGGTCGAGCACGGCAGCGAGCTGGACGCCTTCGCGGGCGGCGCGGCGCCGGTCACCGACGCCACGGCGGCGGCCTCGCCCGCTCCCCCGGAGTCGGTGTTCCGCTAACCGCCCGTGTTCTGCGCCTTGTAGGTGTCGACGGTGGGCGGATGCCCGTTCCAGGTGCAGAAGAGCGACGAGGTCGTGGTGGCCGAGACGAAGTCGACGCGAATCCACTCCGGTTGCTTCCAGACCTTCATCTCCCAGCCGGAGTCTGGCGTCGCCGAGACCAGGGTCGCCGAGGTCTCGCCCAGGTCGAGCACGACCCGTCCGCCCTCGACCGTGTAGCCGTGCACGTTGCCGGTGTCGGCGGAGGAGGTGGTGGCGGGGGTGGCCGAACCGGGCGGCCGGGCCGGGGCGGTGGACGGGGTGCGCGGCATGGCGGGGGCGGTCCGGGCCGGGCCGGTGGCCGTGGGCCCGGCCGCGCGGTGGGTGGCTCCGCCGTCCGGGGACTGCGTGGGGGCGGGGACCTTGTCGGAGACCGGTTCGGAGATCGGCAGGGCCCGGGGCGGGTCGTAGGCCGTGCCCGCCAGCACGTGGTGGACGCCGAACCACGACAGTGCGACGGCGGCGCTCGTGGCGAGCGTCCACGCTCCGGCGTGCGCCAGTCCTTTTCGCATCCGCCCATAGTGCCGGACGCACCCGCCGAACGGAGCCGGGGGTTGCGCTTCAGGTTCTGACGTGCTCGCGCCCACCCGGCATCCCCCTCATGGGCTAAGTTGCGGGCCATGGCAAGTGTGCTCGTGGTCGAGGACGACCAGTTCGTGCGCTCCGCCCTCATCCGGCACCTCACCGAGGCCGCGCACTCCGTACGGAGCGTGGGCACGGCCCTGGAGGCGCTCCGGGAGGTCGCGCAGGTCGGCTTCGACGTGGTGATCCTGGACCTCGGCCTGCCGGACCTGGACGGGGCCGAGGCGCTGAAGATGCTGCGCGGCATCACGGACGTGCCGGTGATCATCGCGACGGCGCGGGACGACGAGTCGGAGATCGTGCGGCTGCTCAACGCGGGCGCCGACGACTACCTCATCAAGCCGTTCTCGGTCGAGCACCTGTCGGCGCGCATGGCGGCGGTGCTGCGCCGCTCGCGGTCGGCGGAGGCGGACCGCGTGCTGCGGGTGGGCGGGCTGCAGATCGACGTCCTGCGCCGCCAGGCCGTCCTGGACGGGGCGCCGCTGGACCTGACCCGCCGTGAGTTCGACCTGCTCTCCTTCCTGGCGGCCCGGCCGGGCGTGGTGGTGGCACGGCGCGAGCTGCTGTCGGAGGTGTGGCAGCAGTCGTACGGCGACGACCAGACCATCGACGTCCATCTGTCGTGGCTGCGGCGCAAGCTGGGGGAGACCGCGGCCCGGCCGCGCTACCTGCACACGCTGCGCGGGGTGGGTGTGAAGCTGGAGCCACCGCGGTGAGGTGGGCGCTGGTCAAGGTCTGCGTCGCGGTGACGGCCATGGTCGTCGTCGCCTTCGCGGTGCCGCTGGCGCTCACCGTCAAGGAGATGGCCCGGGACCGGGCGATCGGCAACGCGGAGCGGCAGGCCGCGGCCATAGGGCCGGCGCTGGCGATCACCACCGACCGCACCCAGCTGGAGCGGGCGGTGGCCTCGACGCAGGCGGGCGCCGACGGCCGGATCGCGGTGCGGGTGCCGGCGACGGAGGGCACGGCGGGGGTGGAGATCGGCGACCCGCACGCGCCGGACGCCGACCTGGACCGGGCGTCGGAACTGGGCCGGGCCTCCACCGTCCCGGTGGCCGGGGGCTACGCCCTGCTGCAGCCGACCGCGGTCGGTTCGGGCTCGGTGGCGGTGGTCGAGGTGTTCGTGCCGGACGGCGAGGTCAGCCGCGGGGTCACCGCCGCCTGGGCGGTGCTGGCGCTGGTCGGCGTGGGCCTGATCGTCGGCGCGGTGGCCGTGGCGGACCGGCTCGGCACGCGCCTGGTGCGGCCGGCCGAGCGCCTCGCGGAGGCCGCGCACGGCCTGGGGCGCGGGGACCTGACCGTACGCGTCCCGGAAGACGGACCGGCCGAACTGCGCTCCGCCGCCGTCGCGTTCAACGCGATGGCGGACCAGGTGGTGCAACTGCTCGCCAACGAAAGGGAGCTGGCCGCCGACCTGTCGCACCGGCTGCGGACCCCGCTGACCGTGCTGCGGCTCAACGCGGCCTCGCTCGGCGACGGCCCCGCCGGGGAGCAGACCCGGCACGCGGTGGCCCAGCTGGAGCGCGAGGTGGACCAGATCATCCGCACCGCGCGGGCCCAGCAGGCGCAGAGCCAGCCGGTCGCGGTGGGCTGCGACGCGGCCGAGGTGATCCGGGAGCGGATGGCCTTCTGGTCGGCGCTCGCCGAGGACCAGGGCCGCGAGGTGAGCACCGCGGGCGTCGAACGCCCGGTGCGGGTGCCGGTGGCGCGGGCCGATCTGGTGGCGTCGCTGGACGCCATGCTCGGCAACGTCTTCCGGCACACCCCCGAGGGCACGGCCTTCGCGGTGGACGTGCACAGCAGCCAGGAGGCGGTGATCGTGCTGGTCTCCGACGCGGGCCCGGGCATCAAGGACCCGGCGGCCGCACTGCGGCGCGGCCAGGGCGCGGGCGGCGACGGTTCCACGGGCCTCGGGCTGGACATCGTACGGCGCCTCGCGGAATCCACCGGGGGCGACGTCCGGCTCGGCTCCTCGGTGCTGGGAGGCGCGGAGATCCGGGTGTGGATCGCGCTGCGGCCGCTCGCCGCGGGCGGGAAGCGGAACCACCGCGTGGTGCGCCGCAGGCGGCTGAAGCGGACCGCCGCGGCCACGGGGCTCTGAACGATCGAGGCCGGGTGGCTCCCACCACCCGGCAGGTATGCGAGCCGGATTTCGCGACGGCCGTTCCGGGTCAACCCCAGTAAATGTCGCAGGCCTCGTAGTAGTAATAGTATGCGTCCTCCCCGGAATAGCAGTAGTCGTCACTGACGTAGCCGCTGACGGCGCCGGCCCACTGCTGGGAGGTCTGCGTCACCACGGAGTCGGCCTGCGCCGACGCCGGCGCGGCGAAGGCCGTGGCGGGGATCAGGGCACCTCCCGCGGCCAGGGCGGCGGAAGCGGTGAGGACTACCAGACGTCGTGTGCGAGTCATCGGGATTCTCCTTGCGTGAGGAATTACGGGGAGGGATGTACGGCGAACGGTCCTGTCCGGAATTTCACTTCGAATTCCCGGCTCTGCGTGCACCCATGTCTCCATTGACCCCGGCCCCGTGTCGGTCGGAATGAGGTGGTGGGTGATCGACTCCCCCAGGCGTTCCCCAAGCGAGGAATCGCCGCGGAAAACCGCAGGTCATCGGGGAGGGGTGGGGCCCACTGTAAAGCCTCCGCGACGGCTGATGGTGGGTCCGGCTGCTCTCGGAAGCGGCTTGGGGTGTTGTGTGTCGAAGTGGGGGCGGGGTGGGGGGTGGTGGTTCTAGCCTCGGTGGTGGCACATGGGTGAGGTCGGGGGTGCGGTGTGGACGGCGAGGGCTTGGTTGCCGCGGGTGGCGGGCGGTTGTTCGTCAGTTATGCGACGCCGGATCGTGCGTGGGCGGAGTGGGTGGCCTGGCAGCTCACGGACGCCGGCTACGACGTTGAGTTGGACACCTGGCACTGGGGAGCGGGGGAGAACTTCATCCTGCGGATGAACCAGGCGCTGGGGGAGGGCAGCCGGATGGTCGCGCTGTACTCCAGTGCCTACTTCGACCCAGACCGGTTCACCACCGATGAG